>NZ_CP045246.1:3000000-3307057 GCF_035189165.1 Arthrobacter sp. JZ12 | reverse complement strand
TAATGTCCTCAACTGAAGTTTTGACGGACTCTCTGGTCCAGGAAGGCAACTAATCCACAGAGTTATGCACAACCCGTGGATAAATGCGCCACCCGGCAACAGTAGACGATGAAGAATGCAGGCGATAGCTGGCGCAGGCGCTGTGGATCAGCTCACGTTCGCGATAGCCTGACTCCACAGTCCTACCGATGATCCTCACAGGTTGTCCACAGAGATATCCCCATTTCCTGCACAGGGTGCTTCAGAGCCGGTTTGACCGCCCTGCTTTCAGTGCCCTAACGTTAGGTAGTCCTTTATGTCTGCATTTCGCATGCCTTCACACCGTCAGCCATAGGCTGGACAGTACGAGTAGGTGCGCAGGGCGGATGTACAACTTCATTGCGCCGTTCCGTTCTTCCCCCTTGTAGCAACGGAAGCGCATGCCAAGAACGTTCTGGAGTATCAACAGTGAGCAAGCGGACCTTTCAGCCGAATAACCGCCGTCGTGCCAAGAAGCACGGCTTCCGCCTTCGCATGCGCACCCGCGCAGGCCGCGCAATCCTCTCCGCGCGCCGCAGCAAGGGACGCACCGAGCTCTCGGCTTAGCAGCAGTTAATCCGTCCGCCGGCGTCATGACTTTCGTGATGCCCTGACCGTCCCGGAGCTCCAGGTGCTGTCTACCGCCCACCGAGTTCGGACGGCCAAAGATTTTTCACACACCGTCCGTTCCGGTGCCCGATCAGGGTGCCGGAACTTGGTGTTATATGCGGTCGGAACAGGAACCGAGAACCCATCCAGGTTCGGCTTCATAGTGTCGAAGAATGTGGGGAACGCCGTTACCCGGAACCTCGTTAAGAGGAGACTGAGAGAAGCGGCGGCAGCAGCTCTGGTTCGTAGGCCCCTCGGTCTTGATGTCGTTGTCCGGGCCCTGCCTTCTTCGGCTTCCGCCGGCTGGCCGGAACTCAGTTCCGACTTCGAACGATGCCTCGCATCCAGCGCCAAGCGGTCGATCAAGAACAGTAGCGGCAGAACAGGAGACGGCACATGACAACGGTTCATCCGCCGTCGAACCTGTCGCGGCTCGCGTCGATTCCCCGCAACATGCTGATCGCTCTTCTGAAGACTTACCGGTTGGTGGTCTCGCCGCTGTATGGGCAGGTATGCCGATTCTTCCCCTCCTGCTCGGCGTATGCCCTGGAGGCGGTAACCGTTCACGGTGCCTTGAAAGGCTCATGGCTTGCTGGAAAACGGCTGTGTCGCTGCCATCCGTGGAACGACGGCGGTGTCGACCATGTCCCTGCAGGTGGGCGACACTTTGCGCCGGGCGAAGAGCCGCGAATTGTAGTGCTGAATCACCCGGTGATTCCCGCAGATGAGGAAAGCCGCCCCGCGGCCTGAGGAGCAATAAGACTATGGACTTCTTCGAAACGATTCTCCTGCCCTTCCGGTGGCTGGTGTCCTGGATCATGTGGGCGTTCCACGAGGGGTTCACCTTCCTCGGAATGGACGCAGCATCCGGGTGGACGTGGACCCTGTCCATCGTCGGCCTGGTCGTGGTCATCCGAGCTGCGTTGATTCCGGTTTTCGTCAAGCAAATCAAGGCACAGCGCGGAATGCAGGCGCTTCAGCCCGATCTGCGCAAGCTGCAGCAAAAGTACAAGGGCAAGACGGACCAGCTCTCGCGTCAGGCAATGACGCAGGAGCAGATGGCACTGTATAAGAAGCACGGGACCAATCCCTTCGCAGCATGCCTGCCCATCCTCATCCAGATGCCGTTCTTCTTCGCTCTGTTTACGGTGCTGAATGGAGTCTCCACAGCTAGCGATAACGGCGAAGGTATCGGTGCGCTGACTGTTGAGGACGTTCGGCAGTTCGATGCCGCGGAAATCTTCGGCGCTCCACTGTCTTCCTCGTTGCTGCATGGATGGGGTACGCCGGGCCATACCTCGGTCGCCATCCTCTCAATCATCATGATCCTCGCGATGACTGCGTCGCAGTTCATCACGCAGAAGCAGATCATGGCGAAGAACATGTCTGAAGAGGCAATGCAGAGCCCCTTCATGCGCCAGCAGAAGCTCATGCTTTACATCCTGCCGTTGGTCTTCGGCGTCGGCGGCATCAACTTCCCGATCGGTGTACTGATCTACTGGACCACCACCAACCTTTGGACCATGGTGCAGCAGTTCTACGTCATCCGGCGTATGCCCACTCCTGGATCCCCCGCAGCCAAGGCCCTGGCCGAGCGTCGTGCGAAGAAGGGCCTGCCGATGGTTCCCCTGCTTGGCGAGAAGAAGCCTGAGCCGGCGGTGGAAGCCGTCGCGCAGCCCAAGGGTCAACGAGTACAGCCTCAGCGCAAGAACAGGAAACGCAAATGAGCACTGACAACATCCAGGAAGAGACCATCGAGGCCGTGAACGAGGATGCGGTCGATCACGATAGTGCTGCGTCTGTTGAGGACGAGGGCGATGTGGCCGCTGACTACCTCGAGGAACTCCTAGACATAGCGGACATCGACGGAGATATCGATATTGAGGTACGCGGCGGCCGCACCTACATCTCGATCGTCTCTGAAGACAGTGATGCCCAGGGTCTTCAGTCACTGGTCGGACGTGACGGCGAGGTTCTCGAGGCTCTGCAGGAGTTGGCCCGCCTATCTGTCCTGACGTCCACAGGTACCCGTTCACGCCTGGTCCTGGACATCGACGGTTTCCGCGAAACGCGCACGCGGGAGCTTCGCGAGATTGCCGAGCGTGCGGCCGGGAAGGTGAAGGAAACCGGGGAGGACATCGCTCTCGCTCCGATGTCTGCCTATGAGCGCAAGATTGTGCACGACATCATCGCGGATCTCGGGCTGGTAAGTGAGTCGGAGGGTGAAGGCTCGCGCCGCCATATCGTCGTCTCGGCGAGTTCCTGAGACGTCGTTCTTCTCTTTCAAGGAGGGATCCCGATGTCGGTTGAAATAGGGACAAAAGAGCTTCAGGCAGCTCGAACCATCTTCGGAGAACGCCTATCACTGGCTGAACGTTTCGTATCGCATCTGGCGACTTCGGGCATCGAGCGGGGGTTGCTTGGCCCTCGTGAGGTTCCGCGTTTGTGGGAAAGGCACGTTCTCAACTGCGCCGTTATCGGAGAGCTGGTTCCCTCCGACGCACGTATAGCAGACGTTGGAAGCGGTGCCGGTTTGCCGGGGGTTGCCCTTGCGATCGCTCGCCCGGATGCACAGCTTGTGCTGATTGAGCCCCTCGAGCGCCGCGTTGCCTGGTTGCACGAAGTGACGCAAGACCTCGGTCTGACCAATGTCGATATTTTCCGTGGGCGCGCAGAGCAGGCTGTCGGAAAGTTCGACGTGAATGTTGTGACGGCCAGGGCCGTGTCCGCCCTTACTGGTCTGGCAACCCTGACCATCCCGCTCCTTCAGGGCTCCGGTGAAGTTCTTGCCATCAAGGGGCGGAGCGCGGCGGAGGAGGTTGCGAAGGCGGCAAAGGTTATCCGCCGGCTTGGCGGCGTGGACACCAGAATCGAAGCGGTCGGCAGCAGCCTTTTGGAGGAACCGACAACGGTGGTCCGTATTGTTGTCAGCCGGTGACGGGGTGGTTGAGGGGAGATTCCAGACACTGCGTGGTGTCTCGTCGGGTATGCACGGCGTAACAGCTAACCTAGAGTGAACCCTTTCCGCACCCTGAAAGTGAGCGAGACGCTTGTGACGAAAGATTCAGCCACACGGCGCGAGCTGCCGAGCACGAGCATTGGCTCGTCTCTGGCAATCACTATTGCGGATATTCAACCTAAGGTGTTTTCAAACCCGATCAACACCGGGATTGTTTCACGTGAAACGTCGGCGGTGGTAGGGTCTGCTAAGGCTGGGGTGGAGTCGGCGATGAAAAGCAACGGAGAACCGAAGAACGTCATCGATGTTATGGATGACAGCACGCCGCTAGCGCGTGAACTCGCCTCCGAGACGCGTCGACGGGAAAAGCTGCTTGGGCGGAAGCTACGACGCCCTGCAGACACCCGCATCCTGACCGTGAGTAATCAAAAGGGTGGCGTAGGTAAAACAACAACCACGGTGAATCTGGCCGCTGCTCTGGCTTCAGCCGGTCTGAATGTGCTGGTCATTGATATTGATCCCCAGGGAAATGCGTCGACTGCCTTGGGTATTGAGCACCACGCAGACGTGGACAGCATCTACGACGTCCTGATCGACGACCAGCCATTGGCTAGCGTCGTCGCACAATGCCCGGACATTCCAAAACTTATCTGTGCGCCGGCCACAATTCACTTGGCTGGTGCGGAGATTGAGCTGGTCTCCCTTGTAGCTCGCGAGCAAAGGCTTCGCAGGGCTATCGAGCTCTATGCACGCGAGAGGGCGGAGAAGGGCGAAGAGCGTCTGGATTACATCTTCATTGACTGCCCACCTAGTCTCGGATTGCTCACTGTGAATGCGTTCGTGGCAGCCCGTGAAGTACTGATTCCCATCCAGTGCGAGTACTACGCCCTTGAGGGACTGAGCCAGTTGCTGAAGAACATCGAGATGATTCAGAAGCACCTGAATGCCGATCTAGTTGTATCAACCATATTGCTCACCATGTATGACGGCAGGACCAACCTGGCTGCCCAGGTCGCGGCTGAGGTGAGGGAACACTTCCCGCATCAGGTGCTCAAGGCAGTGGTTCCCCGGTCCGTGCGGATATCCGAAGCCCCAAGCTACCAGCAAACGGTTCTCACCTACGATCCGTCCTCCAGTGGGGCACTTTCGTATCTAGAAGCAGCTGCGGAACTCGCGGAACGTTCGTAGAGCGCCTACACGGCACTTCATCGAGCCGCCAGTAGAATTGACGCGATATCAATTTGCGCAGTTTGTCTGCTCTCGGTCGAGAGGAACCGTTGTATGCCTGAAAAGCGTAGAGGGCTGGGTCGTGGCCTTGGAGCACTAATACCGAGCGGTGTCGAGGAAGAGCGGAAGGCTGACTCGGGTACTGGACGCGCGAACGAGCGGGGACGCCCGGTTGACCTGTTCTTTCCCTCAGGGAACGGAAACGGCGCACGGCAGGGCCAAGCTGATGTAGACGGTCTGAATGGAGCGGCGCCCAGCAAGTCCGCGATCAATAAGGATGCACTGACTGCACCTGCCAAGCGCTCTGGTGGCAGGGCGGGCTCGCCGCGTAAAGCAACCTCCGAGGCTCCGAGGAAAGCCAAGCCGGCTCCCGCCCCGGAGGAGGCTCCCGAGAAACCTCAGTTGAAGGCCTCGGTCAAAGAGCGCGGGGCTACGGAAGCCGAGCGTACTGAGGCCCTGGAAGCGCCCGCAAATGAGTCCGTGGCTAGCGTCGCCCCGACCAAGGATGACGAAATCGCTCTTCCTGCGATTCGGGAAGAATCCGACGAAGAGCAAGTAGACGAGGAGAAGCGCGCTCTCGCTGATTCCGGAGACCTCCCGGATTCTGGTGCCGAGGTTTCACGTGAAACGCTGAAGGAAGTACCGGGTGCCAGGTTCGCCGAACTCCCTGTTCTATCTATTCACCCGAACCGCAAGCAGCCCCGCTCGGTGTTCGACGAGGACGAGATGGCCGAACTGGTGCATTCGATCCGCGAAATTGGGGTACTTCAGCCAATCGTCGTGCGTCGCTCAGCTGAGGGTGGTGAGCAGGCGTATGAGCTGGTGATGGGTGAGCGGCGGTGGCGTGCAACCAAAGAAGCGGGACTGGAAACGGTGCCCGCGATCATCCGGGACACTACGGATGACGATCTCCTTAGGGACGCCCTGCTGGAGAACCTCCATCGGAGCCAGCTGAACCCCTTGGAGGAGGCAGCCGCCTACCAACAGCTCTTGGATGACTTTGGATGCTCACAAGAGGAGTTAGCAAGCCGGATCGGTCGCTCTAGGCCACAGATTTCCAACACGCTTCGTTTGATGAAGCTTCCTCCGCTGGTGCAAAGGCGTCTTGCTGCAGGCGTGCTGAGTGCTGGGCACGCCCGTGCTCTCCTCGGCTTGTCTGACCCTGCAGAAATGGAGAAGTTGGCCCAGCGGATTGTCGCTGAGGGTCTCTCGGTTAGGTCAACGGAGGAGATTGTAGCGATGAGCGACGGACTGCGTCGCCCCGCGAAGCAGAACGCGCCACGCGCGGGTGCAAGGCATGAGCGTTTGGACTACCTGGCGACATCTCTATCCGACCGTCTGGATACGAATGTGAAGATTACTCTCGGCGCTAAGAAGGGTCGGGTCAGCATCGAGTTCGCCAGTGTTGACGATTTGAACCGTATCATGGGCGTACTCAACCCGTCGTAGTCTTCAGTGCTGTAGCGGAAGGGCGCTGTTTCACGTGAAACAGCGCCCTTCCTAATCTGGGGAGTGCACTCTCTGGTCGGTGCGAGTGAGCGATGGCGCGACTGCTCGCCTCGCCCCGTCAATAAGTTCGGGTGCTAGGCACGTAGGGCTTGGACTATCTGGAACGCGTCCCTGCGACCATTGTTGAAAACATGGTGAAAGGATGCTGTCGGTGCGAAGAAGCGGCTTGTCAGCGTCGGAGTCGTCTGTGCTGGCGATCCGGGCGGAACATGAGGGCTTCGATGCGGTCTCAGTCCTTCGTTGCGCTGCGGAAGAGGGCTGTTTCACTTGAAACAGCGCGGATCCTCATGCGGCATATCGGTGTGCACGCCCAAGTTGGTCCAGGTGAGCGATGAGGGAAGGCCCGCCTCGCCCCGCCAACATGTCTGGATGCTGACACTAGGGCTTAGACCGTCTGGCAGCGTCTTCATCATGTGAACTTTTCGAAATTATGGTGAAGGTTGCTGCCGACGCCAACGAGTCGGAATTCAGTACTGAGGTAGCTAATGTTGACGTTGCGAACCCGATTTTGTGGGCATTCGTACTGTCGTAGTACAGAGTTGTGTTGCCAAGAGGGCTGTTTCACGTGAAACAGCCCCTCGCACAGTCGCGCGTGTGCAAGCCTAGCAGGAGGAGGTCCATAATGAGCGACCGGCCGCGTGCTCGGGTATTACGGTAGGCCTGCCGTCGGATGCTTGGTATGAGTGTCTGAGGTGCTCCTCAATGTCTCTATTCGACCATCTCAAAGGAAGGCCAGGTTGCTGCCGGCGCGAAGGAGCGAGGAGTTAGCGTTCAGCTCGTCTACGTTGTCTAGATGAATCAATGATGGGTGGATGTGCGTTAAACCCGTCGCTGTGCTGTAGTTCGCTGATTAGGCGTGCCGTTTCACGTCGAACAGGATCATTACAAAGGTCTGTGCACAAGAAGTTGGTTGGTTGGTCTAACCCATGGGATTGTGGCGATGAGCGACCGCTCGTGCCGCCAACCGCGCAGAATGCCGCACACACGGATCAGGACAGCGTTGAACCTCCAAGCAGTTCTTATACGTCCGTCTGGGCTCGATCTGAAGACTACTCTCGACGTCGACTCTGCCTTCGGTAGCGTCATCAACCGCAACTGCACTTCCGGGTGTACCCAACCCGCGGCGTCCCCGGCTGGTGTCGCAAGGGCCATCGTTTCACGTGAAACAGGGTGACCACTTGTGTGGTGCTCGTACTCCCTTGACACACTTGTGCTTCTGGGTGGACGGACTGGGGCTCTGACTTCAAGGCAGTGTTTGGTCCTCGGCAAACCTAGGTTCTCCGGCGCGTCTTCTGCCTCCCTCGGTATGGACAGCTTAGCGCCAAACGCCCAGGCATTTCGATTCTCACTACCGGATAGAGGAATTGCTGCTAGCGACAGGACGAGGTGAAACCCAAAGCACAGTGCGGCCGGCACTATCCCCAACGGCCCTTCAAAGGCGGACTCAGGGGGTGAAAGAGTGGGCCTGCCTCGATTGACTAGGGAGGTAACCGGAATCGGGCAGATCGGGCGTGTTCCAGTCCGTCGCGCTGCAGGTCGGATGCCGATCGAGAAGCTAGGCTGCTACGTTCCCCTGCTGAGCGTCCAGGCGGTTCAATGTCAGCTTTGGGCTGAACTGCGGATCCCAATGGCGCGACAACTGATCAGGGCACCGTATAGAACCCGCACCGGAGTGGGACTTAACCCGCCGTTTCACGTGAAAAGGCAGGAGTTCTACGGCTGGCACCGCGCCTATTGGAGCCACAGGCTGCCTGAACATTACGTATACGGGTGATGCGTGGCTGTACCTGAGGTGGCCGGGCATCCCGTTAAACAGCCCAGGCCAGTGCACTACTGATGATGAGGACGTGGCAGAACCGGTACGGCTAGTTGGTGGATCAGATTCGCGTCCAGAAGGGCGATCGTGGCGGTCTGCCCGCGATGGCGAGGCGATAAGACCGAGTTCGAGTACGGTGAGTGGGCCAGCGGGCAGGGCTAGGGGGCGTGGCCGTGGAGAGCGCGAGGTGGAAGCGACATAACGCTCTGCCGCCTGGCCCACACCTGCCCACGCCCAAAATCGCCCGTGCGCTACCTCGACGGTACGTCCGCAACCACTCATTCGCTTGGAAGGCTCGCTCTCGGCCATGTTGGTGACACCTGCGGGGCAGTCGAGAAGTGGCCTTCGCGTCCCGGTGCGGCGCCAGAGCATCTACTGCCAACCGTCGCCTAGCGCATGTTTCACGTGGAACGGCAACTCGCTTTAGCTAGTGGTCGTGGAACCCGCTGGGCTCCACGAGGGCGTGGGGGCTTGAGCCCCATTGTTGTTTCAGTGGTTGTGCCTCTTCCTCGGCTAGGGTCGTAGGGCTTGCGGCTTCTACAGGACCTAATCACGAGATGTTGGTAGCCTACTCACGACGTCGCTGGCGCGGCACTACCGCTGCGTACATATCGCCCTGTCGCACGATGATCAGCCCCAATCGAACCTAAAGATGGCAGTCGGAGTCTCGCGACCTCTTAAGCAGGGACTAGTACCGGACGTGCTGATCACTGATCGGTACGCCCACTCTCACCTGGAACCAGGTTCGAGGCCAACTCGAATGTGGTCGCGGCCGCCTCTATGCTAGCGGGTGACATGTTCTCGGGACATCGAATACGGGCCGCATGCCGGCGACAGCCTTGAGTTGAGTCAGCAGCTCGCGGGATGCGATCAGATGTGACGTACTAGGCGCACCGAATGGAGGATTCCGCCCGCGCGGGTTCGTGTCGGAGGTAGAGGTGTCTTGACGTCCCGGTTAGCGTTTCACGTGAAACCGCACGGCCTCGCAGTAGCTTCACACTTGACCCTACGCTACGCGCCGTGGCGGTTGCTTTCGCGACACCTCTCATGCTGGCCTTCCGCAGGCACCTCAGAGCGGTCCGGCGGTCACAGTTCCGTGCGCACTCCTGGCTTCCTACTGCGGCGCAGATAACAGTGCAACCGGGCGGCCGTATTAGTTAGCCTGGATCGCACTATGTTCCTTCGGCGGTGTCAAAGGGGCGACATCGGGCGCCCCCGAGAGAGTTTTCCCTTCTCGCTGTTCCGGTCTGGGTACTACTGCCAGCGCTACGCGGTAGCTGTTGTACCGGGAGGAGTTTCACGTGAAACGTAGGCGGCGTGGTTAAGTGCATTGCCGCTGCACCATTGCGAGGCAGCGTCGATATATTTGCGCTTTGGCAGTCAAACGGGCTTGGCACGGTGTCGCCTGTAATCAGGGACTAGTGGGCACGGCTGTGAGTATGCGTTCTATCGCACGGCCAACAGCCTTAGCTTTGACCACGAAAGTCAGTTCCTCATACCCCGTCGGTTCCACCTGGGTGAAAGAGGCTGTGTTGTTATGGCCTCCTCGCCCCACCAGATATCGCGGTCCTCTTGCCGGGAGAGTCACCGAAGCGCGTGCTTGTGCGGGAATTTACTTTGTCTATCTTGACGTTCGGCAGGATCGGGGCCCGACACTTTTCCTTATCAGCGGGCCGCTCCTGGTGTGCGTGCTAGCACTCTCCTCGGCCGTCCCCTTGATCCGGCAGTTTCACGTGAAACGTCGTGAGGTACATATTCTGACTTGCACCACCCTGGTGTATTCGCTAGTAGCCGGTCCGATCGTTGCGGGTTAAGCGAAAGCCATCGCGATTAAACAAAAGGCCGGTCCCTCAAAGGAGACCGGCCTGTCGCTTAGACAGTTCAGAGGAATTCGGCGAACTCCTGCTCAAGTACAACCTTCGGCTTGGCGCCGATCGATGTTGCTGCTACTGCGCCATCCTTGAAGACGTATACAGCCGGAATTGAAGTGATCCCGTACTTCGCAGCAGTGGCCGGGTTGTCGTCCACATTGAGCTTCACGACGTCAATCTTCTCGGAGTGCTCCGCAGCGATATCGTCCAGAATCGGGGACAGCTTGCGGCACGGACCACACCACTCAGCCCAGAAATCAACCATCACGGGTTTCGAAGCGTTGAGTACGTCAGATTCGAAGCTCGAATCGGTAACTTCCTTGGCATTGCTCATAGTTTTGCTCCTTCTTGTTCCTAGACAGCAGCTGTCTCGGAGACTTTCTCTGATTTCGGAGTAGGTACTTCGGCCGCAGTGTCTACAGCGTCCCCAAGGTCAGCGAGGTAGTGCTCAACGTCAATCGCGGCAACGCACCCGGACCCCGAAGCGGTAATGGCCTGTCGGTAGGTCGGGTCAATCACATCGCCGGCAGCAAAGACGCCGGGCAGTGAAGTCTTGGACGTCCGCCCCAGGACAGCAATCGTTCCCTCTTCAGTGAGCTCGAGCTGATCCTTGACGAGTTCAACGCGGGGATCATTTCCGATCGCAACGAAGATGCCGGTGACGGCCAGGTCCCGAGTTGACCCGTCCACGGTGCTCTGAAGAGTAAGACCGGTAACCTTGTCGGAACCGTGAATGCCGACAACCTGAGCGTTCCACTCGAACCGAATCTTCTCGTGAGCCAACGCCCGGTCCTGCATGATGCGGGAAGCCCGGAGCGTGTCCCTGCGATGCACCACAGTGACAGAGCGCGCGAACTTGGTGAGGAACAACGCCTCCTCCATCGCAGAGTCTCCGCCTCCGATGACTGCAATGTCCTGATCCTTGAAGAAGAACCCATCACAGGTTGCACACCAGCTGACGCCGTGCCCGGAGAGCCGCTTCTCGTCCTCCAGCCCGAGCTCGCGGTATGCGGAACCAGTGGAGATGATGACGGCCCGTGCACGGAAGGTTTCGCCGGTGCCGATCGTGACGGTCTTTACGTCGCCTTCGAGGTCTACGGAGGTGACGTCCTCGAAAAGGATCTCGGTGCCGAACCGGGCGGCTTGCTTCTCGAAGTTCTCCATGAGGTCCGGCCCCATGACGCCCTCGGGGAAGCCCGGGTAGTTCTCGACGTCGGTGGTGTTCATCAGCTCTCCACCAGCAGTCACGGAACTGGCGATCAGCAGCGGCTTGAGGTTCGCCCGGGCGGTGTATACCGCTGCGGTGTAGCCGGCCGGTCCTGATCCGACGATGATGACATCGCGAATCTCGCTGGACGCGGACTGACCGGTTTCTGTCTCAGTGCTCACGGGGTGGACGAACCTTTCTATCGGTGAGAGCGATCGAACCCGTTCGGTCCGGTCGCGGTCTTCTGCGTCAACGACAGCGCCAACCTGCTTATTCCGCACACTGGCACAGGGCAGGCTGGGAAGCTAGGAGACGCTGATCTCTGCAATACGCATGCCCCAGGGGTACTGTGCCTGGACGTTTGAGAGTCGGGGCAGCTGGGTGAAGTTCACGATCACATACTGCGCCGTCGGAGGTGCGCCATCGACCTGAGGCACATTGAATGTGACTGACGGGCCGGTGAAGCCTGACTGCGCTACTTGGGTGGCGCCGTCGAGAGTCGGCTCATCGTTGAGCAGTACCGTGAAGCTGCCACCGGAACTGTTCAGCTGCTCGATCTGAATCTCGGAGATGTTGGAAGGCTCCTCGAGCTCCACCACCAGTGCAAGGTTTTGTGCCAGCCCACCGAACGTCTCGTTCGCGTAGACGAGGCTGCCCCAGAAACTCGCGGGATTACCGTCGATGATCGTTCCGAGGTCGGCGTCGGTCTGTGCGTTCAGTTCCGGGTTGTCCGGAACGAGGCGGATTACATTGGCCGGAACCGGGTCAACGAGCTCTTCCGGTGCCGCAGCGGAGGAGCTTCCCTCGGCTGCTGGCTCTTCGCTCGCTTCTGCAGTGCCTTCTCCGGCTGCCTGGGAGGTTGTGGTTTCGCTGGCGGTAGGCGGGCCGAAGAGGGGGCGCAATTGCGTGACGGCGAGAACGACGGCGCCGACAATCACGAGAGCCAGGACCACACCTACGAGCAATCGGGTGAAGCGTGGGTTGTTGCGGCGATCGTCGTCGTCGTAATCCTCATAGGAGTCATCGCCGTACTGGGTGCCGGCAGCGGATGCCCCGCCCGCCGCTGCAGCGGCAGGGAAGCGGGAAGCAGCACGGTGGGGTCCGCTGTCCTGGTGACCGTCGTGGTCCTCGTCGGTCCAGGCAGCCGCACGGGGCTGCTCAGTGCGAGGCGCGGCGGGAGTGGAACGCGGCGGAGCGCTTGGCGGCGGAGGTACGCTCGCGCCGCCTCCTCCTGCGGGTCGGGCTCCGCTGATCTGCTGCGGTTCGGTTCCCGGCTGGGTATGGTTGCCGGACGCGGCGGCACCGCCTGCGAGCCCCGCTGCTCCAGCGGCTCCCGCTGCGGTGGCACCTCCGCGTCCAAAGCGCGGCATGCGGGCCTTTGGAAGCCGCGAGGGACGGCGCTCGTGCTCGTCCTCGTGGTCGTAGTAGTCGTCGTCTTCGTACGTTTCCGGTTCGGTGGAGCGGGCCACACCGAAGATCTCGGAGCCGAGCGTGTCGGTGAAGAAGGGCTCGATGTAGGGCGCATCCTGCTGGATCACCAGATCCAGCAGATCCGCGGCCGGTGCTCGGTTTGTCACGAGGTAGGTACCGGAGTCCGTGATTCCGAGGTCCAGGACCTGGATGTTGCCCGGACGCTCTCCGGTGGCAACCTCCCGGGCACTCGTGGCAACCTGTCCGGCATTCGACGCCGACGCCACCAGGATGCTCACCGGACGGTTCAGCACCTGATCGACGCCGTCCAGCACCAGGTCCCTCTCAGCAGAGGCCAGTACATAAGCGGTGACCTTGTATCGGCCACCCAGTACCGAACCGACGTCTACTGCTTCTGGCACGAGTTCCTCCCGACTGTGGATAGTTTGTACCAATGCTACCGGTCACAGCCGGGCCTCCAGTGCAGCCGCACTGCAGTGCCCTGCATTACCCGGGACGGCACTCGACGACGCTAACGCCGCCTGAAGCGTGTGAGCAGCGGCGCCAGGAACTCGCTCAGTTCCGTAACACGCAGGACTTTGAGCATGCCGAAGTAGACGCCCGCCATCACCGGTCCGGTAATCACAAGAACGACGGCGGCGCTCGCCACTGACTGCCAGGCGAAGCCCTCGGGGCGGTAGCCCCCGAATACCCACAGAAGTGCGGCGCCGACCGCGGCGGATACCAGTCCCGCGACAACCAGGCGGACGTGAACGTCGTAGATGTGCCCTGCACCGTAGCTCCCGATCTTCCGCACCAGGAAGACGTGACTGACGATAACGGCCACGATGTTTCCCAAGGTGTAGCTGAGCGCGAGCATGGGCACGATCAGGCCGGGATCGAACAGGCTGGCGCCCAGGGCCAGGGCCACTCCCGTGACCGAGAGGATCAGCTGGATTTTCAGCGGGGTGATGGCATCCTCGGCCGCGTAGAACACACGGTTCATGAAGAAGTTTGCGCTGAGGAACGGCGCTCCGACAGCGAGCAGGCTGATGATCAGCGCGTTCAGCGCGCCGCCTTCTCGGATGCCGCCGGAGAAGACCATGCCCAACGGACCTGCCAGGGTGAGCAGCGCTGCTGAGCCGAAGACGGTGGCGACGCCGATGGTGCGCAGGCCCCGGGACAGTGTCTCCTTGGTGGTGGCGACGTCGTCCTCGGTGTGTGCCCGCGCGAGGCTGTTGAACATCACGGTGGCAAGCGAGAGCGCGATGACCGAGTGCGGCAGCACATAGACCAGCGAACCGATGTCGAGATTGGTCAGGCCGGCGATGTAGCTATCCGGGGGCAATTCGGTTCGAGCCTCGGTCGCGATGGTGGCTACCCATTGGTTGACCATATAGAGGCCGTTGCCGATCAGCATGGTCACGATGGTGACCGACGCCAACCGGCCGGTCTTGCCCAGACCTACGCCACGCCAACCGAACCGTGGCCGCAGGCCGAGTCGCAGGCGCCGCAGAGGAACGAGGAGTACGAGGGCCTGCACAACGATGCCCAATGTGGTCCCGCCCGCGAGCAGCAGGGTGTGGGTGGGGGTCCAGGTGTCGGGGGTGTGGCCGGTTGTCCGTTCAGCGCCCATGAGCACGATGAAGGCGATGAGGAAGCAGATCGAAACGATGTTGTTGACCACCGGCGCCCACATGTACGGCCCGAATGAGCCGTTGGCATTGAGCACCTGCCCGATGATCGAGTAGAGCCCGTAGAAGAAGATTTGGGGCAGACACCAGTAGGCAAACACCGTGGTAAGGGCCAGTGCATCCCCGGACACATTGGTAAGCAGGTCCGCAATGAACGGCGCCGCCAGGGTGATGAGGACCGTCATCACGAAGAGCACGATCACCGAGAGTGTCATCAGCCTGCTGACGAAGTCGGCGCCCCGGTCCGGCTGTTGGCTCGCCCGGATGATCTGCGGCACCAGTACGGCATTGAACACACCGCCTGCGATCATGAGGAAGATGTAGGTCGGCAGGTTGTTGGCCGCCGGAAAGAGGTCGGATACCGCGCCTGCCGTACCGATTGCCGTCGCCAGAAGCGCCACGCGAACGAGGCCGAGCACGCGCGACACCAGGGTGCCTGCAGCCATAATTGCGCTGGAGCGTGCCGTGGAATCCGTGGGCGGGACATCCCCGGCGGGGGTGGGGCGACGACTGGGCACCACGCCCGCGTCCTGGACCGGTATTGAGGCGGTGTTTGTATCAGACATCGCTCAATATCGTCTCACCAATACTGCCCGACGCCGGTAAAGGCCTGGACGCGCCTCCGGCCGCAGCGCCCGCAACAGCGCGCTCCCTGCAGCGCTCGCGAGCAGAGTCCATACCCGTTACAGGTACTGCGGCAGGACTTCCCGCGCGAGGTCAGCAATGCGACGTTCGTTCGGGAAGGAGAGTTTGCGTCCGAGGTCAGCCAGCGGTACCCACGCGACGTCGACCGCTTCATGATCGGGGTCGTTCTCGATGGTGAGGTGGCCACCGGTGGAAACCAGCAGGAAGTGATGGACGGTCTTATGGACGCGGTGGCCGCTTACGGTGAACCAGTAGTCGATACTGCCCAGCGCGGCCAGCACGCGACCGCGGATGCCGGTCTCCTCTTCGATCTCCCGTACTGCGGCCTGCTCGTTGTCCTCCTGGTTTTCAGGATGGCCCTTGGGCAGGCACCACTCGAGCCGCCCGCCGCGGTTCAGGCGAGCAATGATTGCCACATTGAGCAGGTCCGTGGAGGTATCCACCACGATTCCGCCCGCGGAAACTTCTTCCACGGTAGGCAGGCTCTGATGAATAAGGGGCGCGCCTGAACTGCCCATTGACGCTGTCAATGGGGTGCGCTTGGGTGCGCTCGGAACAGGACGGTCCATGCCCCCACTCTAACGACCTTTCCCGGCGGATGATGACCGGACACAACCCTTCCGCTTGCCTGCGCACCTGCATCGGCGTGTTGTTCACGTGAGGTGGGCCGGTGGTCTTTCGTCGCAGGTGAGAGGCTCGTAATGGCGATTGGCCCGATGTCTGGCACGCTTAAGGCACTATGGTTCACCTGTTGGAAAACTCTCCCCTCACCGCTCCGCTTCCGGCGGTGGTCACGGAGCTTGGCAAGCTCTTCGACGACGCCGGCCAGGAGCTTTCGCTGGTGGGCGGCCCTGTGCGGGACCTCTTTCTTGGCAGGGTGTCGCCGGACCTTGATTTCACCACCGACGCCGACCCCGACCGGACAATTGCAGTGATCAAGCACTGGGCCGATGCATTCTGGGAGATCGGCCGTGAGTTCGGCACCATTGGCCTGCGCAAGGGCACCTTCACGATCGAGGTCACCACTTACCGCGCCGAGGCTTACGACCCCTCCTCGCGCAAGCCCGTTGTCGCCTTCGGAAGCAGCCTCGAGGACGACCTTTACCGGCGCGACTTCACCATCAACGCCATGGCCCTGCGCCTGCCGTCCATGGAGCTCGTGGATCCCTACGGCGGAGTGAAGGACCTCCATGCCGGGATGCTGCGCACGCCGGGCGCGCCGTCGTCGTCGTTCTCTGACGACCCGCTCCGCATGATGCGGGCGGCACGGTTCGCCTCCCAACTGGGCGTCGAGGTAGCGCCCGAGGTACGGGAAGCAATGACGGCGATGGCGGAGCGCATCTCGATCATCTCGGCCGAACGCGTCCGTGACGAGCTCGTCAAGCTGATCAACGGCACCCATCCGCGCCGAGGCATCGACCTGATGGTCTCCACCGGGCTCGCTGACCATGTGCTTCCGGAGGTGCCCGCCCTGCGCCTGGAGATGGACGAGCACCACCGGCACAAGGATGTCTACCAGCACTCGCTGACGGTGCTGGAGCAGGCCTGCGAACTGGAAACCGACGACGACGGCGCGGTGCCGGCTCCGGACTTCGTGCTGCGTTTTGCGGCGCTGATGCACGACGTCGGCAAGCCGGCTACGCGGCGTTTCGAACCCTCCGGCGCGGTCAGCTTCCGGCACCACGACGCCGTTGGAGCCAAGCTGACTGCGAAACGCATGAAGGCGCTCCGGTTCGACAACGACACCATCAAGGCAGTCGCCCGGCTGGTTGAGCTGCACATGCGCTTCTACGGCTACGGTGAGGCGGGCTGGACGGACTCCGCGGTTCGGCGGTACGTCACCGACGCCGGCCCGCTGCTGGAGAGGCTCCACCGCCTTACCCGTTCGGACGTGACAACCCGCAACCGGCGCAAGGCTGAGCGCCTCGCTTTCGCCTACGACGACCTGGAGCAGCGCATCACTGCGCTCGCCGAACAGGAAGAGCTTGCCGCTATCCGACCGGATCTGGACGGAGGGCAGATCATGGCCCTGTTGGGCATCAAACCCGGACCGGTGGTGGGGCGCGCCTACCGCTATCTGCTGGAGGAACGCATGGAGCACGGACCGCATCCTCCGGAGGAGGCGGAGCGTAAGCTGCGAACCTGGTGGGCAGAACAGCCCGAGGCTTCCGGGGAAGATGCATGAGCCAGTCAGGCGCTGCGGCCGCGGATCTCACGAAGGCCGGCACACCACTTCCGCATCTGTGGCTGCTGAGGCACGGTGAAACCGAGTGGTCCCGGGATGGCAATTACACCGGCCTCACCGACCTGCCGCTGACTTCCGACGGCGAACAGCAGGCCCGCGACGCCGCTGCCCATCTGGCCGGAGTCGAGTTCGACCGCGTTTTCACGTCGCCGCTGCATCGTGCCCGGCGGACGGCCGAACTGGCCGGTTTTCCCGATGCCGAAGTGCTGCCCTACGCGCACGAATGGGACTACGGAGACCACGAAGGCCGCAACAGCGCAGCTCTCAGGAAAGAAAAGCCCGGTTACATCATCTGGAACGACGGCGTCCCGAACGGTGAGACCCTTGCGCAGGTGTCGGCGCGTGCCGACCGGATCATCGCTCGCGTTCAGGCAGGATGCGGCACACCTGCCGACCAGGATCCTGATGCCACGCCCATCCGCAACGCACTCCTCGTGGCGCACGGGCACTTCCTTCGCATCCTGACAGCACGATGGCTTGAGTTCGAGGGGGTCGAGGGGCGGCGCTTCATCCTCGGGACGGCCGCGGTCTGCGTCCTCGGTTGGGATAAGCGCACCCCCGCTATCCGGCGCTGGAACCTCTAACAGCCTGCCGCTGCTTGCCGCTGCCTGCCGTAGGTCAGGCGGCGCAGCACCCATTCCGCCGGTCCGGTGCGCATGTGGTCCAAAAGGATCCTGCTTGCCACCAGCTGGGCCGCGAAAATTACGACGGCGATGCCCGCCACTGCTACAGCCGGCAGTCGGTCTGCCAGTTGCAATCCAAGGCCGGTGAAGATCAGACCCAGCACCAGTGACTGCGTCAGATAGTTGGTGAGGGCAATCCGTCCTGCCGGGGCCAGGAAGCTGCAGACCCGTGCACCCGGTTTAGTCCGGAACAACAGGAGCAGGAGGCTGACATAACCGGCCGTCAACAGGGGTGCGGTCAATGTCGAGATGCCGACGGCTAGTACCGAGAACCGGTCCCTGTCCACGTAGACGGTCAGGCAAGCCTGTACTACCGCAGCCGCCAGTCCGATCATTTGCAGTTGCGTGGTGATGCCCAATCCGGTGACGGTCGCTGCAATGCCCAGGCCCACAGCAAGGACGACCGACCCGATGACGCCGATCAGCGCGCTGCCCGTTATCACTGCGGAGGACGTGCGAAGGGAGCGCGTGGCCAACAGGATGAGTCCCATCAGCGCGTAGGTAAGCAGAATGTCGCCGAAGAACAAGAACACTCCGTGAAGGAGGCCGAGTAGCAGAAGGCCGAGGAGTCGACGCCGCGCCCTGGGAACGGGAGACTGCCCGATCGCAATCGCTGCGCGTTCCTGCAACACAAAGCTGTACCCGAACAGGAACGAGAAGAGCAGGTAGAACTTTGCCTCGAACAGGGCTGCCACTGTGAAGCGGGTGAGCAGGTCTGCCGCAGAGGAATGGTTGGGGCTAATGGCCCCGCCCAGCGCGTAGGGATCGGCGAAGTACCAGATATTCACGAACAGAATCCCAGCGAGGGCGAAGCTGCGCAGGGCGTCGATCTCGCTGGACCTTCCCGGAACCGTCGGCTTCGCTTCCCTCACATTGACCAGACTAGTGCGCGGTCTGGCCGGTGATTTCCGAATCTATTCCCGTCTTCGAAAATTTCTTTGGGAATTTTCAGAAACTGCTAGGTGAAACGGCTTCCTCTGCGGTAGCTTTGAGGAGTGCCATTGAGAGATCTCAATTTGCTCTCAATTTGCACCGTTCAGGCAAGCGCAACATCAGAAGTGGAGGTGGGATCAGTGGTTATTCCCTTTGGCGGCATGACGGCCGCGCGTACCCGCCCGGCCTCCGCCGTGTCTGCGCACTGATTTCCTGCTGAAACCAGCACTTCTCCGCTAGATATCCGCGGGAGAAGTCTCTTTTCACCCCTTTTGTGCGACGGCGGAAT
The DNA here is from genome assembly GCF_035189165.1 of Arthrobacter sp. JZ12. Classification (NCBI taxonomy): domain Bacteria; kingdom Bacillati; phylum Actinomycetota; class Actinomycetes; order Micrococcales; family Micrococcaceae; genus Arthrobacter; species Arthrobacter sp. JZ12. The sequence continues at coordinate 3,287,942 of NZ_CP045246.1, read as the reverse complement.
CCGCCACGAAACTGCTGTGCAGTTTTCATGCCGATTAACACGGCGAATGTATTCGTACCCGCAATTCCGGCACCTTTTCCACCTGCCTTCGGGCTTTTCATGCACCACCCCTTTTTGTATCCAATTAATTCTCATCCAGGAGATCCTTATGCCTGACGTCCAGGTTCTTTCCGTCCCCGTTTCCGTCGAGCGCACCGTGGCTCCTGCCACTGTCCAGCAGCGCTCGTACGGGGAATTCATTATGTCCGGCAACCTCACCCGCCTCGACGGCTCCACCGGCGAATGCGCCGGTGAGCCCGCCGATCCATCAGCGGTGATGCCCGACTTCACCCAACGAGAGGAGGTGAACCTCATGATCAAGAAGCTTCGCCAGAGCGTTTCCTTCTGGAAGCGAATACAGCGCTCGTCAGAGGAAAGTTCCTGGGACAACGCCCAGTCCTATGCCTTGCCGCAGCATCACCTGTACATCAAGTAGCAGCCCATCCCGCATGGCTGAGCTTGAGCCCCCACTGTCGACCGCGAAGGAGGAACCGATGCAAGTCACCGGTCCCACCAACAGAGAAGCCCGCGCTTCCCGGCGCGGGCTTCCGCCTTTAACGGGCCAGTACCTCCTACGCAGCCACTACGGTCGTAACGTCCCAATCCGGTCATGGAATGTGGCGGTCGGCGCGCGCGTTATATCGTCAAACGTGGCCGCCGACTGAGCTGGCCGGAACCAACCCCAATCCAATTGACGCCGAAGGGAGGGACTGTGACCCCGGTGAAGCGCGTAGCGATGCTGTCGCTTCATACATCCCCCTTCGATCAGCCCGGCGGCGGTGACGCCGGGGGCATGAACGTCTACGTGCGCTCCGTTGCCCTCGAGCTTGCAAAAGTGGGCATCGACGTCGAAATCTTCACGCGCGCAGCAGCGGACGGGCAGCCGCACATCGAGGAACTGGGTCCGGGAGTCCTGGTGCGCCACGTAGTAGCCGGCCCCACGCGGCGGGTGCCCAAGGAAGTCCTCCCGCAACTCTCGGACGACCTTGCGGACGCCATCTCCGACGTCACGGACCTGCTGTCGGACGGACACTTCGACATCATCCACTCGCACTACTGGGTATCCGGCATTGTTGGCTTAACCGTGGCAAAGTCGCTGCGGCTGCCATTGGTCCACTCCATGCACACCATGGCGAAGGTCAAGAACCTCCGCCTCCACGCCGGTGGAGTGAGTGAACCCGAGTCCCGTATCGCCGGGGAACAGGAGATCGTTCACGGGGCTGACCGCCTGATAGCCAACACGAGTACCGAGGCTGCGGAACTCGAATCGCTCTACGGAGCGGCGGCCGACAAGGTGGACATCGTGGCTCCGGGGGTTGACCTCGACATCTTTCATTCCGGCAACAGGGCCGCTTCACGCAGCGGCCTCGAGTTCCCACCCGAGGCTTATCACGTGGTCTTCGCTGGGCGGATTCAAAAGCTCAAGGGGCCCCACCTGCTGGTTGAGGCCGCTGCGGATCTGCAGCGCCGGCGCCCCGACATTCCGCTGCAGGTCAGCATTATCGGTTCGGGAAGCGGCCCGGAAGCACTCGAACTCCAACCGCTCATCAACCGGCTTGGAGTGCACGACACCGTAAGGCTCTATCCGCCGGTGATTCCCGAACAGTTGGCCCACTGGCTGCGCGCCGCCGACGTCGTTGCCATGCCTTCCTACAGCGAGTCCTTCGGACTGGTTGCGCTCGAAGCGCAGGCGTGCGGCACCCCCGTTCTCGCCGCGAACGTAGGCGGATTGCCGCAGGCCATCAGTGACGGCCGCACCGGGATACTGGTTGACGGGCATGGCCCCGCGCTCTGGTCAGCAGCGCTGGAGGCACTGCACGACGACGCCGAGATGCGCCGCACGCTGGGGTCTCACGCCTCTATTCATGCGCTGGCGTTCGGCTGGCAGCGGACCGCGCTTTTCACGGCGCAGAGTTATCGAACCGCCGTCGAACAGTACGAGGGCGCAGCCGTTTCCTAGCTGAGTCGCGTGAAGGGGCGGTATCCCAGGCGGGGGTATGCCTAGGATGGAGAAGTGAATGCCGCGGAACTCGCCAGCTACCTTGACTCTGTAGGAATCACCGGGAACGTCGCGACGCCGCGCCAGGACAACCTGCGGCACATGCGCCTCTTCCTTGAAGGCAACGAGCACCTCGAATTCGGTGTGCGCCTGACGCGTGAATGGACGTTCGACGAAGTGTTCGAGGTAATGCACCAACGCGTGGGCATCAGCACCGACGTTGAGCTCCTTGAAGGCCAGGACACTATCTCCGCCGAAAAATGTGTAGCCGCGCTGGACCGGTTTGCAGACCGCTTCGGGGAGGCGGTTCGCGCAGGCGCACGCATCCTCTTCGCAACCGGTCATCCGGCGGGGCTGCTCCCGGTTCACGCCGCCCTCGCTGCAGCAGCGGAGCGTGGCGGAGCCAAGCTGGTGAAGGTGCCCGAAGGCCAGCCCTTCCGCGACGGCGATATCCGCCAGCTGTTCGGGGTGCTGGCATGGCACCAGTACGGCGGACTGGTGCACACCCACTATCCGGAACCGATGCGCCTGAGCCTGCAACTGCTCGCCTCGCAGGGCGCTCCGCCTCCCGAGCTTGTTGTGGCCGACCACGGCTGGGCGGGATTCGCAGCCTCGGAGGGGATTCCCACCCTTGGATTCGCCGACTGCAACGATCCGGGTCTGTTCGTTTCCGAGGCCCAGGGCCAGATTGAGGTGGCCGTACCCCTCGATGACAACCTGTGCCCGGGCCTCTACGAGCCGATGACCCGCTACATCCTTGAGCGAGCCGGACTGGCCTGAGGTTCAGCGCACCCCCACGTACCCGTGCACTGGTAGATTGAGCGTGAGCTCACACCCCGAGCCGGCCCAGTCCATCCATCACCCCGGAGGGATTCAGACGATGACGTCTATCCATGCCCCAGTGTCCGACCTGGAGATTGCCCGCGCAGCGCCGATCCGACCCATCGAGGAGATCGCTGCAACGGTGGGAATCCCGGCCGATGCGCTGGAGCTCTACGGCCGGCACAAGGCAAAGATCGACATCAGCCGTCTGCCCGAGGTACCCGGAAAGTCCCCTGGGAAAGTGGTGCTCGTCAGCGCCATGAGCCCCACCCCTGCGGGTGAGGGAAAATCGACCTGCACAGTTGGTCTGGCCGATTCACTGGCCCGGGCCGGGCAGCGCGTCATGGTGGCGCTGCGGGAACCGTCCCTGGGGCCGGTCATGGGGATGAAGGGCGGGGCCACCGGCGGTGGCTATTCGCAGGTGTTGCCCATGGAGGACATCAACCTCCATTTCACCGGTGACTTTCACGCCATAACGACCGCCAACAACACACTGATGGCCCTGGTCGACAACTCGATCCACCAGGGCAACCCGCTCAATATCGATCCCCGAAGGATCACCTTCAAGCGCGTGCTGGACGTCAATGACCGGGCGCTGCGTGAAGTGGTCATCGGGCTCGGCGGTCCCGGCCAGGGCGTACCGCGCCAGGACGGCTTTGACATCACCGTGGCGTCCGAAATCATGGCAGTCTTCTGTCTCGCGACCGATCTTCCGGATCTTCGGCGTCGGCTGGCGCGGATCACCGTTGGCTACACCTACGACCGACGACCGGTCACCGTTGCGGACCTCGGCGTGGAAGGCGCCCTCACACTCCTGCTGAAGGACGCCCTCAAGCCAAACCTCGTACAGACCATCGCGGGAACGCCGGCGCTGGTGCACGGAGGCCCCTTCGCCAACATCGCGCACGGCTGCAACTCGGTCATCGCCACCCAGACAGCGCGCAGTATCGCCGACATAGTAGTGACCGAGGCAGGGTTCGGGGCGGACCTCGGGGCCGAGAAGTTCATGGACATCAAGGCGAGGTCGGCAAATGTGGCGCCTGACGCCGTCGTAATTGTGGCCACCGTCCGCGCCCTCAAGATGCACGGCGGGGTTGCGAAAGCGGACCTCGGCGCGCCGAATGTACCGGCACTGCAGTGCGGCATCGAGAACCTGCGCCGCCATGTGCGGAATGTGCAGAAGTTCGGCATCAACCCCGTGGTCGCCATCAACAGGTTCACCACCGATACCGATGACGAGCTTGCCTGGATCCTGAAGTGGTGCGCGGCCGAGGGCGTTCCTGCCGCAGTAGCCGACGTGTGGGGAGACGGCGGAGGAGGCCCGGGCGGCGACGACCTCGCCGCAAAGGTCCTGGCCGCCCTGGACGCGCCGTGTTCCTTCCGGCACCTCTACCCGCTGGAGCTGTCGGTGGAGGAGAAGATCCGGACCATCGCCTGCGAGATCTACGGCGCTGCCTGCGTCGAATTCTCGGTCGAGGCCCTGCGCCGGCTGCGCGAGATCGAGGCCAACGGCTGGAATTCGCTGCCCGTTTGCATGGCCAAGACGCAGTACTCCTTCTCCGACAACCCCGGCCTGCTTGGAGCACCGGAAGGCTTCACCCTTCACGTCCGCGACCTCATCCCCAAGACCGGTGCCGGTTTCATCGTGGCCCTGACGGGAGCCGTCATGACCATGCCCGGGCTGCCGAAGGAACCGGGTGCCCTGCGCATGGATGTGGACGACGACGGCGGCGTAGTCGGCCTCTTCTAGCCGGCTCCGCTGGGTTCGGGGCGGTTCAGACGAAAGGATTCGAGTGAAGGCGCTCTATAAACCCGGTGCTCAACCGGGCTTCGAGTTGGTGGACCGGCCGGAACCCTCGGTAGGACTTGGCGAGGTCAAGATCCGGGTTATGGCCACGGGAATCTGCGGAACGGATCTCCATATCGAGTCGTGGGACTCATGGGCGGCCGGCACGATCAACGCCCCGCTGATTCCCGGACACGAGTTCTACGGCGAAGTGGTCGAACTGGGCGATGGTGTCCATGAGGTGCGGGTCGGGGATCGGGTGTCCGGCGAGGGGCACATAGTCTGCGGCATCTGCCGCAACTGCCGCGCCGGCCGCCGGCAAATGTGCATCCGCACGATCAGCGTCGGAGTGCAGCGCGACGGTGCCTTCGCCGAATACATCGTGATTCCGGAAACCAACGTGTGGGTGCATCACGACGGCGTCACCCCTGAGCTCGGGGCCGTCTTCGACCCGTTCGGCAACGCCGTCCACACGGCGCTGAGCTTCCCCGTCGTCAGCGAGGACGTGCTCATCACCGGAGCTGGTCCAATTGGGCTCATGGCGATCGCAGTGGCTCGGCATGCCGGCGCCCGGCACGTCGCGATCACCGACGTCTCCGAACGGCGACTGGAACTGGCACGGTCCATCGGCGTGGACCTGGCCGTGGACGTGAGCAAGACCCGCATCATCGAGGCGCAGCGGGAGCTGGACATGCGCGAAGGGTTCGACGTGGGACTCGAAATGTCCGGACACCCGTCCGCCCTGCCGGAAATGATCGACAACATGAACCACGGGGGACGGATCGCGATGCTGGGCCTTCCCTCCGAGGACATCCGGATCGACTGGGCCAAGGTGGTCACCCACATGCTCACGCTGAAGGGCATCTATGGACGCGAGATGTTCGAGACCTGGTACGCGATGAGCGCCATGATGCATTCGAACCATGCCCTGCGTGATGCCGTGGCGAGTGTCGTGACCGACGTGCTTCCGGCGTCGGACTGGCGGAAGGGGTTCGCCATCGCCCGCAGCGGCCACAGCGGCAAGGTTGTCCTGGACTGGACGTCAATCTAGAGGAGTTGGAATGTTTGCTTCAGTAAGGAATCAGTTGCAGTCCGAGCTCGACGAGATCCGGGATGCCGGGCTGTACAAGCGTGAACGCACCATTTCCTCGCCGCAATCCAACTCCATCCGTGCGGCGCTTGGCGAGGGCGACGGCACGCAGGTGCTGAACTTCTGCGCCAACAATTACCTCGGCCTCGCCGACCATCCGGCCCTGATTTCCGCGGCCAAGGATGCGCTGGATGAGCGGGGCTTCGGTATGGCGTCCGTCCGGTTCATCTGCGGAACCCAGGACCTGCACCTTCAGTTGGAGCGGCGGGTTTCACACTTCCTCGGTACGGAGGACACCATCCTGTTCTCCTCCTGTTTCGATGCGAACGGCGGGGTCTTCGAATCCCTGCTGGGCGCTGACGACGCCGTCATCTCGGACGCGCTCAACCACGCTTCGATCATCGACGGAATCCGGCTGAGCAAGGCTCAGCGGTTCCGTTACGTGAACCGGGACATGGCCGACCTTGAAACGAGGCTGCAGGAAGCCGCCGGTGCTCGCCGTCGTCTGGTGGTCACCGACGGCGTCTTTTCGATGGACGGCTACCTGGCACCGCTGCGGGAGATCTGCGACCTCGCCGAGAAATACGACGCGATGGTGATGGTGGACGATTCGCATGCCGTCGGGTTCATGGGTGCTACAGGTGCGGGCACGCCTGAGCATGCGGGCGTCTCCGAGCGGGTGGACATCTATACCGGAACCTTTGGGAAGGCGCTGGGCGGTGCGTCGGGTGGCTATGTGTCCGGGAGGGCCGAGATTGTCGAGTTGTTGAGGCAGCGCGCCCGCCCTTATCTCTTTTCCAACTCGCTGGCGCCGTCGATCGTCGCTGCGACGCTGACCTCACTGGACCTTGTCCAGGACAGTGCGGACCTGCGCGGCCGGCTGAACGAGAACGCCGCACTGTTCCGCCGCCGGATGACGGAGGAGGGATTCGAACTCCTCGAGGGTGAACACCCGATCATTCCCGTGATGTTCGGGGACGCGGTCCGCGCTGGGCGGGTGGCGGACGCGATGCTTGAGCAGGGCGTCTACGTCATCGCGTTCAGCTATCCGGTAGTTCCCAAGGGAGCCGCGCGAATCCGCGTGCAGCTCTCGGCGGCGCACAGTCCCGAGGATGTGGAAACCTGCGTGTCGGCTTTCGTTGCTGCCCGGGATGCCGTGGGATAAGCACCGCTAGTTTTCGCCGCGCAGCACGTCCACATGGACGTGGTCGAGGTGTCGGAGGATCTCGTTTTCCGGGTCGGGGGCGTCGTAGTTGTGCCACTGGCCTCGGGAGAGGTGCGCGCTCCAGAATTTATCGTCGAAGATGACGTACTGGATGTTGTAGTCCCCGGCATGGGCAACCAGCCATTGCGACAGGATCCAACCCTGGCGCCGGTTCTCCTCGGTGACGGGGCGGAAGAAGACGTCGATGGCCCGACCGTCGTAGTGCGTTGATTCCGCTCCGTGACCCGAACTTACGCCTCCCGGGGCGAAGCCGCCGAGGCTCGATTCACCGAACACCTCACTCATCGCGTCGCGCAGCTTCTCTGCGCGCGGTGTCAGGCCGCTGGGAGTGAGCGGTTCCTCCTCCAATCCATCCGTGGCAGTACCTCGACAGGACAGGCTTGGACCGGCGTCGTCGGGTGGTCCTTCGATGAGCCGTTGCATCACTGCCTCGTCGATGCCGGCGGCGCCGTCGATGCTGTCGATGTCTGCAAACGAGGACCCGCGCGCTAGGAGGGCCGCGGTCGTGGTGGCCCGCTGTGCTTCTTCCCGGCTGAGCCCCACGTCCCCTTTGGACGTCTCGACGGTGCATTCCGACAGTCCCAGCAGCGAGGTGCTGCGGTCGCTCAAACCGTTGACCAACACGAATCCGAGGAGCAGCACGGGGACAAGCAACAGGAAGACCAGCAGGAAGGGGCGACGCCGCACCTCCGGCCTCTGGTCGGCAGTCATCACATGAGCCTTTCGCTGAGGGTAGGTCCCACAGGGTTAATCGACCGCTTCCACCGTTGGTTCCCGCGGCACACCTACGACACATTCCGGCGCAGGGGAGGCCTTCTCCCGGACCATAACTACACTGATGGTGTTTTGCTCGCTAGCGCAGGGGGACGCGTGGGATTCGACGCCGGCCGCAGGGCCCTTATTTTCGCTGGTCTTGGGCTGGCGCTGGCAGGTTGCGCAACCAAGCCGCCTCAATCCCAGCCCGCTGAGAGCGCAACCGCGCGCGCCACAAGGAGTGCGGCGCCGTCGTCGTCGCCTACTCCCGCCCCCAGCGCCTCGCTCACGCCATCGCAGCCCGCGCTTCCTGCCGTGAGGAAATCGTCGCGCGGTTCACCGGCATAGTGCCGCAGCAATGGGGGCTTGATGTTCCGGGCGTGCTCAGCTCGCTCCCCGTCGACGCCGGCGGAGCCGTCCTGACCCTTGACTATTGCGGAGGTCCGGGTGGGAGCCAGACCGATCACGCCATCTTCGACCTCCTGCGTGAACGCCGGATGCCGGCCACCCTCTTCATGAACTACCGCTGGATTGAAAGTAACTCCGCGCTGGCGAAGGAATTGGCGGAGGATCCGCTGTTCGAGATCGCCAACCACGGCACCCAGCACCTGCCGCTCAGCGTAAATGGGCAGAGCGCCTACGGTATCCCGGGAACAACGGGACCGGGCGAGGTGTACGACGAGATCATGACCAACACCGCCGTGATCACCGAGCTTGCCGGCCGGCCGCCGCGCTTCTTCCGGCCCGGAACCGCGCACCTGGACGAGGTGGCCGCGCAGATCTGTCTGGCATTGGGCCAGGTCCCAACCGGGTTCAGCATCAACGGCGATGCCGGGGCAACGCACCCGGCCCACCTCGTGACCCAGGAACTGGTACGCGCACAGTCCGGGGACGTCATCATCGCCCACGGAAACCAACCGGCATCCGGGACCGGCGCGGGAGTCGCCGCGGCGCTCGCTCAACGGGAGATCCTCGGCGCGCAGTTCGTTCCGCTGCCACCCCGGCTGCCCGAACCTTCCTGGCCGTAGCCCTACGCGGCTTTGGCCTCACTACCAGGAACAGTCCTCCTGCCGTCAGCAAGACAAGCACGCTAACGACGACGGCGGTAGCCGGGTCAGTGGCCAACAGTTGCGGGATGGCCCGGCCCGGTGCCGTAACGGCGAAGACAAATGCGATGGCGATGCCGATGTAGCTGCCGATCATGTTGGCCCGGTGTGCCACGATATTGCGGCGGATGGCGGAGACCAAGCCAAGGGTCACGGTGACGATCGTGAAAGCAGAGAGGCCGTGGAGCCAGCTGAAGTGGCCGTCGCTGACGATCCAGAAGCTGGTGAAGCAGACAAAGTACATGGCCAGCACCCAGGTGTAGCCGATGATGTGATGGGTGCGGTCCCGGCGTCGACGGAAAATGTTGATCGGTCCCAAAACCAGCACGTAGAGCGCGGCGATCACGTGGGCGGCGATGAGCGGGTTCCAGTCCATGGTTATAAGATAGGCGCACTATCCTATAGCTGTACATCAGGATAGTTGCCGTCATTTTCCTATCCAACGGAAGGACCACGGCGTGCAGTTGAAGGAACTCAGCACAGCCTCCGGAGTGAGTGCGGCCAGCATCAAGTTTTATCTCCGGGAAGGACTGATCCAGCGCGGCGAGCAGGTTCATCCCACCCGTGCCGAGTACGGCCAGTTGCACCTTCGGCGCCTGGAGCTGATCGGCGCGCTGCGCTCGGTGGTAGGACTGGGGATCGAGCAAATCCGAACCCTCGTTCAGCTCATAGACGATCCGGAGGTGTCCCGACTGGAACTGCTCGGGAGGACCCAGGCTTTAGTTCTCGGCGCACCCGGCGAGGATGCCGCTGACCACCCGCTGGTTGCCGAGCTGCTCACCAGCCAAGGCTGGCCGGACGCTCCCTCGGATGCGAGGGCGCTCTTCAACAGGACGCTCGAGGAGATGGAGGGGATGGGGCTGTCGGTGAGCTCCGACGTCGTACGCGGCTACGCCGAAGCGGCAGATCAGGTGGCACAGCAGGATCTAGGGACCGTATTCGACGCCGGCAGCAGGGATGAGGCGGTTCTCGCCGTCGCGGTGGGCGTGCGGGCCTACAGCAAGCTGCTCCTGAGCCTGGTGGCGTTGGCGCAAGCGTCGCACAGCATCAAGCGGTTGAGTGGGGACGAAGACCGAGGCACCGCCACCTGACAAAACCCACTCAAACGGCAAAACGCCCCCCGGCCGAAGCCAGGGGGCGTTTGCGGAATTAGCGCTCTACATCTCCGCGGATGAAGGCTTCGACCTTCTCGCGGGCGATGTCGTCGTTGTACTGCTCCGGAGGCGACTTCATGAAGTAGCTGGACGCCGAGAGGATCGGGCCGCCGATGCCGCGGTCGGCAGCGATCTTGGCGGCGCGGATTGCATCAATGATGACGCCGGCCGAGTTGGGGGAGTCCCAGACTTCCAGCTTGTACTCGAGCGAAACGGGAGCGTCGCCGAAGTTGCGGCCCTCAAGGCGAACGAAGGCCCACTTGCGGTCATCGAGCCATGCGACGTAGTCGGACGGGCCGATGTGAACGTCGTCGGCGCGGAGTTCGGCCTCGACATTGGAGGTGACAGCCTGGGTCTTGGAAATCTTTTTCGACTCGAGGCGGTCGCGCTCAAGCATGTTCTTGAAGTCCATGTTGCCGCCGACGTTCAGCTGGTAAGTGCGGTCCAGGGTGACGCCGCGGTCTTCGAACAGCTTGGCCATGACGCGGTGCGTGATGGTGGCACCGATCTGGCTCTTGATGTCGTCGCCCACAATGGGAACGCCGGCCTCGGTGAACTTGTCGGCCCATTCCTTGGTGCCGGCAATGAAGACGGGGAGGGCGTTGACGAAGGCGACGCCGGCGTCGATGGCGCACTGAGCGTAGAACTTGGCCGCGGACTCGGAACCGACGGGCAGGTAGCAGACCATGACGTCAACCTGGGCGGCCTTGAGCTCGGCGACAACATCCACCGGCTCAGCGTCGGACTCGACGATGGTCTCTCGGTAGTACTTGCCCAGCCCGTCCAGAGTGTGGCCGCGCTGGACCTTCACACCCGTGGGGGGCACATCGGCGATCTTGATCGTGTTGTTCTCGCTTGCCCCGATCGCGTCCGCCAGGTCAAGGCCAACCTTCTTGCCGTCTACGTCGAAGGCGGTGACGAACTGAACGTCGCTGACGTGGTACTTGCCGAACTCAACATGCATCAGGCCCGGGATGGTTGCTGTTGGGTCTGCGTCCTTGTAGTACTGAACGCCCTGCACCAGGGATGCGGCACAGTTACCAACACCGACGATTGCTACCCGAATGGGGTTAGTTCCCACTGTTCTCCTTCATACGCGTCCTAGAGACTGCCCGGCCCGAGGCCGATACCCGTGCGGTCTATACCTTTTGCGACCGGCAATCCCCACAGCTCACACAGTCTACTTCTAATTGCGAACGCGCGAAGGCGTCGCCGCATTCCGTGACGCCGATCCCCGGCCCTGGCTGAGCCGTGCTGCTCCGGGTCCTGCTTTGGGCCCTGCAGGGCCTTCCGGCACGAGCAGCCGTAACAGCCGCTTCAGCTCGGCCTGGTCATCTGCCGTGAGCTGCGAGAAGTACTCGTCGGCTTCACGCTGACGAACGCGCCGGATCTGTTGCAGCAACTCCTCGCCGTCCGAGGTGAGAAACACCAGGGTTGCCCGCCGGTCGGAGGGATCCGGTGCACGTTGCACCAGGCCGTTCTCCTGCAGGACGTCGACCACCTCGGTTGCGGACCGTGGAGCGATATGGAGCATGTCCGCCAGCTCGCGCAGGCGTAGGGCGGGCGCGGACGACGGCGCGTGCGCAGCTTGCGCAATGGCCCGGAGTGCACGGGCCTGGTGCGGAGTGATCCCGAACGGCTCGAGTTGTTGCGACCACTTACGGCGAAGCCCGCGGAAAGCCGCGTGCATCAGATCGCCGAGGCCGGCGGAGTCAGGGGAGGAGACCATGCATCAATGGTAGAGGAAGCAGAAGTACCTCATAGTGAGGTAACCTCTCTATATCGAGATTTGGAGCAGTCAGCAGCAGGAGGACCCGTGGCAGTTCCTACCGGGATCGGCCGGCAACCAAGAGGACACAATCCTGACAAGGGGGGCGCCGACGTCGTAATGCCTGGTGCCGAATCCTGGTCAGCCGGCGGCCGGGGCCCGGCGCGTCCCGATCCACGGGCACGGCAGCAGCTAGCCGAGCACCCGGTGAGCCTGCGCCGCATAGCGGCCCTCTTCGCGCCGCACAGGGGGACGATCGCCGTCGTCGTGCTGTTGATTACTGCCAGCTCGGTGATCAACCTTGCCCAGCCTTTCCTGGTCCGCGCTGTCATCGATGAGGCGCTGCCCGGGCAGGACATCGGGCTTCTGCTTCTGCTGACGACGTCGATGGTTGGCGTGGCTGCGGTGACGTCACTGATCGGGGTGGTGCAGACATGGATGGCGACGGCGATGGGGCAGCGGGTGATGCACCGGCTGCGCGTCGATCTGTTCACCCATGTTCAGGCGCAGTCCCTGGGGTTCTTCACCAGGACGCACGGGGGGGAGGTGCAGTCACGGCTGACGCATGACATCTCCGGGATGCAGTCGGTGGTTACGTCCTCGGCGACGGGTGTGGCAGCCAACCTGACCACCGCCGTCGCAACTGCCGCAGCCATGGTGGCGCTCTCGCCCGCGATGAGCCTGATCTCGCTCGTTGTCCTGCCACCCGCTATCTGGTTGTCGCGCCGGGTCGCACGGATACGTAGGGAGGTGACCGATGAGCGCCAGCGCGAACTCGCCCTCCTGCACACTCAGGTGGAGGAGGGTCTCTCGGTGTCCGGGGTGCGGCTCGCCAAACTCCTGGGCACCACGGCCCGGGATGCCGCCCGGTTCTCGGACCGGTCGGAGAAACTGGTTGGCCTGGAGTTGCGCAGCCAGCTCGCGGGCCGCTGGCGAATGGCCACGATGCAGATCGTCTTCGCGGCGATTCCCGCGGTCATTTACCTGGCAGCGGGGTTCCCGGCAACCAGCAGCGGCATGACGATCGGAACACTGGTTGCCTTCACGGCCCTGCAGGCAACGATCTTCCGACCGATCATGGGACTGCTGAACCTTGGTGTGCAGTGGGTTGCTGCCCTGGCCTTCTTCAGCCGGATCTTCGAGTACCTGGACAGGGAACCCCAGATCAAGCCGCCGCAATCACCGGTCCGGCTGGCTGCGGCGGACGTGCGCGGGGAGGTCCGCTTCGAGGATGTGCGGTTCAGCTACGACCAGGGAAACGAGGTTCTGCGCGGCATCGACCTGGTGCTTCCGGCGGGAACCACAACCGCCGTCGTCGGAGCTACCGGGTCCGGCAAGAGCACCCTGGCGTCACTGGTGCCTCGCCTCAACGACACCTCGAGTGGGCGGGTGACCATTGACGGTGCGGACGTCCGCGATATTCATCCCGAGGATCTGGCGAAAATAGTCGGCGTGGTTTCCCAAGAGACATACCTGATCCACGCGTCTGTGAGGGAGAACCTGCTGCTGGCAGATCCCAAGGCTACCGATGAGGACCTCTGGAAGGCTTTGGAGGCCGCGCGGATTGCCGACGCCATCGCAGCGCTTCCCGATGGGCTTGACACACGGGTAGGCGCGCGTGGCCACCGCTTCTCCGGAGGGGAACAGCAGCGACTGGCAATCGCCCGGACCATCCTGCGAAATCCGCCCGTACTGGTTCTCGACGAGGCCACCAGCGCGCTGGACAACGCCACCGAGGCCCGGGTGCAGCAGGCGCTGGACCGGCTCGCCGTCGGGCGGACCACGCTGGTGATTGCACACCGGCTGTCGACGGTGGAGAACGCCGACGAAGTGCTGGTCCTGGACGCCGGCCGCATCGTGGAGCGGGGAACGGCCGGAGCGTTGCGCTCGGCGGAGGGAGCGTTTGCGCGCCTCGCGGCGAGCAGGACAACCGCACGGACAACTACCGAAATGGCCGAACGCTGACCGCACGGTAGTGCCGGCACGCTACCCGGTGACTAGGCTTACCAGGCATGGGACTGGAGGAGAGCCCGCGCCGACCGGCCGGCATCTCGGTGCCCTCTCGCAGGGACAGGCTGCTTCGGAAACTCACCGAGGGGATAGGCGGTCCGCTGGGTGCGCACGCCGCCCCCGGCCGCGTGCGGCCGGTGATCTTCACGGTGGAGCGCGTACTCATCCTGATGACGACGACGGCGGCTGTGCTCGCGATCCTGGTCAAGGCTCCTTGCCGCGACAGCGGCTGGGTACGGCCCGACCAGTTCTACCGCGCGTGCTACTCGGACTGGACGGAGGCGTTCCAGTTCCAGGGGTTGGGAAGCGGGATCTTCCCGTTCACTGAGGGGTCACCATTCGACGGGCCCGTGCTGCTCGGGGCACTCGCCGGGATCCTGACCCTGTTGGTTCCGGTGTCGGCGGCGGGGGTGGTGCAGACGGAAGCCCTCGTCCGCTACTTCGACGTGAACGCGCTGCTGGCGGTGGCTGCCTGGATCGGGACTGTCGTGGCCACCATGCGCCTGGCGAGCCGGCGACCCTGGGACGCTGCGCTGGTGGCCGTGGCGCCCATCGCAATCCTTACTGCAGCATCGGGTTGGACCCTCATCCCGGTGGCGTTCAGCGTCTTCGGTCTGTTGTCCTTCGCCAGGAATCGGTTCATGATCGCGGGGATCCTGCTGGGTCTGGGGACCGGGTTCAGCGCTCATTTGCTGTTGGCCTACGCGGCGGTTGTACTCCTCGCCGTCCGCACCGGCCGCGCACGTCCCGCGATCGTCACAGGGCTCAGCCTCGCAGCGACGTCGGTCCTCACCAGCCTTCCCTTCGGACGACGATGGAACTCGGCCTTCCCTTGGGACTACGACCCCGCGGCCCTCAACGTGACATCGTCGCTCGTGTCCGGGTTCAATCTCCTCGCCGGGCGGGTGGGGCTTCAGCCCCTGTCGGACGCGGCGGTGGGGATCACCGCCGTCGTAAGTTTCCTGGTCCTGACCGGCCTGGTGGCGCTGCTGGTGCTCAGGGCGCCGCGCAGGCCGCGCCTTCCGCAGGTTGTGCTGCTGCTGGTGGGTGTCCTCGTGCTGGTCATTCCCAATTACCGGCCCGAGCTGACCCTGTGGCTGCTGCCTTTCGTGGCCCTGTCCTACGTCGACTGGCGGGTGTTCCTGACCTGGCAGGTGATTGAGGCTCTGCACTGGTGGGCGTTCTGGATGGTTGTTGCCCGCGATGCGTCCTCTGGTGCGGCCTCGAACAACATCGACAACCTCTACTATTTGGCGGCCGTGGTGGCACGGCTGGTGGTGACGGGATTCATTCTCTACCGCGTCGCCGGACACATCCTCGAACCCGATACGGATCCGGTACGGCGGCTCTCCATCGACGACCCCGCCGGCGGTCCCTTCAACGGTGCTCCCGATCGGGACGGCGCTCCGAAGCGGACCGGCGACACTCCGGTAGGCTGGAACGCGTCCAGTTCGAGCCCGAAGAATCCTGCACCGAAAGACCCCCAGTGACACAACCCGTCTTCCGCAGTGAGCGCCTAACGCCCGAGGGCTTCGAGGCACTGGCGCAGGCCCACCCCAATGTTGTCATCCCCCTGGAGCAGACTCCCCAGTGGGCGGACTTCGAGCGCAGCCTGGGACGCCAGCCCTACGGAATCTGGGCCTATTACGACGACGACGGCACCCCCGCCGTGCTGATGAGCCTGCTTCGCATGCAGCGCCGCTTCCGGGAGTCCCTGGTATCAGTCAACGGGCCGGTCTGGCTCACCGAGCGCTCGCCGGAGGCTGAGCTGCGGCTGATGCGCACCGTCCAGGAGCAGTTCGCTGCAGACCCTGATACCGATCCGCTGTACGTCCGGATGCAGGTTGAGCACCCTCAGCCGCCCGCGGACGGCCCGATCGAGCACGGCTGGTACGAGCGCGAGATTGTCGTTGATCTCACGCCGAGCGAGGACGCGATCTTCAAGTCCTTCCGGCCCAACGCCCGTAACAGCATCCGGCGGGCGGAGCGTTCCGGTGTCGAGGTGCGAACCATTGAGCGGAACGACTGGATCCGGGTCTTCCGTGGGGACCTTTTTCCCATCCTTCAGGAAACTGCCGAACGCGACGGATTCTCGAGCTTCGGGGCCGATTACTACGAGAAGCTGCTGTCCGAACTCGGTGACTACCTCCGGCTCCTGGTGGCCTACGTGGACGGGCGGGCTGTCAGCTGGCTCATCACCACCGAATACCGCGGCTACTCCGTCTACTACTTCGCGGGCAGCACGGCCGATGCTCGGAAGACCTTCGCCCCATACCTGCTGCTGTGGGAGGCGTTCAAGCAGCTGAAGGCCGCGGGGAACACGGCGTGCGGTCTGACCGGAATCGTGAGCGAGAACTACCCCCAGTTGGTCAACGTGACCACGTTCAAGCGGAACTTCTCCAAAAACGTCGTGGAAATACCCACTACCTATGACGTGCCGCTCAACCCCGGGAAGTACAGGGTGGTTGCCGGTCTGCTCTCGCTGCGGCGGTCAGCGCCGGCCAAGGTGCGCGGGGCGTTGATGGGAGCAGCGTCGTCGTTGTCGAAGCTGCGCACGCGCACCGGAGTACGGAGCTAGCCATGGCAGACGTCGCGATTATCGGTGCCGGGCCCAACGGGCTGGCGGCCGGCGTCGTGATGGCCCGTGCGGGTTTGAGCGTCGAGGTGTTCGAGGCGCAATCCACCCTGGGCGGTGGGTCCCGCACTGCGGAGCTGATCGAGCCGGACCATCTGCACGATATCTGCTCCGCCGTGCACCCGATGGCGCTGGCGTCCCCTTTCTTCCGGGCGTTCGGCCTGTCGGAGCGGGTGCCGTTTGTGGTTCCGGAGCTTTCCTACGCCAATCCCCTGGACGGTGGTCGTGCCGGGCTCGCCTGGCGGGACCTTGGTCGGACGGCGCTCGGCCTGGGTCCGGATGGGCAGGCGTGGCGACGGCTGATGCGGCCCCTGGTGCAGCACATCGACGGCGTGGTGGACACCGGGTTAAACCCGTTCCTGCGCATTCCGCGCCACCCGGTGGCGGCTGCAGCGCTGGGGCTCGCGACCGTGGAGCAGGGGTCGCCACTCTGGAATCTGCGGTTTTCGACGGAGGAAGCAGCCGCGCTGATCTCGGGAGTGGCTGCGCACGCCGTCGCCCCGCTACCCACCCTCGCGTCCGCAGGCGCGGGGATGACGCTCGGTGCCCTCGCCCACGCGGTGGGATGGCCGATCCCCGTCGGGGGATCGCAGTCCATCATCACTGCCATGGCTGACGACATCCGCGCCCACGGCGGCGTGCTCCACACCGGGCACAGGATCGACGCGGTGGGCGAGCTCGACGACGCCCGGGCTGTGCTGCTCGATGTCTCACCGCCCGCGCTGGCCAGGATGGCCAGTGGTCGGCTTCCCGCCCGGTACTCGGCCGCACTGGAACGGTTCCGTTTCGGCGACGGCGCCTGCAAGGTGGACTTCATCCTGTCCGGTCCGGTTCCGTGGGCCAACGAGGAAGTGATGCAGGCCGGCACCGTGCATGCCGGCGGATCCCGCGAGGAGCTCGCGGCCTCCGAAGCGGACGTCGCGGCCGGCAAGCACCCGGAGCGTCCGTATGTGCTGATTTCGCAGCCCTCTGCCTTCGATCCGTCCCGTGCGCCCCACGGACGCCACGTTCTGTGGACGTACTGCCATGTTCCCAACGGCTCGCACCGGGACATGACCGACGCCGTCGTGCGGCAGATCGAGCGGTTCGCACCAGGCTTCCGCGACGTCGTCGTCCGTTCCCATGTAACGACGGCGGCAGACACCGAGCGCCACAACGCCAACTACGTGGGCGGCGACTTCAGCGGTGGAGCCGTCACCATTCCGCAGTTGCTGGCGCGGCCCTCCTTCAGCCCGAAGCCGTGGCGGACGCCAGTGAAGGGGCTCTACCTTTGCTCGGCGTCGACGCCGCCGGGACCCGGAGTGCACGGGATGGGCGGCTATCACGCGGCAAGGCTCGCGCTGAAGGACGTGTTCGGGCTGCCGGTGCCGGATCTGTCTCCGGGCGTTTAGTTGATCTTCGTTCCAAGCTTCCCGCCTTCCATCCCACCACAGAGCTGTTTCAGTGGGATGGAGCGTTTCGCTCCCAGCCGACCTCTTCACTCAGTGGGAGAGCCGGCGGGCCACCCATTCCGGAAGTTCGACGGCGGTCTCCTGGCTGAGGCTGTGGCCGCCTGGATCCCGGCGCGGGTGGGCAGTGGCGCCTGACTGCTCGGTGATGTAGGTCCAGGTGCGGTCGAGGAGTTCGCGCGGAATCACGGTGTCGGCGTCCCCCTGCGCGACGAAGACCGGCACTCCGGTGAGATGTCCCGGTGTAGTGGGGACACCGGCGTCGAACGGGAGGGTGCCGTACAGGATTGCGGCGCCGGCGAAGCGGACAGGGTCTGAGAGCAGCAGTCCGCCTGCGAACGCGGCGCCGCCGCTGAAGCCGATCAGGAGGACGGAGCGATCGGCGGGCGCCACCTCGTCGAGCCAGTTCCGAAACCACGCCATGGTCTGCTCGAGCGACTCGGCGATGGGACGTCCGATGCCCCGGTTTGCGAACCACGCATAGCCGCCACCCTCCGCGATGGGCGCGCGCACTGCTGCATAGGACGCGCTGGCAGGCAGGTGGTTCGCCAGGCCGATGATCCCGTTTTCGTCGGCGCCTCGGCCATGGAGGAGAACCACCAAAGGCAGATCGGGGTTGTCCTGGCCGTGCCAGGCAACGACGGGTTCAGGGAAGTGGTTCATGCGTTCCTCCTTGGCTGGCGCCTGAGCTCTTGTGGCAGTCTAGTCATAGATGGTTGTAGCTTCAACTAATCCGAGGCGAAGAGCACGTCCAGAGGGGCAATGGGGACGATGTCTTGCGCCTTGGCACGCATTTCCGTGCTGACGGTGACAAGCGCGTCGGCCTGCAATCGCGCAACAGCCAGGTACTCGGCGTCGTACGTTGAGTCCCAGCCCTGCTCACGGGCGATTTTCCACGCTGTCCGGCGGGATACTCTGTCGCCCAACAAGCGCATTTTCATTTCGGTCATGCGCTCGTGGTGTAGCAGAGCCTCGTCCTCCGAGAGCCGGCCCTGCTGAACGGCTTCGAAGAGCAGGGAGAGCGATTGCGAACGGATAAGGTTCGGCGCTACGAGTTGATGCTTGACGGCCACTCCTTGAGTGCCCTGCACAAGATGCAAGAGGGTTGGAGCGTCAATCGCGTACCGAGTCATGGGGCAAGCTTAGTTTCCCGGCTTTCCTGATTGGATTCCCTCCGGGCGTCTAGCATAAGAGATATTCGCAGGGCCGCCCTTATCGTTATTCAATCTATACGGACGCCGAGCCGCATAACCCAAAATTCGGCGGATAATGAAGTCGTCGCTTTCACTTATCCGGGGGATCATCCATGCGTTCTATGCGTAAAATCATCACGGCAATTTTGCCCGCTTTGGCTTTGTCCACGTTATTCACTGCTGTTCCAGCCAAGGCTCAACCGACGTGGCACGCCTCCCGTCCTTACATAATGTCTGAAGAGCTGATTGCTTTTGACAGTAGCGGCGTTCTCTGGAATTACGGCAGAGTCTACTCGGGCAGGAACCGGATTGGCTCCGGGTGGAGCGGAATGGCCGAAATCCACGTGACCGACTGGAATGCGGACGGTATCAAGGATCTGCTGGCCAAGGGTAAGGATGGCAGGCTCCACATCTACTGGGGCAAGGCGGATGGCGGATTTCGGGCATCGACTATCGGCCATGGTTGGCAGAATTACGATATTTCTGTCGGCTACTGGAAGCAGGCCGATAACTATCCGTCAATCATCGCGAAAAGCACCGTTGATGGAAGGCTCTATAACTACACAAATCCGTCAGGGACCGCGATCATAGGAGAACGGATCCTTGAGGGAAGCGGTTGGGGATCACTGAATGTGAATCTCTTGGACTGGGACGGTGACGGAGGCCAGGACATTGCTGCCACAACAACGTCGGGCGATATGCTCCTGTATCGCACCGACGGTAACGGGAATTTCTATGGGGAGACCCGTAAGAGAATAGGAAACGGATGGGATTCGATGAATTATGTCGGATCGTTCACGCGCTACAGGGAAGCCAGTGAGCCGGGCTTCGGAGAGGCCAGCGAGCCGGGTTTGCTAGCGAGGTCTGAGGATGGAGTGCTTCACTTCTACGGTTTCGGGAATGGCAGCTGGAACTCCCGGGAGCGGATCGGAACTGGGTGGAACAGCTTCACGATCGCTGAAGCTGAAGGGTAAGTCTGGGTAGCGGTTGGGTGAGGGCGCGAACCTTCGGCAGCTCCCTCCCCAAGCGTCATTGGACCAACGCCATTTCCGGGGCGGGAGCCCGGAGAGTAAGCTGGGTCACGATCAAAAAACTTCATAGCTCTACTTTTCTTAGCCACTGACCCGCAGCGGGAGAGTCCTGCCGATCACTCAGCAGGCGCCGTAGGAGCAAATCCTCCCCAGGAATCTCTCAGGCCCAGCACCGCCGCGGAAAGGCAACTCTGGAAAGCAGCCCGGCCATTAATGGCTGTGCTCACCGACGGTGCAAGGCGGTCTTTCGAGTCCGCGGAATCTCTCAGGTCCCATACAGAGCGGGGAGGAACTCAACCAGCGTTCGTGCCTGGCGCGAACACCGATTTACGGAGTTCCCATGACCCACCAGACGGAAACCACCTTCTCCGACCGCCACATCGGCCCACGGTCCAATGACGCCGAGCACATGCTCAACGTGCTTGGCTACCCGAGCCTGGACAAACTCGTTGACGTAGCTGTGCCGGCGAGTATCCGCCTGAGCGAGGGATTGGACCTGCCCACCGCCCTCAGCGAATCCGAGGTCCTCGCCCAGCTTCGACGGATCGCGGCGAAGAACAAGACGGCCGTCCAGATGATCGGTCAGGGCTACTACGACACGATCACCCCTCCCGTGATACGGCGCAATGTGCTTGAGTCGCCCGCCTGGTACACCGCCTACACCCCGTACCAGCCCGAGATCTCCCAGGGCCGCCTGGAGGCCCTCCTAAACTTCCAGACCATGGTGCAGGACCTCACCGCCCTGCCCATCGCCAACGCGTCGCTGCTCGACGAAGCGTCCGCGGTCGCCGAGGCAGTGCTCCTGATGCGCCGCTCCGGCAAGAACAAGGGACGCACCGTCCTGGACGCCGATTGCCTGCCGCAGACCATCGCCGTTGTGAAGGGCCGCGCTGAAGCGCTCGGCTTCGAGGTCGAGATCGCGGACCTCTCACAGGGCCTGCCCGAAGGCGACATCAACGGCCTCGTGCTTCAGCAGCCCGGCACCTCGGGCGCGCTGCGTGACCACAAGGACATCATTGAAAAGGCGCACGACGCCGGCGCACTGGTTACGGTAGCCGCCGACCTTCTCGCGTTGACCCTCATCACCCCTCCCGGCGAGCAGGGCGCGGACATCGCCGTCGGCTCCGCCCAGCGTTTCGGGGTGCCGCTTTTCTTCGGCGGACCGCATGCCGCCTACATGGCTGTGCGCAAGGGACTCGAGCGCATGCTCCCCGGACGCCTGGTGGGCGTCTCCAAGGATTCCGACGGCGCCCCCGCCTACCGCCTCGCGCTGCAGACACGCGAACAGCACATCCGCCGAGAGAAGGCGACCTCCAACATCTGCACCGCGCAGGCCCTGCTCGCGATCGTGGCCAGCATGTACGGCGTCTACCACGGGCCGGACGGCCTGAAGGCGATCGCCGAACGCGTCCACGGGAAGGCCGCCCGGCTCGCAGCAGCCCTGCCCGGCACCGTACACAAATCCTTCTTCGACACCCTCCTGGTCAAGGCTGACGGCAGGGCCGAGGAGCTCGTGAAGGCCGCTGACGAACGGGGAATCAACCTCCGGTTCGTTGACGCTGACCACGTGGGCATCTCCTGCGACGAGACCACTACGGACGCCCACCTGCAGACCATCGCCGAGGTCTTCGGCGTCGACCTGCCGGCCGTGGCTGAAGCCGGGCCAAAGGTACGAATCCCCGCGGAACTGAAGCGGACGTCGTCGTACATGACCCACCCGGTCTTCTCGCTGCACCGCTCCGAGACGCAGATGCTGCGCTACCTGCGGCGCCTCTCCGACCGCGACCTGGCGCTGGATCGCACCATGATTCCGCTGGGATCGTGCACCATGAAGCTCAACGCCACTGTGGAGATGGAGCCCATCTCCTGGCCGGAGTTCGCCACCATCCACCCCTTTGCGCCCGAACACCAGACCGAGGGCTGGCGGGAACTCATCGGCGACCTCGAGAACCGCTTGGCCGAGATCACCGGTTACGCACGTGTGTCCATCCAGCCCAACGCCGGATCCCAGGGCGAGCTGGCCGGCCTCCTCGCCATCCGCGGCTACCACCTCTCCCGCGGCGACGAAGCCCGCAACGTGTGCCTCATCCCGTCGTCGGCGCATGGCACTAACGCCGCCTCCGCCGTATTGGCCGGCATGAAGGTAGTCGTCGTGAAGACCGCCGCGAACGGCAACATCGACCACGACGATCTCAAAGCCAAGATCGAAGCCAACCGCGACTCGCTCTCCGCCATCATGATCACCTACCCGTCTACGCACGGCGTGTTCGAGGAGGACGTGTGCTGGGTCTGCGACCAGGTGCACGCCGCCGGCGGCCAGGTCTACATCGACGGCGCCAACCTGAACGCGTTGGTGGGACTGGCGAAGCCCGGCGAATTCGGCGGCGACGTCTCCCACCTCAACCTGCACAAGACCTTCTGCATCCCGCACGGTGGAGGTGGTCCCGGCGTCGGACCCGTTGCGGTGGCCGAGCATCTCGTGCCCTTCCTGCCCGGTGATCCCAACGCCGACGACGGCGCGAGCGAGGCCGGCGTCCCCATCTCGGCTTCACGCTACGGCTCAGCAGGCGTGCTTCCGATCTCCTGGGCGTACATCTCCCTCATGGGCAATGAGGGTCTCACAGCTGCAACCAAGTCGGCCCTCCTGGCCGCGAACTACGTTGCAGCCCGCCTCAACGGGCACTTCCCGGTTCTGTACTCAGGCGAGAACGGGCTGGTTGCGCACGAGTGCATCCTCGACCTGCGCGCGCTCACTGCAAAGACCGGAGTCACGGCCGAGGACGTGGCCAAGCGACTCATCGACTACGGCTTCCACGCTCCGACCCTGAGCTTCCCGGTCGCCGGAACGCTCATGGTCGAACCAACGGAGTCGGAAGACCTGGAGGAACTGGACCGCTTCATCGACGCGATGATCGCCATCAAGGGCGAGATCGACCGGGTGGGCGCGGGCGAGTGGTCGCTGGAGGAGAGCCCGCTTCGGCAGGCACCCCATACCGCGCAGTCCCTGATCAGTGACTCGTGGTCGCACCCGTATTCCCGCGAGGTCGCGGCCTATCCGGTTCGGACCCTGCGTCACGACAAGTATTTCGCTCCTGTCCGCCGGATCGACGGAGCCCACGGCGACCGGAACCTCGTGTGCTCCTGCCCTCCGCTCGAAGCTTTCGAGGACGGCACAGTCGTGCTCGAGGACACCACCGCGCCGGCTGCGAACTAAGGATTCCTGATGACCAAGCAGACAGCTCTCTACGCCCAACACTCTGAACTCGGCGCATCCTTCACTGACTTCGGCGGCTGGCAGATGCCCCTGAAGTACCGGAGCGAGCTCGAGGAACACCACACTGTCCGCCGCGCAGCCGGCATCTTCGACCTCTCCCATATGGGTGAGGTGATGGTGACCGGACCGCAGGCAGCGGAGTTCCTGAATTACGCGCTGGTGGGCAATCTCGCCGTGATCGCAGTCGGAAAGGCGAAGTACTCGCTCATCTGCAACGGGGACGGCGGCGTGATCGACGACCTCATCGTGTACCGGCTCGCCGAGGACCGGTTCCTGGTGGTGCCCAACGCGTCGAACTCCGACACCGTCGCCGCCGAACTGCAGACGCGGTCGGACGCCTTCGAGGTCACCGTCGAGGACCAGTCACAGGACACGTCGCTGATCGCGGTCCAGGGCCCTAACGCTGAGGGGATCCTTCTGGGCCTCGCGTCACTGGAAGACCAGGATGCGATCACGTCGCTGAAGTACTACGCCGCAGTGCAGGTGGAACTGGCGGGGCAGAGCGTGCTGCTGGCCCGCACCGGCTACACCGGCGAAGACGGGTTCGAGCTGTTCATCGGCAATGCCCAGGCGGGTCAGCTGTGGAAGGCGGTCCTCGAGGCCGGTACCGATCATGGATTGGCGCCGTGCGGTCTGGCCTCCCGCGATTCCCTCCGCCTGGAGGCCGGCATGCCCCTGTACGGTCACGAGCTGGGTCTGGACACCAACCCCTTCGAGGCGGGACTGCGAGGCGTCGTCAGCTTCAAGAAGACGGATGACTTCGTGGGCCGGTCAGCGCTGGAAGCGCTGAAGGACCAGGTTCCTGCGCGCACGCTTGTCGGCCTGCGCGGCGCCGGTCGTCGGTCGGCACGCGCCGGGTACGACGTCGTCTCGGACGGACGCGCGGTCGGTACCGTCACGTCCGGCCTCCCCAGCCCGACCCTCGGATACCCAGTGGCGCTCGCCTATGTCGAGTCGGGGCTGAGCGAGCCCGGTACCGAGCTTCAGGTGGATCTCCGTGGCCGGCCCGAAGCCTTCACCGTAATTGAACTGCCGTTCTACAGGCGCTCGGGCCGGTCATGACCATCAGCGCCTTCGATCTGTTCAAGATCGGAATCGGCCCGTCGAGTTCGCATACCGGTGGGCCAATGACGGCCGCGTATCTGTTCACCCAGATGCTCTTCCAGCGGGGACAGCTTGAGCAGACGCGCGAGGTGAAGGCTGAACTGTTCGGTTCACTGGGCGTGACCGGGCACGGTCACGGCACGGTCAAGGCCGTCATCCTGGGTCTCGAGGGGGAGCAGCCGCACCTGACGGATCCGCAGCGCGCCGAGCCGCGCGTCGAGCAGATCTCGGCCACAAAGGCCCTCCGTCTGGGCGGCACTCACGAGGTTTTTTTCGACCCGCAGACCGACCTCATCCTTCACCGGAAGGAGCGGCTCGAGTATCACACCAACGGCATGCGATTTACTGCGTATGCCGAGGACAGAATGGTTCTGCTGTCGCGCGAGTACTACTCCGTCGGCGGCGGCTTTGTGTTGGATGAGGACCAGATCGGGACAGACACTCCTGCGGAAAACAGCGTGGACGTGCCATACCCCTTCACCTCCGCCGAGCAGCTGCTCGAGATCGCTGCGACTACCGGGAAGTCATTCGCGGACATCGTGCTCGCAAATGAACTCGCCACCCGAAACGAGAATGACGTCCGCGGCGGCCTGCTGAAGATCTGGGACGTCATGCAGGACACCATCCGGCGGGGAACCATCAACAGTGGCGAGCTCCCGGGCGGACTCCACGTCCGCCGTCGTGCTGCCAAGCAGTTCGAGCTGCTCCGCAAGGAGGCCGATCCGAACGATCACCTCAGCACCATGGAGTGGGTCACCCTGTTCGCGCTCGCGGTCAACGAGGAGAACGCCGCCGGAGGCCGCGTGGTCACCGCGCCCACCAACGGCGCGGCCGGGATCATCCCGGCCGTCCTGAAGTACTACACCGACTTCGTGCCCGGAGCCGACGACGACGGCGTCATCCGCTTCCTGCTCACCAGCACCGCCGTCGGTGCCCTGTTCAAGACCAACGCGTCCATCTCGGGCGCCGAGGTCGGCTGCCAGGGCGAGGTGGGATCCGCGTGTGCGATGGCGGCAGCCGGCCTCGCCGAAGTCCTCGGCGGCACACCTGCTCAGGTCGAGAACGCAGCCGAGATCGGCATCGAGCACAACCTCGGCCTGACCTGCGACCCGGTGGGCGGGCTGGTGCAGATCCCCTGCATCGAGCGCAACGCGGTGGCAGCCATGAAGGCGATCACCGCGGCGCGCATGGCGGTCCGCGGCGACGGGCAGCACTTCGTGTCGCTCGACGCCGCAATCAAGACCATGCGCGAGACCGGCGCCGACATGATGGACAAGTACAAGGAAACAGCCCGCGGAGGGCTGGCCCTGAACGTCGTGGAATGCTGAATGGCTCTCCCCGCACGCGTTGAGATCATTCCGGGGCACGACGTCGTCGCCCGGTTGGGCCGCGAACTGCCGGCGCCCGCGACGATCACGATCACCTGCCTGCCGCACCATGGACCGTCTGAAACGGTGGATCTGGCGGTCGAACTTGCGGCGCTCGGTTACCGCGCCGTGCCGCACTTGGCGGCCCGGTCGATCGAGTCCAAGCAGCAGATGGACACCTTCTCGAAGCGTCTGGCCGACGCCGGCGTCAAGGACATCTTCGTGATCGCCGGGGACGCCAAGGCCGACGCCGGACCGTACGCCTGGAGCGTTCCCCTTCTGGAGGAACTCGCGGGCACCGGCTCCTTCCGGCTCGGCTTCGCTGCCTATCCCGAGGGGCACCCCGCCATCCCCGAACCCGAGCTCACGCAGCTGCTGCTGAAGAAGCAGGAGTACGGCGACTGGGCAGTGACCCAGATGTGTTTCTCCGCGCCGGTGCTTTCCGACTATCTTGCCCGCATCCGCGCCGACGGGTTTACCCTCCCGGTCTGGGCCGGCGTCCCCGGACAGGTGCGACGCACCCGGCTCGTAGCGCTCGCCGGAAGGATCGGAGTTGGTCCGTCGCTCAAGTTCGCCAAGCGCAGTGGTTCGCTGCTGCGGTCGGTGCTGGCGCCGTCGTCGTACGATCCCACGCGGCTGGTCGGATCGATCGAAAGATCAGGCGGGTTCGCCGGGCTTCACGTCTACAGTTTCAACGATTTCGCGCGGTTACCCGGCGCCTCGTGACCCCTGACCTCACTGTGGCGGGCTGACCAGAGCAGTACAGAGCAGGATGAACGCAGCGAAAGAGAGCAGCGTCCGAAGGTGGTTCCAGCCCACCCACCGCTTCTCGAACCGGAGCCGGGCAGCAGCTGAACCACCTGTCTGCGCTGAGGCCGACCGCTCAAGTTCGAGGTTCAGGGGAATGTTGATCGTGAACGTTATGCCGAGCACTGCGACGTAAAGGATTAGCGCAGTGGCAACTGTAAACAGGCGCGGGGTGCCTTCACTGACCTGCAGTACGAGTGCCCAGGCGGTGAAGAGCAGCGCCCCGAAAAAGCTCACGGCGAACCAAAGGTTCTGAATGGCTGTGTTGATGGCGCCCATCGCCTGAACGAAGGGCTGGTCCCCGATCCTGCGGAGGCCGGGCATCACCGAAACGGAAAAGGCGTAGAAGAGTCCGGCGATCAACCCCATCGACGCCGTGGCCAGAACAAGAACTGTGGTGTGCATTCGAAAGCCCCCTGTTATGCACCTACGTGACAGTTAACTATCTAACCGGCAGTTGCCTGGACCCGGCCCGTCAGTCTCCCTTGACGTTGACGATCTGACGCAGGGTGTGCCGCACGCGAACCAGGTCGCGGGCGTCGTGCATGACCACGTCGATGTCCTTGTAGGCGGCGGGGATCTCATCGATGAAGGCGTCGGTGTCGCGGTACTCAATGCCGCGCATCGCCCGCCGTAGCTCCTCGCGGGTGAAGGTGCGCCTGGCTGCTGACCGGCTGTATTCCCTGCCGGCCCCGTGCGGCGCTGAGTTCAGCGACGGCGCGAAGCCGAGCCCCTCCACCACGTAGGAGGCTGTCCCCATGGAACCCGGAATCAGCCCGGGCCGGCCCGCGGAGGCATCGATGGCCCCCTTGCGGCTCAGCCAAACCCGCTTGCCGTAGTGCGTTTCCTGTGCCGTGTAGTTGTGGTGGCAGTTGATGCGCTCCTGCTCCTGGACGGCCTCGCCGGTCCAGTCAGCGACACAGGAGACCACGCGGTCCATCATCTCCTCGCGGTTGAGCAGGGCGAAGTCCTGCGCCCACCGGAGTTCGTGGATGTAGTCCCAGAACTCGTCGTCGTCCTCCTCAAGGTAGGCGAGGTCGTTGTCGGGGAGCTGGATGCCGCGGGCGTCGCACTGGTCCAGCGCTACCCGGATATGTTTCTGCGCAATGCGGTTGCCGACGCCGCGGGAGCCGCTGTGAAGGAACAGCCACACGCGGTCCTGCTCGTCCAGGCTTACCTCGATGAAGTGGTTGCCGGAGCCCAGCGAGCCAAGCTGCAGTGCCCACTGCTTGGAGTACGACGCCGGGTTGAAGCCGGCGTCTTCCGCCTGCCGGATGAGGCGCTCGATGCGCGGCTCGGCGGAAGGAAGGATCTTCTTGTTGCTGTGGCCGGCGGACAGGGGGATGGCGCGCTCGATCGCCTCGCGCAGGGTTCTGCGTTCGAGCCGCCGCAGGTCGTCCTTCCGGAACTGCGTCCGGACGGCGATCATTCCGCATCCGATGTCAACGCCCACCGCGGCCGGAATGATTGCGCGGAGAGTTGGGATGACGGATCCCACGGCGGCACCTTTTCCCAGATGTGCGTCCGGCATGCTGGCCAGGTGCGGGTAGATGAACGGCATGGACGCCGTTTTCAGGTTCTGCGCCCGTGTCTGTTCATCGAGGATGCTGGCGAAGTTGATGTACGTGGCGCTGACCTTTTCCATGGTCGTCCCATCCTCCGCTACCCGACTCTCAGCATCAACCAGATTTTCCCAAGCCGGGCAGGCGAGCATGGGGCGTCCCCCTCCAGGGTGGGTGGGGACGCCCGCGCAGGAGGAATCGATGAGCATAGAGATTATCGTCGGCTTGGTAGCCGCCGCAGTCCTGATTTCCGGTACAACAGTTGCTGCTGTTTCTGCGCAGGGACGACGACGGCGCGAGCCGGCTCCCGCCGTCCTTTCCCCCGAGGACCGGCGACTTCTGCCCCATCTGGGGATGACCCCGAGTCAGTGGCTGAAGCTCACGGATTCCCAGCGGGCGAACCTCCGCGGCCACGCGATGCGGACCATGTAGGCACGGGAATCAGCCGGTTACGTCAACGAAGATCGGGTTGGCATAGAACCAGGTGTCCAGCCACGGGTTGGCCTCCTCGGTGCCGTTTCCGTGCCGCTGCGGACCTCCCGGGTCGACGTCGGCACCGTAGTAGCCGGCGCCGTTCCGGTTGCCGTCGCTGCCCCGCACCCGAAGGTAGAAGGACTGGTCCACGTCGCGGAAGGTGTGGCTGACGGTCACAGTGCCGGACTCGCCGGATACATCGAACTGACGCGTCACCCGTGTGCCGGGTGCGCGCAAAGCATCCCGGTCGGCCGAGGGGCCTGTGACCGGGCCGCTGATGACGTCGACGTGTGCCACCCGGGGCAGGATCCCTGCGGCATTTCGGTACTCGGTCGGCGTCAGGGTGATGGACACCTCGACGTCGGTCCCGCGACGGACCTGCAGCCGTGATCCGAGGGTGACGCCGTTTGCGCCCCTGCCCGGCTGTCCGTTCGCTTCACGGACGCGCACTTCAAGCCCGGCCAGCAGGTGTCCGTGGTCCACCCACATCCTGCCGCTGCGCATTGCGGAGAGCACTCCGCCGTAGCTTCTGTGAAGTACGCCCGTGTGGGTCCGGCTGAACTGCCCGGGCCAGAAGTCGCTGCCTCCTTGGGGCTCTCCGGTTTCCACCGGGTCCGGTCGACGGCCCTCCACGCTCCAGCGGTCGAACTCGTTGGGCAGGCTCAGGTAGGGCTCCCGCTCCGGGTAGGGGCCGGTCTTCAGCGTGTCCTTGACGGTGAGGTGGTTGTCGGAATTCGCGGTGATCCAGAAGGGCAAGCCTTCGGCGAGCATGGAGTCCCAGACGCCGCCGACGGTGTGCCGTGGCCCAGTCGAACCCGCCGTACGGCCGGTAGGCGTCGGCCGGGTAGCCCGCGAAGCTGTACTGGCTGGGGGCGTTGGTGTATTCGCCGCGCTGGTCGCCGGGAACTGTGAACTGGCTGATGCCGCTGCCCTGAGCGCCTGGCGCGCCCTCCATGCCGATCATTACCTCGCGCGCCGCGTCGCGCCAGGCGCGCAATTCGTGAGGTGAGTCGATCCCAAGCCGCATCGGATGATTGGCGAGAACCAGGACGTCGTCGATGTAGCCGGTGCGCCGCTGCTCGGCCAGCCATGCGATGGCCTCCGCGGCTTTGCGTTCTGCGAGTCCTTCAGCGGTTGAACCCGGTGCGGGCTTCTCCCAGCCGTTGAGCTTGCCGTCCCAGACCAGTTCGAAGGTCCGGAGGAGGTCGACTTCGTTGGGGCCGGGCGCAACAAGAACGGACCCGTGCTCCGCAGCGGGGATGTACCACTCCAGTCCCTGGAAGATGAGCAGGTCCTTGTTGGCGGCGCGCTGTTCCCGGATTTCCCGATTCGAGTTGACTGCGCCTCCGTTGTTGGCGTGACCGAAGTTTGAATGTTCGGTGAAGGCCAGCCAATCGACGCCGTACTTCCGGGCTGCGTCGAGCTGGTGCTGGATGAGGTATTTCGCATCGTGGCTGTACTGGGTGTGAACGTGATGATCGCCGACCAGCCATGTGAGCTGAGGGTCGTTGCGCCTCTGCCCGCCCCCGGGAGCGCCGAAGGCTGCCCCTGCCGTTGCGGTTGCCGTGGCACCGGCGCCCGCAAGGATGGCGGCGGACCTCAGGATTGCACGTCGGTTCCACCCGATCGCCTCCAACTCCCGGTCCGCAGCTGCCGTGGAAAGTTTCGGGTCGAACTGGTCATGGGTGTTGCACATGCAAATTCCTTCAAACAGTGGGGATTGACTCCTGCACGGTAGGCAGACCCGATGTACCCGGCGTGAAGCCCGCATTAACAGGAGCTTGCCAGAGGCAATTACCAGTCACGAGTTTCGTCACACTTTGATGGTGAAGCCTCTGTAATGCACCGCTAACCTGCGGCACTTCATCCGGAAACTCGCGCATGAGTAACTGGGTTCAATGGCGTTTCCTCTCTGGAAACCATTCAATTCCCTCAGGGGTTCAGATGGACGGTTTAACTCCCGGCGGTGTGTGGCTCGTCGTGGCAACAGCCCTGGTGATGCTGATGACACCAGCGCTGGCATTCTTCTATGCAGGCATGACGCGAGTGCGCTCCACGCTCAACATGATCATGATGAGCCTGGCAGCGATGGCGCTGGCCGGTCTCACCTGGCTCCTCCGGGGCAGTTCGATGGCTACGAGCGAGGCGTCCGCCCTTGGCATGTTCGGTGATCCATTCGCCAACCTGGCCGGCCTCGCTGCCTCGGACTCGGGAGACCTGCTGGGTATGGCGTTCAATGCAGCGTTCGCTATCGTCACCGTGGCGATCATCTCCGGCTCCATCGCTGACCGCGCCCGCTTCGGCGCATGGTGCCTGTTCGTTCCACTCTGGGTGACCCTGGCTTATGCGCCCATGGCCTATGCCGTCTGGAATGGCGGAATCCTCTCCGCTGACGGAGCCATAGGCCAGTGGGCCGGAGAGGCAATCGACTTCGCCGGCGGTACGGTCATCCACATGAACGCCGGAATGGCAGCCCTCGTACTTGCATTGATCCTCGGCGCCCGCAGCGGGTTCGGCAAGCAGGCCAGCCACCAGCCGCACAACCTACCCATGGTGGTCCTCGGCGCCGCTCTACTTTGGATCGGCTGGTTCGGCTTCAACGTGGGTGCTGCAGGAGATGACCGTCAGGCGGCCGTCATCCTCCTGAACACGATCGCAGCGCCTGCAGCCGCCGTCGTCAGTTGGCTGGCGGTGGAGCGGATCCGGGACGGCCGTCCCACCACTTTCGGCGCCGCATCGGCGATCGTTGCCGGGCTCGTGGCCATCTCACCTGCCTGCGCGGACGTGACCATCCCCGGCGCGATTGCCATCGGCCTGGCGACCGGCGTCGCTTCCTGCCTGGCGATCAGGCTCAAGTACCGGCTCGGCTATGACGACTCGCTCGACGTCGTCGCGGTGCACCTGGTCACCGGGTTTGTTGGAACCGTGGCACTTGGATTCTTCGCAATACCCGGCGAAGAGAGCGCAGGCGGGCTGTTCTATGGCGGCGGGACCGGCCAGCTCTGGAGCCAGCTCGTGGCAACCGGTTTCGCCCTGGCGTATTCCGGCCTCGTAACGGCAGTGTTGGCACTGGTCATTCACAAGGTGATCGGATTCCGCGTGGCCAGCCATGTGGAGGAGGAAGGCGTGGACCTCCATGAGCACTCGGAGTCGGCCTACGCGCCGGGAGCGCTCGTCGGCGCACCCTCCGCCCTGAGCTCCAACCAGTCATAGGGCCTCGATGGTGGATGGAGACGCGCGGGGTGAAACACTTGAGCGGTGGCACACCTCGACGTCTCCAACATCGACTACTTCCTCTCCGATGGCCGGCAACTCCTCAACGGCGTCAGCTTCAAGGTGGGGGAGGGACACAAGACGGCCCTGATCGGTCCCAACGGGACCGGTAAAACCACCCTGCTGCGCATCGTCGCCGGAGACATCACGGCTGACGAAGGAGCCGTCACCCGGTCGGGTTCCATGGGAATCATGCGCCAGTTCGTCGGCCAGGTCCGCGACGACACCACGGTGCGCGACCTCCTTGTCTCCGCTGCCCCGCCGGCGCTCGCCGAAGCGGCGCGGCGCATCGATACCGCTGAGCTCGCCATGATGGAACACGACGACGAACCCACCCAGATGCGCTATGCGCAAGCTATTGCCGACTGGGGAGACGCCGGCGGGTACGAGCTGGAGACCACCTGGGACGAGGTAACGATGGCGGCACTCGGAGTGCCGTATGACCGCGCGCAGTACCGGGCGGCGTCGTCGTTGTCAGGAGGCGAGCAGAAGCGGCTGGTGCTTGAAGCGTTGTTCGCCGGACCGGACGAGCTGCTGTTGCTGGATGAGCCGGACAACTACCTGGACGTCCCCGGGAAGCGCTGGCTGGAAGCGAAGCTCAATGACAGTCCGAAATCAGTCCTGTTCGTCAGCCATGACCGGGAACTCCTGGCCAATTCCGCAACCCGGATCGTGACGCTGGAACCGGGGGCCCTGGGCGCCTCCAGCTGGATTCACGGCGGGGGCTTCAGCACCTACCTGCAGGCCCGGGCCGACCGCAACGCGCGCTTCGAGGAACTGCGCCGCCGCTGGGACGAGGAGCACATCAAGCTCAAGGAACTCGTCAACATGTACAAGAACAAGGCGGCATTCCGCTCGGACATGGCAAACCGGTACCACGCCGCCCAGACCCGGCTCACCAAGTTCCTCGAGGCCGGACCGCCGGAAGCCATTCCCATCGAGCAGAACGTGAACATGCGGCTCAAGGGCGGCCGCACGGCCAAACGAGCCGTCGTTGCCCAGAAGCTCGAGCTCACCGGGCTCATGAAACCCTTCAGCACCGAGATCTGGTTCGGGGACCGGGTGGGCGTCCTCGGCTCCAACGGGTCCGGGAAGTCGCACTTCCTGCGCCTTCTCGCCGCCGGCGGGTCAGACCCGGACAAGGAACATGAGCCGGTGTCAGAGGTAACCATCGCACCGGTGCCGCACACCGGCGTCGTGAAGTTGGGCGCGAGGATCCGCCCCGGATTCTTCGCGCAGACCCACGTGCGCCCCGACCTTCTTGGGCGGACCCTGCTGGACATCCTGCATCGCGGGGACGACCACCGCTCCGGCCTCGGACGGGAAGCAGCCTCCGCGGTCCTGGACCGGTACGGCCTGGCAGGACAGTCCGAGCAGCTCTATGACTCCCTGTCGGGAGGTCAGCAGGCCCGCCTGCAGATCCTTCTCCTCGAGCTGTCCGGAGCAACGCTGTTGCTGCTCGACGAACCCACCGACAACCTTGACCTGCACTCAGCCGAGGCGCTGGAGCGCGCCATCGACGCCTTCGAGGGAACGGTGCTGGCCGTCACCCACGACCGTTGGTTTGCCCGGAGCTTCGACCGGTTCCTGGTGTTCGGCGAGGACGGCAGGGTGTACGAGTCCCAGGAACCGGTGTGGGACGAGGGTCGTGTGCAGCGAACCCGCTGAAGCAGGCAGGCA
Organism: Arthrobacter sp. JZ12; assembly: GCF_035189165.1. Taxonomy (NCBI): domain Bacteria; kingdom Bacillati; phylum Actinomycetota; class Actinomycetes; order Micrococcales; family Micrococcaceae; genus Arthrobacter; species Arthrobacter sp. JZ12. The sequence continues at coordinate 3,254,342 of NZ_CP045246.1, read as the reverse complement.
CCGGCGGCATTCGTTGTCCCAAGCAACACACTGATTGACCGTTGTGGACCCTGCAGGACTGTCCGCATACGGTTTAGTGGTGCAAACCAAAGTTGAGCCGGCAATGTGGGCAACCTTCGCTATCTTCGGCCTGAACGGACTTGTCTTCGCGAGCTGGGCAGCGAGGATTCCCGCGGCGTCCGAGGTGCTCGGGTTGAGTGACGGACACACTGGAACCCTGCTGCTGGTGGGCGCCATTGGTTCGCTCATCTCACTTCCTCTGTCCGGCGGAATCGCTGCGCGCATCGGCACCGCGAACACCGTGCGTGTGGGTGGCGTGGCCGCGACAATTGCAGCGTCCACGATCGCCGCCGGATTGCTCATCGCTTCCGTGCCGCTCGCTGCAATCGGGCTGTTCATCTTTGGCCTGGGAATCGGGCTATGGGATGTTGCCCAGAACCTGGAGGGAGCCGACGTCGAACGCCTCCTGAGGCGCACTATCATGCCCAAGTTCCACGCGGCGTTCAGCGGTGGCGCCTTCCTCGGAGCGCTCGTCGGCGCCGGGCTTGCGGCTGCAGGGGTGAGCCTGTCGGCTCATCTGACGGTGGTGGCCGTGCTGGTGCTGGCGATCTCGCTCTGGGTCCCTCGTTACTTCCTGCCGGAGCAGGCCCATACGGACAAGCACGACGACGACGCGAAGCCGCGCAACGGCCTCACCGCATGGAGGGAGCCGCGCACGCTGCTCATCGGGCTGGTGGTGCTGGGGGCCGCGCTGACAGAGGGCGCTGCCAATGACTGGGTGGCGAAGGCGACCGTCGATGGACTGGGAACCACCGAGGCCGTCGGTGCTCTCATGTTCGGAGTGTTCGTAGCGTCAATGACCCTGTTCCGCTTTGTGGGCGGCGGCTTCATCGACCGGTTCGGCCGGGTGCGCGTACTGCAGGTTAGCCTTGCATCCTCGCTGGCTGGGCTGGTCCTGTTCGTCTTCGCGCCGAACGTGATTCTCGCCGGCCTCGGCGCCGTCCTGTGGGGCACGGGTGCGGCGCTCGGTTTCCCGATGGGCATGTCTGCCGCGGCGGATGAGCCGCGTTTCGCAGCCGCACGCGTGGCGGTTGTCTCCACAATCGGCTACATGGCCTTCCTGGCGGGCCCTCCACTTCTGGGTTTCCTGGGCGACTTGGTGGGAATCCGCACCGCCCTGCTCGCGGTCGGCGTGGCCGTGCTGGCTTCATTCCTTGTAGCCCCCGCAGCCGCTGAGCGGCAGGCCGGGGAGCCGGAGGCCTCGCGCGTCAATTCCTGAAGGCACGGCGGGCAATGCAACTAGCGGGCGGCGTTCCCGCCGCCCGCTACGGAGTGCGCTATTCGGTGCGCTGTTGATGCGTTATTGGGTGTCAGTGCCGTCCGGGAGTCTGCCCGGGGCCGGCGTCGTCCCGTCCACGGTCATCCCGCCTGCCGTCTCGGGACGTCTCGGCGAACGGGTCGATCTCGTCGGCATGCCGGGCGCGCTCCTCGGTTTCCCTCCGCAGTCCCTGGGCGTCGGCCTGCCGCTGCTCAGCCTCCCTGCGAAGCCGTTCGGCGTCCACCTCCGCCTGCTGGGCCTCGGCTGCCGCCCGGGTGGCATGGGCTTCCCGTTCGCGGGCTTCAAGGTCTTTGGCATGCGCTTCTTCCCGGATCTGGTTGGCGCGGTCATGATCTTCGCGCCGTTTCTTCTGAACGTGGGCCTGACGGCGTTTCCGTCCGAGGAAAACGATCAAACCGATGATGAGCAGCACTACCAGGATTCCGATGATGATCCAGACCCACGTTGTTGTGTCCATTGCCTCCGCCTTCCTGAAGTGGAACCCGCCAGGCGACGAAGGCATGGCGAGCGGCGCCCGATCGGGACGTCAATAGCTACTCTCGACCTGTACCTGAAGGTCGTCAAGGGGTGGACGGCCCAGGCAGACGGCCCAGGCAGACGGCCCAGCGGGGGGAGCAAGCCGGGCGCGGACCGGGGGTCAGACCGTGGCTGCCCTCCTTTCATAGATCCTCCCTGAGGACGACGACGGCAGCGGACGACCGAACTATGCTCAACAATGCTGTGCCCACCCAGCCCTGCCGCCCGGATCTCCGGCCTTCCCCCGTCCGAAGGAACACATCCTGATGCATCCACCGCACGCTATTGAACAGCTTTCGGTCACCCAGAAGATCACCATGATGGTGAACCGCTACGAGGTGCGCGCAAGCGGACCTGACGGTGGGCCCGGCCAGCTCCTCGCCCTCGCGCAGCAGAAACGCGCAGCCTTCAAGGAGGAGGTCCGGTTCTTCTCTGATGAGTCCCGTCGTGAAGTCCTGTTCTCGTTCAAGGCGCGTCAACGGCTGGACCTTGGTGCAACCTATGACGTGCTGGATCATCAGGGAGCGCCCCTAGGCAGCTTCCGGAAGAACTTCGGTGCTTCGCTTCTGCGCTCAACCTGGCACCTCGAAGCGCAGGGCATCCAGGCTGTGGGTAGCGAACGCAGCCAGGGGGTGGCGATCGCCCGCCGCGTGTGGGAGATCGTGCCGTTCCTGGACGCGATTCCGGCGCCGTTCCTGTTCCACTTCGATTTCCGCGATGCTTCGGGCCAGTTAGTGCTCAGCTCCGAGCGCCGTCCCAGCCTGCGTGACCGTTACGACGTCTCTATCCCGGGAGCGCGCCTGGACTGGCGGGTGGCCGCCGCCATGGCCGTAGCGCTGGACGCGCTGCAATCCCGCTAGCCCGATCAGAATTGCGGACAGGAGCTGTCCGCGACCATCTTCCTACCACTACTTCGAGTACCTAGGGTCGATCCCATGACTATCATCCAGGCCGAAGGTCTGAAGAAGACATACTCATCGAAAAGCGGCCCGGTGCATGCGCTCGCGGGGCTCAGCCTCTCGGTTCCCGAGGGTACGGTCAAGGCGCTGCTCGGACCCAATGGAGCCGGCAAGACAACCGCGGTCAAGGTACTTACCACGCTCATCAAGCCGGATGAGGGCACGGCACACATCGACGGCATCGACGTAGTCCGAAACCCGAAAGCTGCCCGTCGAATCATCGGCGCGTCCGGACAGTACGCCGCGGTGGATGAGAACCTCACCGGGTTCGAGAATCTCGAGATGGTGGGCCGGCTCTACCACCTGGGAGCCCGCACCGCCCGCCAGCGGGCCCGCGAACTGATTGAGCAGTTCGAGCTGACCGAGGCCGGCAACCGCCCGGTCAAGGGTTTCTCCGGCGGCATGCGTCGCCGGATCGACCTTGCCGGCGCCCTGGTCATCAACCCGAAGATCCTGTTCCTCGACGAACCCACCACCGGTCTGGATCCCCGAAGCCGCCTTGCGCTCTGGGACATCATCAATCAGCTCGTGAACGCGGGAACCACCCTGCTGCTTACCACCCAGTATCTTGAGGAGGCCGATCACCTCGCCGATGAGATCTCCGTGATCGACGGCGGCAAGGTTATCGCCGAGGGCACCTCGGACCAGCTCAAGGCGCAGATCGGCGGTCACCGCATCGTCGTGACGCTGGTTGACGAGGCCGACGCCGGTGCGGCCCGCGAGATTCTTGGCCGCCACGGCGACGGCTCGCCTTCTGTCAATGACCGGACGGTTGAAGTGGCGGTGGTTGAGGGGCCGCGCGCGCTGCAGTACGTGCTCTCCGATCTCGGGGCTGCCAACATTCAACTGCACGACGCCGGAATGCGCCGGCCCACCCTGGACGACGTCTTCCTGAAGCTGACCGGTCATAAGGCTGAGGCTGAGGCGGCGAGGACCAACGCTGAAATGGAGAAAGCCAAATGACCGCCGTCAGCCAGTCGGCCTACCAGAGTGTCGGCACACCCTTCACCCAGCTGTTGTCGGACGGCTGGATTGCCACCCGCCGGAACCTGATCAAGATCAAGCGCGTACCCGAGATCCTGGTATTCACCATCCTCCAGCCCATCATGTTCGTGCTCCTCTTCAGCCAGGTCTACGCCGGGGCAATGAACGTGCCCGACTACGTGAACTTCCTGATGGCCGGAATCTTCGCGCAAACTGTTATCTTCGGGTCAACCTTCTCCGGTGCTGCCATGGCGCAGGACCTGAAGGACGGCATCATCGACCGTTTCCGCAGCCTCCCCATGAGCCCTGCCGCCGTGCTGATCGGCCGCACCAACGGCGACCTGGTCATCAACAGCATCTCCATGCTCATCATGATGGGCACCGGCTGGCTGGTGGGCTGGCGGGTGACTACATCCCTCGGAGGCTTCATCAGCGGCGTCCTGGTCCTGCTGCTCTTCTCCTACGGATTCAGCTGGGTCATGGCTCTACTGGGCATGAGCGTCCGCAGCCCGGAGGTCATCAACAACGCCTCCTTCATGATCCTCTTCCCCCTGACCTTCATCTCGAACGCCTTCGTGCCGATTCACACCCTGCCGGAGGTCCTGAAGAACATTGCCGAATGGAACCCGGTGTCTGCGCTTGTGGAGTCAGCACGGCAACTGTTCGGGAACACCAACCCCGAGTTTCCCGAACCCACGGCCTGGACCCTGCAGAACCCGGTCATTACGGTGATTATCGGCATCGTGCTGATGCTCGCCATCTTCGTGCCGCTGTCGGTACGGAAATTCACCTCCATCAGCTCCCGATGATCAGCCTCGATGCCGAACCCAACCCCGCCGCGACGCTTCCGCGATAGCCGCCGACCGCGTGTCCACGTCCAGCTTCCGGTAGATGTGCATCAGGTGGGTCTTGATTGTGGTTTCGCTGATGAATAGCTGACGGCTCATTTCGCGGTTGCTGAGACCGGCGGTCAGCAGCTCGAGGATCTCTGCCTCGCGCGGCGTCAATGCCGAGTTGGGCTGCTGCATGCGTTTGAGCAGCACTGAGGCAACCGGCGCTGACAAGGCGGCCTGCCCCCGAGCGGCGGCATGGATAGCCGCGTAGAGCTCCGCCGGCGTCGAATCCTTCAGCAGGTATCCCGTGGCACCCGCATCGATCACCCGAACAATGTCAGCGTCGGAATCGTAGGTGGTGAACACCAGGATGCGCACCGAGGGCGCCTCGGCAACGATCCTGCGCGTGGCCTCGATTCCGTCCAGGCCGGATCCGATGGCCAGGTCCATGAGGACCACGTCGGGGCGGAGGTCCACGGCAGCCCGCACTCCTGCAGCGCCGTCCGCCGCCTCTCCGACCACCGTCAGATCGGACTGGGTCCCGAGTATCGCCCGCAGGCCAGCACGAACCACGTCATGATCGTCCACCAACAGCACCGTGGTCATGCGCCCTCCTGCAGTGGCAGCCATGCCGTCACCACGGTGCCGTCACCCGGTTGGCTCTCCACGGTGAAGGTCCCGCCGAGCTGCTCCGCGCGCTGGCGCATGGCGCGAAGTCCGTATCCGTGGGTTTCAGCGGCCGCGGGGTCAAAGCCCCGGCCGTCGTCGAACAGGTCGAGGCTCACGCCGTCGGACAGGTAGGAAAGGGTGAGGACCGCGCTCCTGGCGCCTGCATGCAGTCTTACGTTGGCAGCGGCGCTTTGGGCGATGCGAAGAAGCGCGTGGTTGATTTCCGGACTCAGCGGGTACTCAACGCCTGTGACGTTGAGGTGCAGGCCCGGGATGTCCGCGGTGGCTGCGCGGAGGGCGTCCGTCAGGCTTCGGTGGTCAAGCTGCGGCGAGGTGAGGTTGTGAACCAGGTTGCGTGCTTCCACCAGGCTGCGCCGAACCGAGCGCGTTGCCTGCGTCACGTGGGCACGGGACGACGCCGGCTCTGCATCCCACAACTGATCCGCTGCCTCGAGCAGGAGCACCGACTGGGTCAGGTCCTGGGTGACCGTGTCATGGATCTCCCGGGCGAGGCGCTCGCGCTCGGCCAGGGCACCCTCACGCTGCTTGCTGGTGCTGAGTTCCGCCTGCGCTGCCGTGAGTTCATCAACGAGCTTCTGCCGAGCCAGGCTTTCCTGTTCGATTCGGTTGTAGACCGCCAGCATCAACGCTGCAACGGCCACCGGCCCGACAATGAGGGCGACGTCGGGACCTCCCGTGAGCCGGGCTAGGGCCGCGACCATGACCAGGACCACCACGATCAGGCATACGCTCGCCTGCCACCCGCGGAGGAGGTGCCGGCATGCAAAGAACAAGGGAAAGGCACACCAGACAAAGCTGGGTGCCATGAAGGCGAGCAGTCCCCACAGGACCAGCACCGCCATCAACCAGGCTCCGGCGTATCGACCTTGAGCCAGAAGCATGCTCCCTCCGGCATAAACGCATGTCAGAAGCAAGGACAGAGCCAACAGGAGAACCCACTGCTCATCCAGTCCGTGTGAGAGGAGGTAGCGGACCGCGGAGGTGAGGAGCAGCAGGTAGAAACCGGCGTGCATCCACCGCAGAACGGCGGCCTTGCCGTGCAGCTGCAGAGTCATGGGGAACCGATCGCGTAGCGGGACTGCTGGGATCTTACCCGCTGGGGGCGGGGAGAACGTCGTACGAATGGATGAGGCATGCCGGTCCGCCGGTGCGACGCGCCGGTCGCAGGCCGGTTGGGACACTTGGGGGAGTTCTCAACTAAGCCCTTCCAAAAGGATCGTCATGGCCACATCCAAGTTCTTTTCCGTCTCCCTCGCCTTCGCATCTGCTGCTGTGCTCGCCCTCGGCGTCACCGCCTGTTCGTCCACCGAGACGGCCACCGGCCAGGAGTCCGAACCTCCCGCAACGACCGCACCGGCCGAAGAGCAGGCGTCGGGGGAGTCTACTGCTCCTGCCGGAGAAGACTCCGAACAGGGTGGCGAGGCGGTCCTCACCACGTCGCGGCTGAGTGTCCAGGCGGCGATGCAGGCGGCGGAGGCCGCGCTGGCGCAGTGTCAGTCAGATGACCTTCCCTTCGTATCCGTAGCCGTCGTTGACCGGTTCGGTCAGGTCCAGGCCCTGCTTCGCGGGGACAATGCGGCGCAGCACACCGAGGATTCGGCGCGACTGAAGGCTTACACCGCGGCGGCGTTCGGCGCGAACACCTCCGAGTTGAGCGAGCGTGCAACGGGTGACGGCGCAACCATCCGGGACATCCCGGGCACCCTGTTCCTGCCCGGAGGTGTCACGGTGAGGGCAGGAGAGGCTCCCATCGCAGGAATTGGTGTGGGCGGGGCACCTGACGGTGCCGCCGATGAAGCGTGCGCCCAGGCGGGTCTCGACGCTATCGCGGATTCCTTTGACGGGTAGGCTGCGCGGCATCCTCTCCATGCTGCTCCTTGTGCTCGTGATTGTGGCCTGCACCCCACAGTCGGCGCCGTCGTCTTCACCAGCACAGACGACGACGCCGGCTCCCTCCCGGGCGGGAAGCCCACCTACCGCCGTGCCGCCGTCGTCCGCGGCACCGGTATCCCCACCGGAGCCCGCGCCCTCCAAGGTCCCGGCGCCCCAACCATCCAATCCAGCGCTCATAGCCGTCACCGATGCGGCAGGCGACTCGCTTCTGCTGGTGGACCCGGGCGACGCGGAGGAGCCAGTGGTTGGGAGCATCACCGTCGGGCAGGCGCCATGGGACGTGTATGCCACAGAAGGCATGGCTTTTGTCTCCACTGCGGAAGGTGTTGCCGTGGTCGATGTCGGGAAGCAGCGTCGAACGGCGCTGATTCCCTACCTCAACGCGCCCCAACGGTTGGCATACGGGGAATACAGACCGGGCGGAACCGGGATCGTTGCAAGTGCCGACGGGACAACTGCCTACGTGGCGGTACTCCGGACAGACGGCACGTCGGTGTTGGAGAGAATCGACGTCACCGCTGGACGAGTGACCGGATCGGTGGAGGTGGGCCTGCGGCCCTTCGATATCCTCATGTCGCCCGACGGGTCCGAGGTCTACACCGTTGACCACGATTCATTCAGCGTGCACGTTGTCGACACTGAGACGCTGAAGGCGCGGCGCATCGAGGTGGCTCCATTCGGCACCGAGGGAGGGTTGGCGTCCTGGGAGAAACCCCACTACGCCGCACTGGACTCCCGCGGACGCCTCCTGCTGCCTTTCCAGGGCCTGGTGCTCGCCGTCGTCGATCCCTCCAGCGGTGCGGTGGCGGTGGAGGAGATGATTGCCAATTCGCACGAGCATGGAGCGGCGCTCGCGGACGGCAGGCTGCTGGTGGTGGGAACCGGCCCGTTCGGCTCCGCGACGGGACAGCCGAACCTGACTCTCCGCGACCTGGGCACCGGGGCCGAACGGGTCCTGCCGCTGGACCGGCTGCATGAGAACGCGCTCGCCTGGACGGACCCCGCGTCCGGGCGGGATTACGCCCTGCTCTCGGGCGGATACACCAGGGACGGGTACTGGTCCGGCATAACCGTCGTCGATCTGCAGACTCTGGAGCTCCGGGAAATAGAGGTACCGGGAAGGCCACAGGCGCTCGCCGCCGTCGGTCATCCTTTCGACTGACACGGACCGGCGCAGGATCATCCCGCCGATCGGTGACCCGAAAAAGGAATCTTCCTAGGCTTGAAGTATTCCGAAAACTCCTCCTTCCCCAAGGATGCCCACCATGATCGAGGCAGCAGCGCTGACCAAACGCTATGGCGCCAAGACAGCCGTAGACCACATCTCATTCACCGTTAAGCCCGGCCGGGTCACGGGCTTTCTCGGCCCGAACGGAGCCGGCAAGTCCACCACCATGAGAATGATCGTCGGACTGGACAATCCTTCCGACGGCGACGTCCGGGTCAATGGGAAGCATTATGCGCAGCACTCGGCCCCGCTGAGGGAAGTGGGCGCACTGCTGGACGCAAAGGCGGTGCACACCAAGCGCAGCGCCTACAACCACCTCCGAGCCATGGCCGCCACTCACGGCATCCCCAACAGCCGCGTGAGGGAGGTCATTGAGATGACCGGCCTCGGGCCCGTCGCGAAGAAGCGGGTGGGGGGATTTTCCCTAGGTATGGGACAGCGGTTGGGCATCGCCTGCGCACTGCTCGGCGACCCCCACACCGTCATCCTCGACGAACCCGTCAACGGGCTCGACCCGGAGGGCGTGCAGTGGGTCCGGCACCTAGCCAAGGGCCTTGCTGCCGAAGGACGCACCGTCTTCCTCTCCTCGCACCTCATGTCGGAGATGGCACTGACCGCTGATCACCTGATTGTCATCGGTCGCGGCAGGATCATTGCCGATGCGCCGATCAGCGAGATTCTCGCCAGCCAGGGGCAGTCACGCACACGCGTGCGGGCTGACCGCCCGGGTGAGCTTGTCCGCGCCCTTGCAGCCGACGGCGTTTCCAGCCAACAGCTGGAACCTGAACTTCTCGAGATCACGGGTGCCGACGCGCGCCGCATCGGCGAGGTGGCGCTGGCGAGCCAGATCCTCGTCTACGAACTGACCCCGCTCCAGGCATCTCTGGAAGATGCGTACATGCAGCTCACCAGCGACGAGGTCGAGTACCAATCCCACAGTCTTCCGCTGGCCGGCGTAAGTGCCGGCACCGGCGTCGAGGAAGGTAAATAACCATGGCACACACCGCTACCGCAAAGGCTCCCGAAACAACCGCAGTGCGCAGTCTGCCAACAAACGGTCCGGGCGTGAACTTCCTGCGCGTCCTGAAGTCCGAGTGGATCAAGGTAACCACCGTGCCGTCCACGGTGATCCTGCTGTCCATCACGCTCGTGGTGATGGTGGGGCTTTCGGCCTTGTTCGCGTGGTCCATGGCCACCAGCGCAGCGTCCGCGGAGTCCTTCACCTCGTCCGACCCCGAGATCGCGGCTCAGCTTGCTGCCACCAACTATGGCGAACTCGCCCTGACGGCGCCGAGCGCCGGAATTATTTTCGGGCAGCTCCTTATCGCTTCGCTGGCCGTCGTCCTGATTGCCTCCGAATGGGGTACGGGCATGATCAGATCCACCATGGTCGCCGTTCCAACACGGATCCCCGCGCTGCTCGCGAAGAACCTGATCATCGCGGTCATTGCCTTCGTGGTCGGAGCCGGTGCCGCCTTCATCTCGTACTTCGTGGCCCAGCCGCTGCTCGCCCCCGAGGGCATCGACTTCGCCATCACCACTGACGGAGTGCTGCTGAGCATCATCAACACCGGAGCGGTCCTGGCACTGATGGCCATCATCGCTATGTCGATCGGAACGCTCCTGCGGAACACGGCGGGCGGAGTGGTTACAGCCATCGGCCTGCTCATGGTCCTGCCGATCATCGTCCAGATCTTCTCCGGTCTCGCAGACTGGATCCCCGACGCCGCACGCTTCCTGCCCAGCAGCGCGGGGGAGCAGATGGTTGCCCTGACCATCGCCGAGGACGCCCTCAACCAGTGGCAGGGCGCCCTGGTCCTGGGTGGGTGGGCGCTGGTCCTGCTGGTGATCTCGTTGGTCGTGACCAAGAAGCGCGACGTCTGACCAGTTCAGCGTTGCACACCCCCTAAGCTCACTCCATGAGTGAAAAAGCCTCGGTGAAGGAGACTGCGGAGCGAACGGCCGCGGTCTCCTTCACCGAGATCAATGCACGTCGGCTTGGTCCGATTCGCCGGTACTTCCGGAATCATCCGCGGGAGATGGACGCCGTCGTCGTCCTGATCTTCCTGCTTGCCAGCCTGCCGAATGTCCTGCTGCCGGTCGACAACGCGTTCGACGCCCGGAACCTCATTCCCATTGCGGCGGCCGCATTCTTCCTGGTCTTTCGCCGTACCCATCCGCTGGTGGTCCTCGGTCTGCTCTGCCTAATCGAACCCATCGCGCTCAGCCTTTCGGACGCCAGGTCCACCGTGGGCATCAGCATCTGGTTCTCGCTGTACGCGGTGGCGGTCGCCTACCCGCTACGGATGGTCATCTGGGCCTACGTGGTGGCCCTGATCACCTCGGTTGTGCCGCTCGCCTTCATTCCGAACGAAATCACAGAAGAGGCGCCCTACCTCATCTGGGTTGTCATGGGCTTCGCGGCGCTCTGGTACGTGGTGGCCGTGAGCGTCGGCGTCACCATTCGGCGGGAACGGCTTCATGAGAACGAACTGAGGGAGTGGGCCGAGCGCAACGCCGAGCTCGCTTCAGCGAACGAACGCAACCGGATCGCGCGGGAAATGCACGACGTCGTAGCGCACTCGCTTTCCGTGATGATCGCGCTGTCCGACGGCGCCGGCGTCGTTCTGAAGCGGGACCAGGACCGCGCGCTGGAAGTGCTCACCGAACTCTCGGCGACCGGACGCACGGCACTGGCCGACATGCGCAGGGTACTCGGCGTCCTCCGCGAGGGACCCGATTCGGCACCGCTGGCACCGGTTCCGGCCGGTGGTTCGCTCGCTGGTTTGCTGGAAGGCTTCCGGGCCGCGGGACTGCCGATCAGGGTCCAGCTCAGCGGTCCGGGCCTGCCGGAGGACACGGCTTTCCAGGTGACGGTGTACCGGATCATCCAGGAGTCCCTGACCAACGTTCTCCGCTACGCGAAAGCCGTGACCACCGTTGACGTGATGATCGCCAGGTTTGGCGAGATGGTGAAGGTGCGGGTGGCCGACGACGGCCGTGGTGCGATGGACACCGAACCCTCGGTCGGTACCGGGCAAGGCATCGCCGGCATGCGTGAGCGCGCGGCCATCTACGGTGGAACCGTGCGGTGCGGACCCGCCGCCGCAGGAGGCTGGGTAGTCACGGCGGAGCTCCACATTCCACAACAGATCCCTGAGGAGAAATCAGCGTGAGTGAACCGACCAGGGTCCTCCTGGTGGACGACCAACCCCTGTTGCGCATGGGATTCCGGCTCATCCTTGAGGGAGAGGATGACATGCGGATCGTCGGTGAAGCATCCGACGGGGCCGAAGGCACCCGGCTTGCCGAGAGCCTGCGGCCGGACGTCATCCTCATGGACGTACGAATGCCGATCATGGACGGCATTGAGGCGACGAGGCGCATCACCGCGTCCACCGAGTGTTCCCGAATCATCATCCTCACCACCTTTGACCTGGACGAGTACGCCTTCGCCGGGCTGCAGGCAGGCGCATCCGCGTTCCTGCTCAAGGACGTCGCCCCGAACGAACTGGTTCAGGCCGTTCGGGTGGTGGCCAGCGGTGACGCGGTGGTCGCACCCCGCGTTACCCAACGCCTGCTCGAAACCTACGTTCGCTCGCGTCCGGATACACCGAAGCCGCCGCGGGACCCGCTGCTTCAGGAGCTGACGCCCCGGGAACTGGAGGTTCTCGAGGCGATCGCTGAGGGACTTTCCAACGCCGAACTCGCGCACCGCTTCTTCCTCTCGGAAGCAACGGTGAAAACGCACGTGCGCCGCATTCTAACCAAGCTGCACCTGCGCGACCGCGTGCAGGCGGTTGTCTACGCATATGAAACCGGTCTGGTCGTCCCAAGCCAGGGGCTCGACTTCTAGCGCTCGGCTGAGGAACGGTCCCGGCTAGGTGAGATCGATGACGATCTTCACTTTCCCGTGGCTTTGGTGGCGGGCGGCCTCAACGGCTTGGGGGAGGTCCTCGAGGGAATACTGTTCTCCGAGGCAGTAGTCGACGTCGATCCTGCCGGCGCTGATGTCCCGGAGGGCGTCGCGGAAGGAAACCAGGCCCGGTTCGGCCTGCGTTGCGCCCGCCCACTGGATTCTGGCGACCTTGCGGAAAGCGTCGTACTGCGGAAACGGTGCGTTGCCCAGCCGCTCGGGGAAGCCAAAGAAGCCGACAACCCCGAGCATCCGCACCGCCGCGATTGCATCGGCCCTGCACTGGTCGTATCCGGCGGCTTCTATGACCAGATCTGCGCCCTCGCCTCCTGTTGCGGCAGCGACTGCATCGACGATGGATTCGTTGGGAGCGTGGACGATGATGTCTGCACCGAGCTCCTTTGCCACCGAAAGCCTTTCGGGGCTCAGGTCGGAGACAAGGATCTGTGCGAATCCGATCCTTTTCGCCAACTGGATGAAGAACAGTCCGGCAGATCCGGCCCCGATGATTGCGCAAGTACCCTTGGACCTCCCCTCATCCGGCCAGAACAGGCGCATGGCGTAAAGGGTGGTTCCGTATTGCTGAGCCATCAGGGCCTTGGGAATTTCGACGCCGTCCGGTACCGGGAGCAGGTAGGCATCAGGGATCAGCTGGTATTCCGCGAAGCAGGCCCCGTCGCGACCCATGGGCACTGTCAGCACACGGTCACCGGGTTCAAAGAGGGAGGAACGGCTCTCCGATACGGTGCCGATGCCTTCATGTCCCGGGTAGCCGGGGCGGCCGATAGCGGCGGGATTGTGGAAGCCGTCGAAGATGTTGTGGATGTCCGAGCCGCATATGGAGGCGGCTTCCATCCGTACAACGACCTGCCCCTCGCCGCGCGCCTCCGGTACTGGGAAATCGCCGACCGCGATCCTTCCGGGTTCCGGCATATACGCTGCTCGCACGGGCGCTCCTTGAAGAGTCGGGGTTCACTCCGCATCCCATCTTGCCCTAGCTGTCTCGACTTCTGGCTAGGCTTACCGGCATGACTGTCGCTCACGCACACATTGCTGATCTCGGGGCCTACGTCAGCGCCTCACCGTCAAGTTTTCACGCAGCACATGAGGGCGGTCTTCGTTTGCGTAAGGCGGGGTTCACCCAGCTGAATGAGCAGGATGCCTGGGACGGCGGGCCCGGCAAGTTCTTCGTGATTCGTGACGGCGCACTCATCACCTGGAACACTCCAGCCACGGCAACCGAAACCTCGGGATTCCACATCCTCGGTGCGCACACGGATTCGCCGTCGTTCAAACTGAAGCCGAAGCCGACCATCGGCCGGCACGGATGGCTCCAGGCCGGCGTCGAGGTCTACGGTGGGCCGCTGTTGAACTCCTGGCTCGATCGCGAACTCGCGTTCGCCGGTCGGCTCGTAACGCACGACGGCGCGGAGCACCTCGTGCACACCGGTCCGCTGCTGCGTTTTCCGCAGCTTGCGATCCACCTGGATCGCGCGGTCAACGAGGGGCTGAAGCTCGACAAGCAACAGCACATGAATCCCGTCTGGGGCCTCGGCGATCCCGCCCGGTCTGACCTTCTGCAGTTGCTGGCCGTCGACGCCGACCTGGATGCAGCCGACATCGGCGGGTTCGACGTCGTCGTCGCTGACACCCAGGAGCCGCGCGTTTTCGGGGCTGACGGCGAATTCTTCGCCTCCGGCCGACTGGACAATCTCTCATCCGTCCATGCCGGCCTCACCGCGTTGATTCAGTCGGCAAGGCACGACGCCGGTGACGCACCGATTGCGGTTCTTGCTGCTTTCGACCACGAGGAGGTGGGCAGCGGCTCGCGGTCCGGAGCGAGCGGGCCGTTCCTTGAGGACATCCTGCATCGCATTTCGGACGGACTGGGCGCCGATGCCGAGCAGCGGAGGCGGGCGCTCGCGTCGTCGTTCTGTGTCTCTGCCGACGCTGGCCATGCTGTCCACCCAAACTACGCCGAGCGACACGATCCCGCGAACCACCCCGTCCTTGGGGGAGGACCTCTCCTCAAGATCAACGCCAACCAGCGTTACACCACGGATGCGCCGGGCGCGGCTTTCTGGGCCCGGTTGTGCCGGGAGGCCGGTGCCTCCTATCAGGAGTTCGTTTCCAATAACGTCATGCCGTGTGGGTCCACCATCGGCCCGCTCACTGCAACGCGCCTTGGAATCCGCACTGTCGACGTCGGCGTACCGCTGCTCTCGATGCACTCGGCGCGTGAATTGTGCTCGGTCGAGGATCCGTACCAACTCACCCGGGTGGTGCAGCGGTTCTTTTCGACGGCACTGTAGTGCGGTTGTCCACAGTGGGTTCGGGGTGACCTGCCAGTTCCGGTAGACTTGATGAGGCCGTGTCGCCAAGGAACCGTTCGAAGTGAGCGGAGTCGGGCACGGACCAGCGCAAAAGAACCTCCTGTTGCGGAAGGACCGTGACCGTTTAGCCCAGAGGAGGTGGGTTCACAATGCGTGCATATGAACTGATGGTAATCATCGACCCCGATGTCGAGGAACGTACCGTTGAGCCAACCCTTGAGAAGTTCCTGAACGTTGTTCGCAACGGCGGAGGAACCGTGGACAAGGTGGACATCTGGGGACGTCGCCGCCTGGCCTACGACATCAAGAAGAAGTCCGAGGGCATCTACGCCGTCGTCAACTTCACCGCTACCCCGGCAATCGCTGCTGAACTTGACCGCCAGCTTGGTCTGAACGAGACCATCATGCGCACCAAGATCATCCGCCCCGAGGAGCAGAAGGTTTCTGCCGAGTAATTTCGGCGATAAAACCAGGTCCACAACCGTGGACCAGTGACCGTAGGAGGCACCATGGCAGGCGAGACCACAATCACGGTCGTCGGTAATCTCACTGGCGACCCGGAACTTCGTTTCACCCCGTCAGGCTCTGCAGTGGCTAATTTCACCATTGCTTCGACGCCGCGGACCTTCGACCGACAGTCCAACGAGTGGAAAGACGGCGAAACGCTGTTCCTCCGCGCGTCGGTCTGGCGTGAAGCGGCTGAGAACGTCGCGGAAACCCTCACCAAGGGAACCCGCGTCGTTGCACAGGGCCGCCTCAAGTCACGCTCGTACGAAACCAAGGAAGGCGAGAAGCGCACCGTCATGGAGTTGGAGGTGGACGAAATCGGTCCGTCTCTGCGCTACGCATCCGCCAAGGTGAGCCGTACCCAGCGCTCTGGCGGTGGCGGCGGCTTCGGCGGTGACAACGGTGGGTTCGGCGGTGGTTCCAACCAGGGTTGGGGCGGCCAGCAGAACCAGGGCGCTTCCCAGGATCCCTGGGGTGCGCCGGCCGGGGGTAACTCCTCCGGATGGGGCAACGGCCCTGACTCCGAACCGCCCTTCTAGGCCCTTCCAACGGAACGGGGCCGCAGCGGCACCGTTCCCACATGTAATACCCATCCCGCAGAACCGTTCTGCGGGCTCCACCAGACATAAGGAGCACCACGATGGCTAAGGCTGAACTCCGTAAGCCCAAACCAAAGTCCAACCCCTTGAAGGCCGCTGACGTTACCGTCATCGACTACAAGGACGTAGCACTGCTGCGCAAGTTCATTTCCGACCGCGGCAAGATCCGTGCGCGCCGCGTTACCGGCGTGACCGTGCAGGAGCAGCGCAAGATCGCCCAGGCAATCAAGAACGCCCGCGAAGTTGCTCTCCTGCCTTACTCCGGCGCAGGCCGCGGCTAAGGAAAGGGAACACACCATGGCAAAGCTCATTCTGACCCAGGAAGTCACCGGTCTCGGCGCTGCCGGCGACGTTGTCGAGGTAAAGAACGGTTACGCACGTAACTACCTTCTGCCCCGCGGCTTCGCACTGACCTGGACCAAGGGCGGCGAAAAGCAGGTTGACTCGATCAAGGCCGCACGCGCTGCCCGCGAGCACGCGTCGCTTGAGGATGCACAGCGTCAGGCTGCTGCACTCCAGGCCAAGCCGGTCAAGCTGACCGTCAAGGCCGGCGAGTCCGGTCGCCTCTTCGGTACCGTTAAGGCCGAGGACGTAGCGAAGGCTGTAGAGGCTGCTGGCCTCGGTTCGATCGACAAGCGCAAGGTTGAACTTCCGCCTCACATCAAGTCGGTAGGCAGCTACCAGGCCAACGTCCGTCTGCACGAAGACGTTGCCGCTGTGATCGACCTGGACGTAGTCGCCAGCTGATTGATCGCACGCCAGTGCTGAGAAAGCCCCTGCTCCCACGGGAGCAGGGGCTTTCTGCGTTCCTGCAACAGGCATCGGTGGTGAAGTTCTCGTCCACCATGTATCGATGACCGACGCGAGGAATTCTGGAGGTGGGACCTTTGTCGGGACGGTTCTGTTCTGGCTATGAGCGGAAGTATCGCAGTGAACAAAACGGGGAAAGCCAGCGATGCTGCCCCTTCACCCTCAGAATGCTGCCAACTTGTGGATAGTGAGTGCATAATTGGCCGTGCGTAGGCCCCTTTCCGGCATCTGTCAACACGAAAGCTGGGGGTGAATGTTGGTGAGAAGAAGTTTTTCTCCACAGCCTGTTCGAGACGTTTTCCCATGTCAGAGGACCATCGGGGATAAGTTTGGAGGGAAATCCACACAGCTATCCCCAACCTGTGCACACAACACGCCGACTAATTCTCCACTTATTCACACCCCCTGTGGATAACTCGCTTGGCAGGGGGCTCCTGGGGCACTAGCGTTGCCGGGTATCCCATACCGCGAAGATTGTCGGTGGCGGCTGATACCTATTGATTTGTCAGCCCGGATCGACTGCTCGCATGGGGGCGTTCGGTGTTTTGATTCGGGAAGTTTCGGAAGAAAGGCCGCACTCCGTGTCTTTGGCTCACGCAGATTCAGCAGAGGACACACGAACCCCGGATTTCTCCCGCACACCGCCTCAGGATCTGGTTGCAGAGCAGTCGGTGCTTGGCGGCATGATGCTCTCCAAGGATGCCATCGCTGACTGCGTGGAGGTGCTGAGGGGCGTGGACTTCTACCGCCCGGCACACGAGAGCATCTACGAGGCGATCATCGACCTCTACGGTCGCGGTGAGCCTGCTGATGCCGTGACGGTGTCGGACGAGCTCACCAAGCGCGGTGAGATCTCACGAATCGGAGGGCCTGCCTACCTCCACACGCTCATCCAGTCAGTACCCACTGCAGCCAATGCTGGCTTCTACGCGGAGATCGTCCGCGAGCGGGCGGTACTTCGCAGGCTCGTGGACGCCGGCACCAAGATCGTTCAGCTGGGCTATTCGAATGACGGCGAAGTGGATGACATCGTCAACGCGGCCCAGGCCGAGATCTACGCGGTTGCGGAGCGACGCACTGCTGAGGACTATGTCCCACTGAAGGACATCATCGAAGGCACGGTTGATGAGATCGAGTCCGCCGGGCACCGTGGTGAGGGAATGACCGGCGTGCCGACCGGTTTCTATGAATTCGATGAGCTTACCCAGGGCCTTCATGGCGGACAGATGATCGTTATCGCTGCCAGGCCCGCCATGGGCAAAAGTACATTCGCATTGGACTGGGCCCGATCGGCCGCCATTAAGCACAACATGACCACCGTCTTCTTTTCCCTGGAAATGGGACGGAACGAGATCGCCATGCGCCTGTTGTCCGCTGAGGCCACCATCGGTCTCCAGGACCTGCGTAAGGGCACAGTGAAGGATGAGCAGTGGGGCAAGATTGCCACCACCATGGGCCGGATGAATGACGCTCCGCTCTTCATTGATGACAGCCCGAATATGTCCCTCATGGAGATCCGCGCGAAATGCCGACGTCTGAAGCAGCGGCACGATCTCAAGCTCGTGGTGCTGGACTACCTGCAGCTCATGTCCTCGGGAAAGCGAGTGGAATCTCGCCAGCAGGAAGTTTCCGAGTTCTCCCGTGCGCTCAAGCTCCTCGCAAAGGAGCTGGACGTGCCCGTGGTCGCGTTGTCACAGCTGAACCGTGGTTCTGAGCAGCGAACCGACAAGCGGCCGATGGTCTCCGACCTTCGTGAATCGGGCTCGATCGAACAGGATGCGGATATGGTCATCCTGCTCCACCGTGACGACGTGTATGACAAGGAGTCACCCCGCGCGGGCGAGGCAGATGTCATCGTGGCCAAGCACCGTAACGGTCCCACCAAGACGCTGGTTGTCGGTTTCCAGGGCCACTACTCGCGCTTCAACAATATGGCGGCCGACACCGGCGGGTTCTGATTTCCGGTCAGGGAAGGCGGCTCGGCTTTAATCGGTGAGCCAGCCCGGCCCGTTCAGGGTCAAGCTCAACCGGGCTGAGCAGCACCGCAGGCCCGCGGTGAAGGGTCCCCGAGGAAGTCGGCCGGCAGCGCACGCCTCCGCGACCCCGCATGGCAGCGTGCGCACCCGGAGCCAGCATCCGGTCCATCCACGCGCACGGGTGGGCGGGTCGTCCACCGTGGAGCGTCACGCTGGAGCCACGGGACTCTAGCGTGAACTCCTGCCCCAGCAGCGGCGCCAATTCGGCGCCCCGCAGGATGACGTTGCGGCGGGTCAACATCGGATCAAAGGGTTCGGCGCCTAGCTCGGCGGCTATCGCCTCGAGCGCCTCCACGGCGAAAACGGTCACCGCCGCATCCATGTGCGCAGCCTTGCCGAAAAAGCGGTCTCCCAGGATGCCCTTCCCCTCGACCACTTCCGCCCGATCCGCATCAACCGTCGGCACGTCGGCCGCACCGTCCCGCGCCCGACCGAAATATGCGTGTCCGGGAGAAACCAGTAGGTGGAGGATCTCGACGTCGTACCGGTAGGAAGGCATGCACCCCACCCTAGCGACGACAAGCGGCCCCGCTACCCGCCGGCAACAGACTGGACGATCATCACCTCGGACCCCGGTGCAACCGGCGTGGCTAGCCCTTCCAGGCGACGGACGTCCTCCCCGTCCACATAGATGTTGACGTAGCGGCGCAGGGCACCGGTTTCATCCCGAATGCGCCGGGCAAAGACTGGACGCCCGTCGGACAGCGTGTCCAGCACATCGGCGACGGGCGTCGGAGCGTCGAGCGGGACATCCACAGACATCCTGTCCTCCACCAACGGCCGCAGCAGGGTGGGGATCAGGACCTTGACCGGGCTCACGGCGCCGGGGCGGGTACTGAGCCGACGACGACGGCGGCCCGCACGCACAACACGTCGGGCAGGTGGGCGGCCACTTCGGTGAAGCTTCCACCCTCATCCGCGCTGGCGTAGACGGAGCCACCGCGGGTACCGAAGTAGACACCCACCGGATCAGCCGTATCCACTCCGGCCGCGTCGCGCAGGACTGCATTGAACTCACCCGACGGCAGGCCGTTGTCCAACCGCGTCCAGGAGGCACCGGCGTCGTCCGTGCGGTGTACCGCGAGCCGGGCGTCAGGCGGGATGCGCTCGCTATCGGCCTTCAACGGGATGACCCAGGCCGTTCCGCCGCGCCGCGGGTGGGAGAGCATCACGAAGCCGAAGTCAGCCGGCAGCCCGTCCGCGATCGACTGCCAGGTCTCGGCTCCATCGTCGGACCGATACACGCCGTGGTGGTTCTGCGCGTACAGGCGCTGGGGGTTCTCGGAGTCACGGGCGATTTTGTGCACGCACTGGCCGAACTCAGGATTAGGGTCCGGCATGAAGTAGGCCGAAATGCCTTTGTTCCGCGGCTCCCATGACTGTCCGCCGTCCGTGGAGCGATAGACGCCGCCGGTGCTCATGGCCACATGAACGGTGTCATCCGCGGGGCTCGGGATGACCGTATGCGCCGCGGCGCCGCCAAAACCTGCTCCCCACTCGGAGCGGTGGGGGTGGTCCCAGAGGCCGCGGTTCAACTCGAAGTGCTGGCCCCCGTCGGTGGACTTCCAGACCGAGATGGGCTCACAACCTGCCCAAACCACTCCCGGGCGGTCCTCGGAGTCCGGCTGCAACTGCCAGACTCGTCCCAGCGCCGTCTCGTCGGACTCGGCGAACTTGATGGCGCCCTGCTCGGGCTCGGACCAGGTAGCGCCGAGATCGTCGGAGTAGACGACGGTGGGTCCCCAATGCCAATCCATCATCCCCACGAGGATCCGGGTGCGCCCGCCGCGGGTGTCAATGCCGACGCTCGGGATTTCCGACATCAGGTGGTGGGGCTGGGAGAGGGTCCAGTTCTTCCGGTCGGTGCTGGTGGCCATCCAGAGGCCCTTCTTGGTACCGATGGCGAGGAGGGTGGTTTCCATTAGTACTCGATTCGGGAAGGAGAGTGCGCTCGCCGCAAGGGCTCCGTTCCATCGCGGCACCGCATGTGGACACCGTAAACAATGGCACAGCCGTACCCCGCTGTACAGGGTTTTTGCTGGGTATGCTTCTGTCCCATGGCCGTGTACATCGACCCTCCACTTTGGCCCGCACACGGCACCGTTTTCTCGCACCTCGTCTCTGACACGTCGCTCACGGAACTGCACAGATTCGCAGAGAACGCCGGCATCTCTTCCCGCGCTTTCGACGTGGACCACTACGACGTACCGGCCGGACGCTATGACCAGTTGGTGAGGCTGGGGGCGCGCGAGGTCGACGGCGGCAGCCTCGTAAGAATCCTGATCAACAGTGGGCTGAGGGTGCCTGCACGACGACGACCAGACAAGGTTCGGACCGCCCTTCTCACCCGGTGGGAGCAGGCGTTGCCTGGTGAAACGAACGTCGGCCGTAAGTTGATGACGCGCTGGAACGAGCCGCACCGCCGCTATCACACGGCTGTGCACCTGCTGGATGTCCTTGAAGCCCTCGACACCCTCTTCTGCGAGAGGGACGACGCCGCCACCCGTCAACACGTACGCCTCGCCGCCTGGTTCCATGACGCCGTGTACGAAGGCAAGGCGGGTGCCGATGAGGAGCGCTCCGCAGCGCTGGCGGATGCGGAACTACGCGGGCTGGTGGAAAACCCTGAGGAGGTCGCGCGCCTGGTGCGCCTGACGGCCGGACACGCACCCGAGGAGGGGGACCGGGCCGGGCAGTTGCTCTGCGACGCGGATCTTGCGGTGTTGGGTGGCAGCCGGGCGGACTACAAACGTTACGCATCAGCCGTCCGTGAGGAGTATGCGCACATACCGGACGCTGATTTCACGCGGGGGCGGACCGCCGTCGTCGAACACCTCATTGCCCTCGACCCGCTTTACCGGACCGCCGAGGGCAGGCAGCGGTGGGGCGAGTCAGCGGAACGCAATCTGCGGGCGGAGCTGGCCGCACTCCTTCACGCAGGGCAATGACGCACAAGAAGGTGGCGCAGAAGAAGCGTGCCACGTACCGGCATGGGGACCTGCAACGGACATTGGTTGCGGCCGGTCTTGAACTGGCGCGGAAAGGCGGCCCCTCCGCCGTCGTTCTCCGGGAGGTCACCCGGCGCGCCGGGGTGAGCCCGAATGCCGCCTATCGCCACTTTGCCGACAAGCGCGCCCTGCTGCATGCCGTGTCCATGGCTGCGCAGTCAGAGCTTGCCCGTTCCATCGAGGCCGAACAGGCCGGAATCGGATCCATGGCGGACGACGGCGAGACCGCGAGGGCCAGGCTGCGTGCGGTGGGCGCGGGGTATCTGAGGTTTGCCCAGAAGCAGCCCGGACTGTTTCGCACGGCGTTTGCAGAGCACGTGGACCTCCGCGATGCTGCGACGACGAATTCCGCGGGGGAGAGCGGATTGACGCCCTTCCAACTGTTGACCACCGCACTGGATGGGTTGGTTGATGCGGGTGTACTGCCGGCCGAGCGCCGCGTGGGAGCGGAACTTCTTGCCTGGTCGTCGGTGCACGGGTTGGCGATGCTCCTCATCGACGGGCCGCTTCAGGGCCTGGACCGGGAGCAGCGGAGCTACGCCTCCGAGCGTCTTCTGGAGATGGTTGAGAAGGGCCTGTAATCCATCTGACAAAAATGTGACTGTGGCTCTTGCCACAGACGGTGAGATGGGCCACACTATTAGTACGTTCATTGAATGAATAAGGCGTTCAAGAAATGAACAGAAACCTAAAGGATTACAAAAGCTATTCACCGCCCGTTGTTCAAGCTCGGCGACTCTGGCGTCACCGGTCATGGACACGGCATAAGGAGTCATCATGCGCAGCCTGCAGCACATCATTTCCACCGCCCTCACCTACCGCCTGCACCGGGAACTTCCGGGCCGCACCATCAGCTCCTACGCAGCTGCCGACTGCGGACCGTACGGCGCTTCCGGGCACCTTAACTGCGCTCCGTGGGAGGGCCTCTACGTCGATACGAACGAGTAGTCCCCCGCTGCCGCCCCATCCTTCAGGCCGCACCAGGCGCCATCGAGAGGTGAACATGCCAGTCATCAGAGGAGTCGTCGAGCACGGCGACGCACGAGGACGAGAACTCGGCTTCCCAACCGCCAACATCCCCATCATCGGTCCAGCGCACCTGGACGGCGTCTGGGCTGGGACGGTTGAGTATGCTCCCGGCCGCCTTGCAGTGGCGGCAGTGTCGATCGGGTACCGCACCACCTTCTATACCGAGCACGGCCAGCGGCTGCTCGAGGCGTACCTGCTCGACTTCTCGGGCGACCTCTATGGACGGGAACTGACCGTCAACCTGGTGAGCTACCTACGTCCGCAGGTTACCTACACCACCGCGGAAGATCTCATTGAGCAACTGCATGAGGACGTGGTGCAGGCCCGCCTGTGGGCGGCGAACTATTGGCCGACGCTTGCGGCGGCATCGCCCCGGCGTGAGCTTCAGGGGACCCCGGCATGACCAGACCAACCCTTGCACCTGCCCGGCACGCGTTGCCCGCATGGGCAGTCCAGCGGGTAACGGCGGTGCTCGCGGCAGAATACCGAGAGGGCAGAAAGGCTACCGACGCTGCCCTCCTTGCCAGGCGGGCCGGCCTGAGCAAAAGCCTGACCCGGCGGTGCCTCCGGGAGATCACCCGGTCCGTATCTACTCGCTGATGCGGTGATGCCGGGTCCGCTCCCGGTAGCGCAGCACGTGTCCGCGCGCGAAAAGCACGACGGCGGCAATCACCAGGGCAGCACCGATCGCCAACAACACCCCGGCACCGGGATCGACGGGCTCGCTGCGCACCGCAGCGGTGGCAAATCCCGACATGCCCTGGGGAATGAACAGAGTGCTGAGGATGACCAGCGCTCCTCCCGCGATAAAGTGCCCGACCCCAACCTTCACGAACGTCCTCTCTGCAATACACCTGTTCATAAGCCTAGCGATGCGTGGGGCAAGTTCTAGGCTGGATCCCGTGACTTCCACTGTCCCCGATCGACGGCAGCTGAGCCGGTCCATACTCCGCCTTGCCGTGCCGGCCCTCGGCGCTCTCATCGCCGAGCCCCTCTTCCTCCTGGCGGATTCCGCCATCGTCGGTCACCTGGGAGTCAATGAGCTCGCAGGGGTTGGCCTCGCCTCAACGGTCCTCCAGACTGCCGTCGGCCTCATGGTTTTCCTGGCCTATTCCACCACTCCGGCCGTGGCGCGCTTCCTCGGTGCTGGACGGATGCAGGACGCACTGGCAGCCGGGCGCGACGGCGTTGGGCTGGCCCTGTTGCTGGGCCTGGTTCTCTCGGTGCTCGGCTGGGTTTTCGCGCCCGGCCTCGCCGGCGTGATGGGTGCAGAGGGGCAGGTCCATCAGTTCGCGGTGGACTATCTCCGGTTCTCAATGCCCGGCCTGACTGCCATGCTCGTGGTCCTTGCCGCAACGGGGGTGTTGCGGGGCCTGCAGGACACCCGGACGCCTTTGGTTGTCGCCGGTGCCGGGTTCGGAGCCAACATCGTGCTCAATTACCTGCTCGTCTACGGGGCGGGCTTGTCCGTTGCCGGGTCCGCTTTGGGAACCAGCATCGCCCAGTGGGGGATGGCGTCGGTCTACCTGGTCATCATCTTCCGCTTCTCCCTCCGGCACGGCGTTCACCTCACGCCTACCTGGGCGGGCGTGCGGGCCACTGCACGGGTAGGGTCCTGGCTGATGCTGCGAACGGCCACCCTGCGCATCGCAATCCTCGCCACGGTCATTGTTGCCACAGCCCAGGGTCCGGTGTCGCTCGCTGCGCATCAGCTGGTGATGACGGTGTTCACCTTCCTGGCCTTCGCGCTCGACGCCCTGGCAATCGCGGCACAGGCGCTGATCGGCAAGGAGTTGGGCGCGGGCAACCGGCCGCTCGCGCACGCACTCACCCGCACCATGATCCGCTGGGGCGTCGGCTTCGGGGTGCTCACGGGGGTGCTGCTCGCCGCAGCCGCGCCTTTCCTCGACTGGATCTTCACGTCCGACGAGGCGGTCCAGGCAGCCTTCTCCATGGGTCTGTGGGTGCTTGCGGCCTCACAACCCATCTGCGGGTACGTGTTCGTTCTGGACGGGGTGCTGATCGGTGCGGGCGACGCGCGCTACCTGGCGATTGCCGGCGTCGTTAATCTTGCAGCCTACGTTCCGCTGCTGGTCCTGGTGCACGCGGCGGATCTGTCCGGGGCGGCCGGAATTGTCTGGCTTTGGGTTGCCTTCGGTGTCGGCTACATGGTCGCGCGTGCGCTCACCCTGGGGTGGCGGGTTCGGAACGATGCCTGGATGGTTACCGGTGCCGCCTAGGACTACACTTGCAACGTCCGAATGAGCCGGGAGGGGCGGAAGTGAGTACGGGAGCTGCAGGAATACCGGCCTCGCCAGGCCTGTGGCGTGCCTTCCTGCTGCATTCCGCGGCAGCGGCCTGCTTCGGTCTGCTGACCATCTTCTGGGGCCAGCCTTCGGTGCACGTCATGTCTGTTGCCGGCGGGTTGTACTTCCTGGCCCTCGCGGCGGTTGTCCACCTGACGGAGCGAAGCCTTCGGGAACAGTCCGCAGTCCCGGCAGGGATGACCCGCATTGTCCCTGCCATGCTCGCGGTCGCAGGAGTGCTCAATCTGTTGATCCATGCGGACGCGATGTTCGCGATAACGGGTGCCCTGGCGCTGCTGCTGATGGGGGCAAAGGACGTTGTGGTGTGGTGGAGAATCCGCTCCGATCACGCCGCCGCCAGAGATTTCCTGTTGCTGGGCGTGGTGTCGGCTGTGACCGGCGGGCTGTTACCCGTGTTTCAGGCGCTGGGGGCGCACGCGCTCCTAGGCGTCGCCGGCGGTGGAGCTGTGATCACCGCCGTCGTCCTGGCCCTTGCCGCGCTCAGCTATCGGTACGATTCGCGTACCACCACCGGTCCAGCACCCCGCAGCAAGCCCGTAAACTAGGTTTCTACTGTTCGTAGAAGCCATGGAGGAGAAGGAACGTGTCCACGCAGCCCAAGGGCGTTAAGGGTCCGCTGATCTTCTCCGCCGTGCTCGCAGCCATCGCGGGAATCGCAACGATGGTCTTTTCCACCGGCGGTGGTACCCGGGAGCTCCGCATTGATCTGGGCCTGACCGCGGCCGGGATTGCTTTCATTGCGTCCCTCCTGATCAGCGCCCTTCTGCTGATGACGGAGAAGCCCAACGACGAGCACCTTGGAAAGGGGACGGGTATCAACCGCTCGTCCGCGAAGATCCGCGGCGGTGCGTCCAATCTGGACGAGCACGGCAGGCCGCGCGGTACCGACGCCAAGAACAACGACGACGACGCCCGCCCCTAGCAGAGGAGACTCGCCTTGGCCGTTCCGGAGATCAACGTTCTCGCCGTCATTTTGGCTGCGCTGTCAACCATGATCGTGGGAAGCGTCTGGTACGCGCCGAAGGTGTTCGGGAACTACTGGATGCGGGTCGCGAAGGTGACCCCTGGTGAGTCAAAGGATGCAGTAAAGCCCCTCCTTGTCACGCTGGTGGTCAGCTTCGTCAGCGCATGGGTGCTCGCCGGAAGCGCGGCCATCGCCCAGGAGTTCTACGGCGGCAACTTCCTCGCCAACACGCTCATCACCGCGTTGATCCTGTGGGCAGGTTTCACCGCCGCACGCTTCATCACGCACGACGCATTCGAGGGACGCCCGGTTGGCCTGACACTCCTCAACTGCGCGCACGAGTTGGTGACCTTTGTGGTGATGGCCTTGGTCATCGGCCTGTTCGGAATCAGCGCCGCCTGACTCTCCCTGGGGCTGGTCCGGCCCTCGCTAGCATTGATCCATGGCGCCGAACGTAAACATCACCGCAGATCCCGAAGCAGACCAGCTCCTGTCCGAAGATCCGCTCGCACTTCTGCTCGGAATGCTTCTGGACCAGCAGGTGGCCATGGAGACCGCCTTTGCCGGGCCGGCCAAGATCAAGAACCGTCTTGGCGGGTTTGATGCCGGGCTGATCGCCGGGTACGACGCCGATGCCTTCATTGAGCTCTGCCGTACACCGCCCGCTGTGCACCGGTATCCCGGAAACATGGCCGCCCGCATCCAGGCGCTCTGTCGAGCGATTGTCCAGGACTGGAACTCGAATGCATCGGACATCTGGACCGCCGGTGAGCCGGACGGGCCGGAGGTGCTGCGCAGGCTGAAGGCCCTTCCCGGTTTCGGGGAGCAGAAAGCGAAGATCTTCCTCGCCCTGCTTGGCAAGAGATACGGCTTCACGGGTAACGGCTGGCGTGAGTCAGCCGGCGCTTACGGGGAGGAGGGCAGCTACCGATCGGTGGCTGACATCACCGACCCTGAATCTTTGGCCAAGGTGCGGGAAACCAAGCGGGCGGCGAAAGCTGCCGCCAAGGAGAACAAGCGCTGATGTCATGAGCAACAGCCATGTTGACTCATAACGCCGCTACCCTCTAGCGTCATGACCATTAGTGGGGTTTGGTTATGACGTGAAGGGAAGCCGAATGAGAAGCGGCAGCACCATGGGATTGTGGATTGCTTTGACGTCGGCGGCCGCCTTCGGCCTGTCCGGGCCCTTTGCCAAATCCCTCCTGGAGATCGGGTGGAGCCCGGGAGCCGCCGTCGGCGTCCGGATCGGCGGCGGCGCCCTGGTGCTTCTGATCCCCGTGCTGCTGGGCCTGCGCGGTCGGTGGAGAACCCTCCGCCGCAACTGGCTGACCCTGGCCATCTACGGGGCAACAGCCATCGCGCTGTGCCAGTTCTTCTATTTCAGCGCCGTGCAAAGAATGTCCGTCGGGGTGTCCCTGCTGCTTGAGTACATTGCTCCCGTGCTTATTGTCGGCTGGCTCTGGCTGCGCACCAAGAGGACCCCGAGCACGTTCACGATCGTCGGGTCCGTCATCGCAATGGTCGGGCTGATGCTGGTCCTTGATCTCAGCGGTGACCAGCGGCTTGATCCACTTGGCGTGGTTTTCGGACTTGCAGCCGCTGTGTGCGTTGGAGTGTTCTTCGTGATGTCCGCGAAGGCGGACGATGACCTGCCACCTCTGATCATGGCGGGCGCGGGCATGGTGGTCGGCGCGGTTGTCATCCTGATTCTCGGCGTCGTCGGGGTGATGCCGTTCGCTTTCGAATTCCGTAATGTCCACCTGGCCGGCTGGCAGACGCACTGGATGGTTCCGATCCTTGGCCTGGTCCTCGTCTCGACGGCCTTCTCCTACGTCACCGGAATCTTCGCAGCGCGCAGCCTGGGCTCGAAGGTTGCCTCATTCGCCGGGCTAACTGAAGTGATGTTTGCGGTCCTGTGGGCCTGGCTGCTTCTCGACGAACTGCCCTCCGGGATCCAACTCCTGGGCGGTTCGCTGATCGTCGTGGGAGTCATCCTGGTCCGGATCGACGAGGGACGCCGGCGAACCGGTGCGGCTGACCCGCTCGACCAGCCCAACGTCGTCGAGCCCCTGCCGTCCGGCCCAGGCTCCTGACGTAACCGGCGAATTAACGGGATCAGCCCCCTCAACGGAACGTGGAGGGGGCTGAGTGGCCGTCGGGATTACTTGCCGAAGCGGCGCAGGCGCAGCGAGTTCGCCACCACCAGCACGGAGCTTGCAGCCATCGCGGCACCGGCCACCATGGGATTCAGCAGCCCGAGCGCGGCAACCGGGATGCCGATGGTGTTGTAGAAGAACGCCCAGAACAGGTTGGTCTTGATCGTTCCCAGCGTCTTCCGCGACAGTTCGATTGCCTGTGCAACCTGCTCCAGGCTGTTGCCCATCACAGTGAGATCCGCAGCCTCGATGGCGACGTCGGTGCCCGAGCCCATCGCGATGCCGAGGTCCGCCTGGGCCAGCGCGGCGGCGTCGTTCACGCCGTCCCCGGCCATGGCGACCGTGGCGCCTTCGGCCTGAAGCCGCTTCACGGCGTCCACCTTGCCCTCGGGCAGGACATCGGCCATCACGTCCTCGGGAGCGATCCCTACCTCCGCGGCAATCTTCCGCGCCACGGCGGCGTTATCGCCGGTGAGCAGCATGGGCCGCAGGCCGAGCTCCTTGAGCCGGGCGATCGCGCCGGCCGAGGATTCCTTCACGGTGTCCTGCAGGCTGACCAGCCCGGCCACCTCCCCGTCCACGGCCACCCAGATCGCGGTTGAACCCGCTTCCTGCTCCGCGGCCAGCGCGGCACGCTGCGCGTCGGTGATGACGACGTCGTTCTCTTCCAGCCAGCCGGCCCTCCCCGCGAGGACCGTGGCGCCCTGCACCGTTCCGCGAACGCCACCGCCGGAGGAGCTTACGAATTCGGTCACGGGAGGGTGGCCGGGTGCGGCGGCGGCGATCGCGTGCGCGATCGGATGCTCGCTGGCCGACTCAACCGCTGCCGCCAGTGTGAGCACCTCGTTGCGGCTGCGCGAACCCAGCACGACGACGTCGGTCACCGCTAGCCGTCCGCTGGTCACGGTGCCGGTCTTGTCGAGCACGATGGTGTCGACGGTGCGCGTGTCCTCCAGCACCTGCGGTCCCCGGATGAGAATGCCCATCTGGGCACCGCGGCCGGTACCGGTCAACAGGGCGGTGGGGGTTGCCAGGCCAAGCGCACAGGGGCAGGCAATCACCAGGACCGCGACGGCAGCGGTGAACGCGGCCTCCACGTCGCCGGTGAAGGCGATCCAGGCAACAAACGTGAGCAGCGCGAGAACCAGGACCGCCGGAACGAAGACTGCGCTGATCCGGTCTGCGAGGCGCGCTATGGGCGCCTTGCCGGTCTGGGCCTGGCTGACGAGTCGGCCCATCTGCGCGAGGGTAGTTTCACTGCCAACGCGGGTTGCGCGGACGATGAGGCGGCCCGAGGTGTTGATGGTTGCACCTGTGACGGTGCTGTCGGGGCCCACTTCCACGGGCAGGGACTCACCCGTGATCAGCGAGGTATCCACGGCGCTTCGCCCTTCGACCACAAACCCGTCGGTCGCGATCTTCTCCCCGGGGCGGACAACGAACTCGTCTCCGTGTACCAGGGACGACGCCGGCACCTTCACCTCGACCCGCTCACCATCGCGCTCGCGCAGCACGGTGGCATCCTTCGCGCCGAGGTTCAGGAGGGACTTCAACGCATCGCCAGCCCGTTGCTTGGCGTTCGCTTCCAGGTACCGGCCGAGCAGGAGGAAGGTTACGACGACGGCGGCGACCTCAAAGTAGAGCGCATGGCCGCCCATGTCCATCCCGACATGTTGGGTAATCATCGGGTCGGCGAGCAACTGGCCGAGTGAGAAGAGGTACGCCGCAATCACCCCGATGGACACGAGAGTGTCCATGGTGGAGGAGAAGTGCCGGGCGTTGATGGCTGCAGCCTTATGGAATGACCAGGCCGACCAGGTGACAACGGGGGTGCTCAACGCGAGCACAACCCATCCCCAGTGCGGAAACTGGAGGGCGGGAATCATGGAGATGAGGAAAACCGGCACCGTCAGGATTGCCGCCGTGATGAGCCGGGGGCGCAATTGGGAGGCCGTCCCGCCGTGGGACATGTGGTCGTGGGACTCGTCGTGTCCGAGGCCGTCGGCGGCCGGCTCGCCATCGACGGACGGCCCCGGCTGGTGCTGCGGCTTTTTCAGCTGCGCGGTGTAACCGGTGGCATTGACCACGTTGACGATTTCCTCGTCCGAGACGTGAGCGGGAACCGTCACGACCGCCGATTCGAGGGGCAGGTTGACGCTGGCCTCAACGCCGTCCAGTTTGCCGAGCTTGCGTTCCACGCGCCCCACGCAGGATGCGCAGGTCATTCCCTGGATGTCCAGTTCGATGGTCCGGGTAGCGTTTTGAATTCCGGCGAGCTGCGGTTCAGTGGTCATGATGGTCCTTCCATGCCGGCTGCGCGCCGGCGTCGTGCACTATGCGTCGTTGGAGACGACGACGTAGCCTGCTTCGGCGACGGCCTCGCCGATCTGCTCCGGATCGAGTTCGGTTTCGGATGTGACGGTCGCGGTGGAGATGCCGCCCTTGTTGAGGTCGACGGTGACGTTCTGGACGCCTTCGATCGCCGAAATTTCTTCAGTGACGGAAGAGACGCAGTGGCCGCAGGTCATACCGGAGATGCTGACAACGGTGGTGCTCATGGTTTCTCCTTCAAATTGGTGAGGGTTGGGCTGATGGCGGCGCAGTCAGCGCAACAGGCGGCTGATGGCGGCCGATGCTTCCTGCACCTTGTCGTTGACCGCCCGGGGGTCCCCGGTGGCCTGTGATTCGTTAGCGGCACCTACAACGCAGTGTGCAATGTGCTCCTCAAGGAGCCCGATGCTGACGGCGTGGAGAGCCTTGTTGACCGCTGAAACCTGCGTGAGGATGTCGATGCAGTACTTGTCTTCCTCGACCATCCGCGCAATTCCGCGGACCTGTCCCTCAATGCGCTTGAGTCGGCGCAGATAAGCTTCCTTGTCCGCCGTGTACCCGTGGTCCGTGGTTGTTTGCGTCATGAGTTCCTCCTCGATCACACTCACAAAGATATACCCATGGGGGGTATGCCGTCAAGTACCCCTAGGGGGTATCTTCGGGAACGCCCTAGTTAATGCCTTACGTTAGGTAGGACGACTGGAAAGGCACTTCATCAATGACTCTCAACCTCGAGGCCTGGCAGAAGCGTGTGCTGTTCGTCCTCTGCCTGGTAGCCATCGCAGGCCTGTTCGCGCTCGCCTTCACTGCGGGACGAGTAGCGGCCACCCCTCAGCAGCCCGGAACAAACAGCGCTGAGGCGGGTTTCGCCCGCGACATGCAGGTTCACCATGCACAGGCGATTGAAATGTCGCGCATCGTCCGTGACCGGACTGACGACGTCGTCATCCGCACGATCGCTTATGACATCGCGATGACCCAGCAACACCAAATCGGCCAGATGTACGGTTGGCTGGAGGAGTGGGGGCTGCCGCAAAGCACCGATGCCGAGCGGATGGCATGGATGGCTGGCAGCCACGGTGGACATGGAAATGGCCCGGAAAACATGCTGACGCAGGACGGACTGATGCCCGGCATGGCAACTCCTGAGGAGATGCAGGAGCTTTCCGAGGCGACGGGGGAGGACGCCGAGCGGTTGTTCCTGGAGCTCATGATCGATCACCATAGGGCCGGCGTCGACATGGCGCAGGCCGGCGTCGACCTGACCCAGGATCCGGAGGTACGCGCACTCGCGCAGAAGATGGCGGACGGACAGCTCATCGAAATAGTCGAGATGGAAAAGATGCTTGAAGGGCTCTAGCCTTACGGCCCGGTAGATTTAGACCCGAAACCTCGGAGAACAGAAGGAACAAGCGCGTTGAACAAGAAGCGAGCCCAGGAAAATGCGGACCGTCGGGCACGGTTGGCTGCAGTGCAGGCCCAGCAGCGGTCCAGCGAACGCAAGCGCAACAGCCTGATCTTCGGTGGCATCGCGCTCGTGATCGTGGCCATCATCGTCGCGGTGACCATCGTCATCGTGCAGCAGGTCCAGGAGAACAACCGCCTTGACGCGCTCGCCGAACAGGACATCGAGGGTGTCCAGACCATTGAGGTGACGTCCTTCGAGCATGTTCCGGGCACGGTCGAGTATGAGCAGGCGCCGCCGGTCGGTGGCGACCATAACGCCATCTGGACCAACTGCGGCGTGTACACGGAGCCAATCCCCAATGAGAACACTGTGCACTCACTGGAGCACGGGGCCGTCTGGATCACATACCAGCCGGACCTGCCCCAGTCTGAGATCGATGCCCTCACCGACCTCGTGGGAGACCGCAGCTACGTCCTCCTGAGTCCGTACGAGGGTCAGGAGTCCCCGGTCATGGCAAGCGCATGGGGCCTGCAGCTCGGCGTCGACTCGGCTGAGGACGAGCGGCTCGAGGCATTCCTGACCAAGTACATCCAGGGTGAGCAGACCCGCGAGCCAGGTGCATCCTGCAGCGGTGCCCTGGATCCCACCGCCTGACACCCCGCGCTCATTCGACACGCCCCTTATCCGAGCGGATAAGGGGCGTGTCCTGCTATTTGGACGACGCCGGGCGGAGACTCCAGTAGGCCAGCGTGGCCGCAGCCAGCATGAGTACCGATCCGATGCCGGAGGTGATCAACACTCCGCTGTCGAAGGCCGAGAAGGCCGACTCAAGAAGGGCTGTGCCGGCGGGCGCGGGAAGCTCTGCGGCCACGTTCACCGCCCCGCCCAGGGTTTCCGCCGCCGTCGTACGCTGCTCGCTGCCCAGCCCGGCAGGCAGGGCTAGGTGTTCCTGGTACGAGGCGAGCAGGATGCTTCCGAGCAGGGCCGTGCCGAAGACCGATCCCACCTCGTAGGCCGTTTCGGAGATCGCCGAAGCGGCACCGGCCTTTTGCGCGGGGACGCTGGACAGGATGAGGTCGTTCGAGACCGTCTCGGACGCGCCAACCCCCGCTCCCAGCAGGACGAATGCGGCGAGGAGGGAGCCCGCAGAGGCACCCTGCGCTGTCACCGCGACGAAGGCATAAGCGGCCGCCGAAAGCAGAAGCGCGGCCGGAACCACAACATGGGGCGCAAACCGTCGGGAGATGCGCACCACTGCCAGCCCCGCGGCGATCGTCACGAGGAGACCGGGCACGAGCACCACGCCGGCTTCGAGCGGACTATGGCGCAGCACCAGCTGGAGGTGCTGGGAAACGAAGTACAGGAAGCCCACCAGTGAGAAGATCGCCAGCAGGTTCACAAGCACGGCTCCCGTGAACGGGCGCACGGCGAAGAGCCGCACATCCAGCATCGGGTTGGACCGACCGAGCTGCCTCCGCACGAAGGCGGCACCCGCCGCAAGGCCAACGACGACGGCGGCGGCTACCAGCGCGGCCGGCTCACCCTTCGCGAAAGCTTTGATGGCGAAGACGATGGGCAGCATGGTGCCGACCGAGAGGATGATGCTCACGTAGTCGACGCGTCCCGGGTTCGGGTCGGATGATTCCGGCACGAGCATCGGGGTGACGGCGAGGAGGACAAGCAGCACGGGCACGGCCAGGAGGAATACCGACCCCCACCAGAAGTGCTCCAGCAGGACGCCTCCCAGTAGCGGGCCCAGGGCGGCACCTGCAGAAAAACCGGCTGCCCAGATCGCTACGGCGAGGCGGCGCTGGTGGCGGTCCAGGAAGATGTTGCGGATCAGGGAGAGTGTGGAGGGCATCAGCATGGCTCCGAAGACGCCCAGTCCAACGCGGGCTGCGACGAGCATCTCCGCGCTCTGCGCAAAAGCCGCCACCACGGAGAACGCCGCGAATCCCGTAGCGCCGATCATGAGCAGGCGGCGGCGCCCGTACCTGTCACCGAAGCTGCCCATAGCAACCAGCAGTCCAGCCAGCACGAGGGGGTAGCTGTCGATGATCCAGAGGAGCGTGGTCCCGCTCGTGTTGAAGGCAAGCGAGATCTCAGGCATGGCGAAGCTGAGCACCGTGTTGTCCACGGCTACCAGCAGTACCGGCAGCATGAGCGCGGCCAGCGCTATCCATTCGCGGCGTCCCGCCCGGGTATGGGAAGGCGCCTGAATGTTCAGGATGGGAGCAGTGTTCTTCTGGGTCACTCACCCAAGCTATACCGTCCAGCCGGTACAGTAAAGCGGCGGACAGCCCGTATGATGAACGTCATGGCCAGTGCCCGTGAGCGAATCTTGGACAGCTTCGAGAACATCCTGATCGAGGAGGGTGAGCGAAGTGCAACTATGGAATCGGTCGCGGCCGCAGCTGAGGTGTCCAAAGGCGGGCTGCTTTACCACTTCCGCTCCAAGGAGGCCCTGGTGGATGGGCTCGCAGATCGGCTTCAGGCCCTCGTTGCCAGGGACCGGGAAGCGATGGCTGCAGATCCCGAAGGTCCAGCACGCTACTACGTACGGACTTCCATGTATGAGAACAGTCCGCTGGATCGTGCCCTTGTGGCTATGGCACGACTGGCCCAGCAGGGGCACCCCAAGGCGCAGGGCACTTTCGCACTCATTCAGGAACAGTGGTTGGGTGCGCTTGAGGCCGAGTTGGGAAGCCGCGCCGTCGCACGCGCAGTCAAGCTGCTGGGGGATGGCCTCTACTATGACGCCGCTTTCTTCGCCGGGATGGCATCGGTGCGGCAGAGCGGCAAGGAGCTCCAGGAGGTCCTCGCGATCGTGGATCTGATCGTTCGGGAGGGAGCGCGGGCGGAGGGCTAACCTCTGGAGCGTTGTAGGTCTACGATGCTCCCATGACTCAGCGCCAATGGGCAGGACACGTTTTTGTCGGCATGAGCGTCGACGGAATGATCGCCAGGGCGAACGACGACATCGACTGGCTCACAGGTGATGCGGCGGGGGACGCCGAGAACCCGGACGAGTCGGGCTTCACTGAGTTCATGGCGTCCGTCGACCACATGGTGATGGGCAGGAGCACCTACGACATCGTCCGGGCAATGGATGAATGGTTCTACGGCGACACACCGGTCATGGTCCTCAGCACCACCTTGCAGGTGGATGATCCCCGGATCCGTATCATCCGTTCCCTCGATGAGGCAGTCTCCGCCCTGGATAATGACGGCGCACGCAAAGTGTACGTGGACGGCGGCAGGACAGTGCGGACCTTCCTTGCCGCCGGGATGATCTCGACCCTGACGCTCACGCATCTGCCTATCCTCATCGGAGAAGGAAAGCCCCTGTTCGGCGCCCTTCCAGGGGACGTCCGCCTGCGCCTCGACGGCGTCAAGAGCCTTGGCGGCGGGGCGGTGCAGACGCGGTACAGCGTTCTCTGAAACACCCTTGACGTAATGCGCCGTCAGGCATAACCTACAACCAAATGGTTGTACGTAAGCTTCCAGACCTCGAAGTCGACCGGCTGTTCCATGCCTTGGCCGACAGCACCCGCCGGGACATCGTCGTTCGGACTATTGTCGGCGAGCACTCGGTTTCGGCCCTGGCAGCGCATTACTCCATGAGCTTTGCGGCAGTCCAGAAGCATGTCGCTGTGCTGGAGCGGGCATCACTCGTCCGCAAGGAGAAGCGGGGAAGGGAGCAGATCGTGCGCGCCAACCGGGACGCCGTGGGGAAGGCGCGTCAACTGCTCGAGGAGTACGAGAACATCTGGCGCCAGCGGGTCGACCGCATAACCGACATTCTGGCAGAGGAAAAAGAACAGAAATGACGAACAGGAAAGGGCACCATCATGGCTGTAATAAGCAGCGAAAAGAACGTTGAGGCGCTGAGCCTGACGATCGTGGCCGAGTTCGACGCTGGCGTCGAACGCGTCTGGCAGATCTGGGAAGATCCGCGTCAGCTTGAGCGCTGGTGGGGCCCGCCGACCTGGCCGGCGACTTTCGAGACCCACGAGTTCCGGCCAGGAGGTGCGGCCGCCTACTACATGACCGGTCCCGAAGGGGAGAAGGCCCACGGCTGGTGGAAGTTCACCGCGATAGATGCACCACGGCGTCTGGAGTTCGACGACGGATTCGCCAACGAAGACGGTTCGCACGACGAGTCGATGGGTGAGACCCACGCCGTCGTAACTCTCGACGAACTCGACGGCAGCCGCACCCGGATGACTGTGATCTCACGTTTTGAGAGCGCCGAGCAGCTCCAGCAGATGGTCGACATGGGTATGGAGGAGGGGATGCGGGAGGCGATGGGCCAGATCGACGGCATCCTCGCGGAGCGTGCCAGCGTCTGAGCCCGTTTTGTGCCTTGCGCAGCGGTATTGGAAACGCTACGGCCCGGTCCCGCGGGACCGGGGCCGTAGCCGTTCTCACAGTGCCCGGTGCTGCTCCGCCTTGACGGCCAGCACTGCGCATGTCGCCTGTAACAGAATGCGCTGAGCCGTGCTTCCCATGATCATTTTTCCGACGGGTGACCGTTTACGCAGGCCGATGACAATAAGCTCCGCTTGATAGTTCTCGGCTGCTTCCAGAACCTCCTCGGCGGCATCGTGCCCACGCAGGGGCTGCACCAGCTCGTACCTGACCTTGGCTTCCTGAAGGCGTTGTTCGAGCGCCGCCACTTGCTCGGGTTGTGCATACCGGTTGTCGACAAGTGACTCACCGCGGGATGAGTTTAGGACAATGAGCTTCTCGTCCCGGCGGGATGCCTCTTCAATGGCGCTTGCGAAAGCTGCTTCACCTTCGGCCGTGGGAATGTAGCCGACAAGAATGCTCATGATAATTCTCCATCCTTTTTTCCGGTGGAAGAGTGCCTCGTCAGTGACGAGTCACTGTCAACGCGGCGAGAAGAGGAAGATCCAACGCTAGCTTCGTGGGCTGCCGAAGTTCTCGGTGTGACCATTGAAGCTTGAGTCTTATTGCTCCGTCCACGCTTCCACAGACGGGCAATGAAGGGCCAGACGAGCACGAGGAGGATGATGATGTACGTGCCGATGGCGATGGGCTCGCTCCACAGGCCGGAAATGTCACCGGCGCTCAGCTGCAGAGACTTCCGTAGTTCCTCCTCGACGCGGGGGCCGAGAATCAGACCAAGCACCAGGGGCAGAATGGGAAGACCGTAGCGACGCATAGCGAAGCCCAGTAGGCCCAGTACCAGCAGGATGACAAGGTCGAAGGCCTGCATATTGACGGCGTAGGCACCCAGCGTGGCAAAGAACAGGATGCCTGCGTATAGGTACGGGCGCGGAATTTGAAGCAACTTGGCCCAAAGGGGAGCTAAAGGCAGGTTGATCAGGAGGAGGAGCGTATTGCCAATAAACAGACTGGCAATGAGCGCCCACACGAGCTCTGGTTCACTATCAAAAAGGAGGGGCCCAGGCTGGATCCCATACTGAATGAAGGCAGCAAGCATGACCGCTGCCGTGGCATTGGTGGGCAGGCCCAGTGCGAGCATGGGGGTGAGGGTACCGGCTGCTGAT
Organism: Arthrobacter sp. JZ12; assembly: GCF_035189165.1. NCBI lineage: Bacteria > Bacillati > Actinomycetota > Actinomycetes > Micrococcales > Micrococcaceae > Arthrobacter > Arthrobacter sp. JZ12. Next base: position 3,216,936 of record NZ_CP045246.1, on the reverse strand, counting down.
GCATTGTTCGCCGCTTCAGGACCCGCAACACCCTCGATAGCTCCATGGCCGAACTCTTCGGGCCGCTTCGAAAGACGCTTTTCCGTCACATAAGACAGGAAGGTCGGAATTTCGGCTCCACCGGCGGGCAGAGCACCGAACGGGAAACCGTAGGCGGTGCCTCGGAGCCAGGGCTTCCAGGACCGCTTGAAGTCGTCCTTACCCATCCACGGGCGACCGACGGGAATGGTCTGCATCGGGTTGCGCCGAAGGTGGGCCGCAATCCACAGGGCTTCTCCAATGGCGAAGATCGCTACTGCCACTACAACAATATCCAGCCCGTCGCTGAGCAACGGTTGGCCGAAAACCAGCCGCTGCTGTCCGGAGACAGGATCGATACCGACGAGACCGATTGCCAGGCCGAGGCCGAGTGCTGCGAACCCGCGCAGTCTGGACTTGCCGAGCACCGCAGTGACAGCCAGCAGGGCGAGCAGCATAATGGCCAGGTAGCTGGGGGCGCCCAGGGAGACTGCGAAATCCACCACGACGGGCGCGAAGAAGACCAGGAGCGCAGTGCCGATAGTTCCAGCCACAAATGAGCCGATAGCGGCCGTAGCTAGCGCTTGGGCAGCTCGACCGGCTTTTGCCATCTTATGGCCCTCAATGGCGGTGATGACCGTCGAGGATTCACCGGGGGTGTTGAGCAGAATCGATGTGGTGGAACCGCCATACATGCCGCCGTAATAGATGCCGGCGAACATGATGAATGCACTCGTTGGCCCTAGGGCGTAGGTAACGGGAAGCAGCAGTGCTACCGCCATAGCCGGACCGATCCCTGGCAGCACGCCCACTGCTGTTCCAAGAATCACGCCGATGAAGGCATACAGCAGATTCATGGGGGTCGCAGCGGTCGCAAACCCCTCCATCAGAAGGTTGAGGGAGTCCATTTAGAGCACTCCTTCCAGTAGACCTGCGGGCAAGCGGATGCCAAGCCCGACGTAGAAGCCGTAGAACGTCCCCAGCGCGAGCAGGAGACTGACAATTCCATCTCGGATGTAGTGGCGGCTTCCCAGTGACCACGCGCTTCCCCAAAACAGGATGGTTCCCGAAATGACCCACCCCGCAAAGTCAATGAGCACGATATTGAGGATGAAGAAGGCCAGAAGAAGCAGGATGGTGCGCCAGTCACTGGGATGTGAGAGGTCAACATCCTCACCGCCCTCGGCCTCCCCCCGCCCGCCGCGGATAACGTTCACCGCGAGCAGGACTGCGCATACCAGGAGCAGGCCGCCGACGATGAAGGGGAGGGTCCGGGGGCCGACCGGATCGGTTTGCGAGACGGGAACATTGAGGCCCACTGCGTCAAAAAGAACAATGATGCCGACCGCCCCGAGCAGGGCAGCTATGCCCAGCTCGGAGCGGTCCACAGTCCGTGAGTGCAATGAGCTCACGCCAGGCCCAGTTCGCTCAGGACGTCAGAGACGCGCTGATCCTGCTCAGTCAGGAAGGCATCAAACTCCTCGCCGGTAAGGAAAGCATCGGTCCATCCGTTCGTCTCGAGAGCTTCCTGCCACTCGGGCGAAGCGTGCATTTCTTCCAGCGCTGCTATGAGTTCGTCACGGTCTGCCTCGGATACCTCAGGGGGAGCAACGATGCCGCGCCAGTTGGTGAAGACAAGGTCGATATCGGACTCCTGCAAGGTAGGCGCATCGACGCCCTCGAGCCGTTCCTCACCGCTCGTCGCCAGTACCCGGACTTCGCCGGAGGCGATCTGGTCCAGGAACTCGCCGGCGCCGGAAGCTGCGAAACCGAGCTTGTTCCCAAGGATTGCGGGAAGAAGGTCACCGCCGCCGTCGTAAGACACGAAGTTTACGTCCTTGGGGTCGATGCCGACGGCCTGCGCCAGCTGCATCGGAAGGAGGTGATCCGGGCCGCCCGGCGATGAACCTCCGCCGACCGCAACCTGCGAGGGGTCCTTCTTCCATGCTTCGACCAGATCGTCGATGGTCTGATAGGGCGAATCCTTCGAGACCATGATGGCTCCAGGCTCCTCGATGAGCTTGGCCAGAGGAGTCGTGTCGGTGAGCTTGGCTTCGGATTCGTTCGCGTAGCTCGCGCCGACAACGCCAAGTCCCATCAGCATCGCTAGGTCACCATTGCCCCGCTCGTTTACCGTTCGGGCAAGTCCCACCGTGCCGCCGGCGCCGGCAAGGTTGAATACCTCGATGCTTGACGCTATGTCGGTCTCTTCCATGACCTTAGCTGCCACTCGGGCTGTGGTGTCGTACCCACCCCCCGCTGTGTTGGGGACGAGTATGCGCAGGTCAGTGATCGGGCCGGCGCCCGCCTCACCCGAAGTACCAGCGCTCTGGTCGCCTCCGGTCACACCGCAGCCGGAGGCTACGAAGGCGAGTCCCGCTGCTGAAGCGAGCAGGCGAGCTTTCAAGGATCGACGCACGGGGTTCCTCTTCGTTGAGTAGGTATGCATGAATACAAGCTTGGGAAGGAGTGTGATGCGTGTCTCTCTTTTGTTCGCTGAATACATTGAGTTCATTGAGTACATGCCTGTTCAGGGTCTGCGGGCGGTTACCGTAGATAGCACGCCTTCCGCTTCCGGTCCTGGAAGCGAGAGGTGGAGGGCTCCAGCTTTCGAAAGGGCGTTCATGCAGCGGGCACCCATCAACAAACTTCTGAATGGGCGGGGCACGTCTCTTGCCAGCCAGTTCTTGGTGCTCCAGCTTGCGATTGTTTTCGCAGTGCTTATTGGTGTCTTGGCGATCTCTCTGGCCCAGTCAGCAGAGACGGTTGAAAGGGTGGAGGCAAGGCGCGCGCTCGCCGCTGCCGAAACGCTGGCGGCCCTTCCAGCTGTCCGGTCGTTGTTGCCGGCAGCTGAACCTCGAATGGGAGCAGCCCTTCCGGCTGCGGCTGAGTCGGTGCGCTCTATTTCCGAATCCCAGTACGCAATCTTGACCAAGCCCGACGGAACAGTCCTTACATCCCAGGATCCAGGGCAGTTGGGGTCGCCTCTTGAGCTGGGGGAAAGCGATGTCCGCGATGGGAGATCCTGGACGGGATTGGTCAAGCTCGGTGGCACTACATCCGTCGCGGCTCATGTACCGGTGCTGGACGAAAGGGGGGAGATAGTGGGTATCGCAGTTATTGGACGACGGTACCCTTCCCTTCTGGACCGGTTGGGGCAAGCAACTCCAGGCCTGATCACGTATCTGGGCGTTGCGAGCATCGTCGGCCTGGCCGGTTCGCTGCTGCTAGCCAGGCGCGTCAAGCGTCAGACACTCGGTATGGAGCCGGATGAGATAACAGGGCTGGTCGAACATCGGGAGGCCATCCTCTACGGAGTGAAGGAAGGCATCGTCGCCCTCGATCGCGATCACCGGATAACTCTCGCCAACGACGCTGCCAGAAGGCTTCTCCATCTACCGGCAGACTGCATCGGCCGCAACGTGGACAAGCTTGACATTCCACCCGACCTCCGGGTGATGCTCACTCAGGATCAATCAAGGCCGGACCAACTGGTTCTGGTCGAGGGAAGGATGGTTGCCTGCAATACGCTCCCTATTAGGACTCAATCCCGTGTGATCGGTTCTGTAACCACTCTTCGTGACCGTACTGAGCTCTCGAATCTTGAGGACGAACTTGGGGCGACGCGCATGATTACGAATACGCTGAGGGCGCAGACCCACGAATTCGCCAACAACCTCCATACCATTTCCGGTCTGATACAGCTGGGTGAGTATGACGAGGTGATCCGTTTCGTTGAGGGCGTCCGCCACAGTCGGACACGATTGCACGACGACGTCACTTCCGCCATCAAGGACCCGGCGGTGGCAGCGCTATTCATAGCGAAGGCAAGTCTTGCCACAGAGCGAGGCGTCAGTCTGAAGCTTTCGGAGGAGTCCTCCCTGTCCAAGATGGAGGAGGAACTGTCTCGGGACGTCAATACGGTCATGGGCAATCTCATCGACAACGCGATGGACGCGGCTGGCGCACTCGAGGGCCCGGTTGTGGAGGTCCTGATGGTGGAGGAGGCCGATCACATCTCCGTGACGGTACAGGATTCAGGGCCGGGGGTGCCCGCCGAACTCAGCGAGTCCATCTTCAGCCCCGGTTTCTCTACCAAAACATCGTCGCTGGAGCCCCTGAGAGATCGCGGGTTCGGGTTGGCGCTGGTGCGCCTCGTCTGTCGGAAACGCGGCGGGGACGTGCAACTCTACAATGACGGCGGCGCTGTCTTCGTCGCGACCCTGGGAAGGTAGGCCTCCGCATATGATCAAAGTGCTCATCATCGATGATGACTTTCTGGTAGCGAAGGTCCACGCCGGCTTCATCAAAAGAATCGCCGGCTTTGAGGTGGTCGGCGTAGCACATACGGGGAGTCAGGCTCTCATCAAGGTACGGCAGGAGCCTCCGGACCTGGTTCTCCTGGACATTCATCTGCCGGACATCAACGGCCTTGACCTGCTTCTGCAGTTGCGTGCAGCCTATCCGGAGCTGGATGTAATAGTTATCAGTGCAGCGCGTGAGGCGGAGACCGTGCGGAGGGCATTGCGGGGAGGCATTGTTCACTACCTCATCAAGCCCTTTTCCGACCATGAGCTGCTTGAGCGGCTGCAACATTACCAACTGACGTATCAGAGCCTCGACGAGATGAAGAAGGAGGCCGAACAGGCTGATGTCAACCGAATCTTCGGGGTCAGGCAACAGGGCCACCCCCTTCCGAAAGGGTGCAGCGCAGAGACGCTCCACCTCGTGGAAGGCCTTCTGCAACGGGTTGGCGCGGATCTGTCGGCGGCGGAAACAGCTGAAGCGCTCGGTACCTCGCGAGTCAGCGCCAGGCGATACCTCGAGTATTTAAGTGAGGAAGGAAGGGTCGTGGTACAGCTGCGCTATGGGGGCGTCGGGCGTCCTGAGCGACGATACCAATGGCGGTCCTCCCGTGCTTGACGTCATGCGGAAACGGTAGGGAACCGGCAGCAGCATGGACAGTGTGGAGCTTCTTCTTGAGGATTCCGTGGAGGAACGTCTCCGCGCAGACTGGGCCACCCTCCTGGAGGCCAACCTGCCCTCGCAGGCACGGCATGCTGCTGAATCCAACCGCCCGCACATCACCCTGTTGGCAGCGCCGGCAATCCCGGCCGATGCGGACGAGGTGCTCGCCGGCATTGCGCACTCACTACCCTTACCCATGGCCGTGGCGGGCCTGGTGATCTTCCGGACGGGACGGGGGCACGTTCTGGCGCGCCTCGGCGTCGTCAGTGCGGCGCTGATGCGCTTCCACCGGGAAGTCCACCAGGCGCTTGGTGACGTCCCACACATCGCCCCCAACTGCCTGCCCGATCGCTGGGTACCGCACATCACGCTCGCCCGCGGGCTCAGCGGGGAGCAGATCAGCAGGGCGCTCGACCTGTTGCCGGCGGAACATGGCCGTGTGGCGGTTACTTCACTGAGGCGGTGGAACAGCCGTGACAGAACGACGACGGCGCTCACCTCACGCTAGCAACGCTGTAACGCCAATCAGTGCGGGCACCGAAAGTGCCGAAGTAAGCACCACCACGTCGCGTGCCAGCGGGATACCCCGCTTGTAACGGCTCGCGAACAGGAAGGTGTTCTGCGCCGTTGGGAGCGTGGCCATCACGACGGCGCCGAACAGCTGGTCGCCTTCCAAGCCGAACGCGAATCGGGCCAACAGATAGGTGATCAGGGGCATGAGCAGCGTCTTGATCAGCGTTGCGACGATCACCTCAGTGCGCACGTCCCGGGCCCCCAGGGGACGACTGCCCCGCAAGGACATCCCGAAGGCAAGCAGAACCAGCGGAACAGCGGCGCCGCCAAGCAGGACCAGCGGCTCGTACACCGGCTCGGGAATTTCGACGCCGGTCAGCGCTACGAGCACACCTAGCAGGGAAGCGATGATCATTGGGTTCCGCACCGGCTGTGTGGCAATACGCGTGAACGATGCCTTCCCACCGGAGGCGATGTCCAGGAATCCTAGGTAGAAGGGAACGAGGAGGAGCAGCTGCACCAGGAGAACGGGCGCCACCGGTGTTGCATCCCCCAGCGCATAAACGGCTAGCGGGATACCGATGTTGTTGGCATTGACGAAAGAGCTCGTCATTGCTCCGACTGCCGTTTCCGCAGCTCGACGCCGGAACCAGATCCGGCTCAGCAAAACATAGACGAGGGCGGAGGACACCGCGGCCAGTAGCGCGATCGGTGCGAAGGCGGAGAAAACCGCCTCCAAATCCGACGTCGCGAGGATGGTGAACAGCAGGGCCGGGTTGGTGATGAAGAACGCCGTACGGCTAAGGACGCTGCCTGCGTCCCGGCCCGCAAGTTCAAAGCGACCGGCCAGATACCCCACAAAGATGACGGCGCCCACGATGGCAAAGCCGATCAATACCCCTGCCATCGAGGGACCCCGTCCTTCCGGGCGCTGCGCCCTGTCTTAGCTGAGGTGGTCCACCAGGGTGTCCGCGATGCCCGTGTAGCTCGCGGGAGTCAAAGCGAGCAGGCGCTCCTGCGCTTCGTTTGACAGCCCCAATCCGAGCACGAATTCCCGCATCCGGGCTGCATCTACCCTGTGGCCGCGCGTGAGGTCCTTCAGCCTTTCGTACGGATCCTCCATGCCGGGTGTGCCGGCGATCGCCTCTGCCCGCATGACCATCTGGATCGCCTCGCCCAGCACTTCCCAGTTCGCGTCGAGGTCCTCGGCAAGCACCGACTCTGCAACATTAAGTCGCTCCAGGCCTTTCGACACATTGGAGATGGCCAGCAGCGAGTGCCCGAAGGCCACACCGATGTTGCGCTGCGAGGAGGAGTCGGTGAGGTCGCGCTGCCAGCGGGAGGTCACCAGAGTGGCGGCGAGGACATCCAGGAGCGAACACGAGATCTCGAGGTTTGCTTCGGCATTCTCGAAGCGGATGGGGTTCACCTTGTGCGGCATGGTGGAGGAACCGGTGGCCCCCGCCACCGGAATCTGGGCGAAGTAGCCGATCGAGATGTAGCTCCAGACGTCCGTGCAGAAGTTGTGCAGGATCCGGTTGAAACGGGCTACATCGGCGTACAGTTCCGCCTGCCAGTCGTGTGACTCGATCTGGGTGGTCAGGGGATTCCAGGTCAGGCCCAGACCCTCCACAAAGTCGCGTGCAATTCCTTGCCAGTCAGCACCCGGTACCGAGGCCACATGGGCGGCGAATGTTCCGGTGGCGCCGTTGATTTTCCCGAGGTACTCCGTGCGGCGGATCCGCTCCAACTGGCGGCTCAGCCGATGCGCTACGACGGCGAGTTCCTTCCCAAGGGTGGTTGGGGTTGCCGGCTGGCCGTGAGTCCTCGAGAGCATCGGAACGGAACGGCTTTCTTCCGCCATGGTCTTCACCTGGTCAACGAGTGCCGATGCTGCCGGGAGCCAGATATTCTCAACGGCGCCCTTGACCCCGAGCGCGTAGGACAGGTTGTTGATGTCTTCGGACGTGCAGCCGAAGTGTACGAGCGCCTTCAGGTGACTGATGCCGATTGCCTCGAGGCGGCTACCGATGAAGTACTCCACGGCTTTGACGTCATGAACGGTGACCCGCTCGATCTCGGCAAGTTCGCTGACTGCGGTTCCGTCGAATGAGGTGACGATCTCGCGAAGGGCGGCTTCCTGTTCAGCGGTGAGCGGTGCCGTCCCCGGAAGAACGTTATTGCGCGTCAGATGAATGAACCATTCCACTTCCACGTGGACGCGGTCACGGTTGAGCGCCGCCTCCGACAGGTAGTCGACCAGGGGAGCAACTGCCGGGCGGTACCTTCCGTCCAGCGGTCCCAGGGCGATGGGGACCTGGTTTTCACCCTGGTGGAACAGAACGGACGCAAGGTTTACCCGGGAAGAAGGTGTGTGTGGCATAGGACCAATCATTCCACGGCCGCCACCCATTCCTACTTGCATGACCTTCCGCTCAGGGTCTCGATCCGCAGAGGGTTTTGCACATAGCAAGGGATGCGTGCGCCTCACCGGATGCTGGGACCTAGCGTTTCAAGGGAAACAAAAACCAGTGGAAGAGGTTGGGACATGTACTCCCGGGTGCCGGCGGCCCTGACTGAAGGGCAGGAATCCCTTGACTTGGTAGCTGGCTTCGCAAGGCAGCTGCACATGCACTCAGAAGCCATCGACGCGGTGCGGAACAGGCTTCGGGGGGCTGAGTACCTGGACTGGCAGTCCCCCGCTGGGCGCAACTTCTCCGGCTATCTTGCAGAACGGGGGGCGATGCTGGCGGCAACAGCAGCGGCGTTGAGGGAAGCAGCCTTATCGGTGGAAGCCTATGGAGGCGCTCTTGCTCAAGCCGAGAATCAGCGGGCGCTCGGCTGATGGGCTGGCAGCAGGATCTGGCGCCCGTTCTCACTCCGGTGGACGTGCCGGGAATCGCCTCCATCACCGGAGGCGCAGGCGGAATCCGATTCCAGTGGGAGGAGCTGGACAAGGGAGCGCACATCGTCGATGAAGCTGCTGCGGAACTGAGGCGAATCGAGGGCAGCGTCTCCCTGATAGATGCACAGTTGGGCTCGCTTCAGACAACATTGAATGGGGCGTTTCCGGCATTCCCGGGAATCGCGGCATCTTCGGGGGTCGCTGCACTCGAGGGACTCGGTGCAGTACGGCAGCGCATAGCCCAGGACAGCTCCGAACTTGTTGGCGTCGCGGACAAGATCCGGCTGAGCCGTTTCGGATATGAGCTGACGGAAGCGCTTGTATCTGAGGTTGTGGGTCGTGCCCGCAGCAGCCAGGAACTCTCGTTGCCCTTCATCTCGCCGCCGCTTTCCTTGCAGCACACGAGGACAGAGGAGACGGAGCTGGACGGCACGGTGGACAATCTGCTGGAACAGGCGGCACACGCCGGTGCTGAACCGGGAGCAGCACTGGAGGTGATCGAGGTGAACCGGGAAACGGGGGCGTCCTATGTAGTCGTGATTCCAGGTACAGAGGACACAAGTTGGGAGAATCCATTCAGCCCCGTGGGAATCGGCGAGGCCGCGCTGGGACAGAGCGAGCATGTCAACGACGCGGCGGTTCGTGCGCTCGAACAGGTGGGCGCCGAGCAGGGCGCCAACGTCATCCTGCTGGGATACAGCCAGGGCGGGATGCATGCCATGAACCTGGCCAACAGCGGTCCTCTTCAGGAGAAGTACTCCGTTGAGATGGTCGTGACGGCGGGGTCACCCGTAAGCCTTGAAGCAACCGCGGAGGAAACGCTCTACCTCCACCTTGCCCATGAGGAAGATGCCATCCCAAACCTCGATCCTCGACCTGCTCAGGACCGCACAAATCAGGTTTCCGTTGTTCTCGACCACAACGTTGAACCGCCGGTAGGAGAGCAGCCCCTTCTGGGTGCTTCCCACCGTTTGGGCAGCTACCAGGAAGGGGCTCGGGCAGTCGATGCCAGTGACCATCCCTCATTGGTGCCTATCACGTCCGCACTGGGTTCCGCTGTGGCCGGCGCATCCGCAAAACGCCACGTCTTCGAGGTGACCCGTCCACCCCTTATCGGCTCAGGACATCCTGGCGGGCAGCAGAGCCCCGGAGTCCCACAGGGCCCGGGCTCCCCGCAGGCCCCGGGGCCGAGATCTGCGCCGAGGGCGAAGACTAACGCTTCGTTCCTGTGACCGCTCCGACAACCATGGAAACCAGGCTGATGATGATCGCGCCCAGGATCGCGGTCCAGAAGAAGTCGTTCACGGTGAAGCCGATCGGAGTGAAGGACGTGAGCCAGGAGGTCAGCATCAGCATGGCCGCGTTGATGATGATCGTGAAGAGGCCCAGCGTCAGGATGGTGAGGGGAAGGGAAAGCAACGAGACGATCGGGCGGACCAGTGCGTTGACAAGGCCGAATATGAGGCCAACAAAACTGTAGGAAAGCACGTTCCCCACGGCGTCATTGCCGGAAGCCTCCACCGCGGCCTCCGAGCCGATCTCAATTCCCGGCAACAGCCAGGAAGCAACCCACAGGGCAACTGCATTGATTCCAACCCTCACAATGAACCGAAGCATGTCAACATGCTCGCACAATCCCGCCGGTAGGAGCCCAGCGGTTCAGCATCACGTTGAAGCCCGGTGCCGGCGCTTCGCCAGTACGCTTGAGCCCATGAGTGCACCGGACAAGCCCATCAACATTGCGGACGAAACTGCTGGGGACATTGCAGGCAACGAAGCCGTCGGCATCCACCCGCGCAGTGTCCTGGGACGCCTGCCGCGTTACGCCGCCGGGAAGCCGCCTGTAGTGATTGAGGGGCTTAGGAGCTACAAGCTCTCCTCTAACGAGAATCCGCTTCCCCCGCTGCCTGCAGTGCTTGAAGCAATCGGGAACCAGACTGCGGTCAACCGGTACCCTGACCCTCTCACCACAGCACTGCGAGGGGAGCTGGGCGCTTTCCTGGGCGTTCCTCCCGAGGACATTGTCACCGGGGCAGGTAGCCTGGGCGCCCTGAACCAGATCCTCGCTGCCTTCGCGGGGCAGAACGACTATGACGCGCCGGACGAAGTAATCTACCCTTGGCGCTCCTTCGAGGCGTACCCCATCTGCGTTGGACTGGCCGGCGCAATGGGCGTACAGATTCCGCTCTTGCCCGACTCTGCACACGATCTTGACGCAATGGCGGATGCGATCACTGAACGTACCCGCGTAATCCTCCTGTGCACGCCGAACAACCCGACCGGACCGGCCCTGACAGACGATCAGGTCCGCGGCTTCCTTGAGCGCGTTCCGTCTCATGTGGTGGTGGTGCTTGATGAGGCATATGTCGAATTCGTCCGGAAGCCCGGGGCGGTTGACGGGATTCAGCTCTATCGGGACTACCCCAACCTCGTGGTGCTGAGGACCTTTTCGAAGGCGCACGGACTTGCCGGCCTTCGGGTGGGTTATTCAATCTCACAGCCGGCACTTACCCAGCACCTCAGGGTCAGCGCCACTCCTTTTGCCGTCTCGCAGATCGCCGAACACGCGGCCATCACCTCGTTAAGGCACATCGAGGAGGTCCGGGAGCGGGTTCAGGCCATCGTCGACGAACGTACCCGGGTAGTCGAAGCGCTCCGCGGATGCGGCTGGGAGGTTCCGGAGGCCGAGGGGAACTTCATCTGGCTGGAACTCGGCGACACCACTCCTGAATTCGCCGCGCTCGCCGATCAGCAGGCGCTTTCGGTGCGCGCGTTCGGGGTGGAGGGCATCCGGGTCAGCATCGGAGAACCAGAGGCGAACTCACGCTTTATCGCGCTATGCAGGGCGTTCGTGGAGGAGCACGGGGCCCCTGGAACCCCGAAGAACTAGGTGCGGGGCAGCGTCCTCGCTACTCTTTAACGAGGCGCATGCACCTTAGTGCATGGAGGCGCCCTGTTTATGCTTCATTCGGAATATTACCTGTGAGGGACCAGAGTATGGGAACACCGCGCCTTCCGGCCGCCGAGTTTGACGCCGAGGAGCAGTCCGATGCGCGCCATCTACCGGATTTCGCGCGGGATCCTTCCGGGATGGTGCAGATGCTCACGGCGGACGGTGAGCTCCGGCAGTCAGACTTCGGCGGGTTCGCTCCGGCGGAGGATGAGCTTGCCGCGCTCTACCGCGATATGTACCTGATCCGTCGGTTCGATCAGGAAGCAACAGCCCTCCAGCGGCAGGGGGAGTTGGCGCTCTGGGTGCCGATGCGTGGCCAGGAGGCAGCCCAAATCGGGTCCGGTAGAGCTATGCTCCCGCAGGACTATGCGTTTCCCACCTACCGGGAGCACGGCGTCGCGGTTACCCGCGGTGTGGCGCATTCGGATCTCCTGAAGCTTTTCAGGGGCACCACGAACGGAGGATGGAACCCCAAGGATTCCAACTTCCACCTCTACACGCTTGTCCTTGCGGCACAGTGCCTGCACGCGGTTGGGTACGCGATGGGCATGCAGCGGGACCAGCGCGCCGAGGAGGCCCTTCCCAAAGCCGCAACCATGGCGTACTTCGGTGACGGTGCCAGTTCGGAAGGCGACGTTCACGAGTCCATGGTGTTCGCGGCGTCGTTCCATGCGCCCGTTGTGTTCTTCTGTCAGAACAACCACTGGGCCATTTCGGTTCCAACGGAAGTCCAGTCGCGGGTTCCGCTGGCCCACCGTGCACACGGGTACGGCTTCCCCGGCATCCGCGTGGACGGTAATGACGTGCTCGCAGTCCAAGCGGTCACGCGGTGGGCCCTCGAACGGGCGCGGAATGGTGGCGGGCCGGTCCTCATCGAGGCCTTCACCTACAGGATGAGCGCGCACACAACGGCTGATGACCCCACCAAGTACCGGCTTGCCGCCGATGAGGAGCAGTGGGTGTCGCGCGATCCGTTGACGCGCGTGGAGCGGCGGTTGCGCAATTCAGGCGTTGGGGAGGACTTTTTCGAGAGCCTGGAGCAGGAGGCAGTCGAGCTCGCGGCAGGTCTTCGCGCCGCCGTGCTTTCCATGGAAGCGCCAGGGCTCGAGCACCGCTTCGCGACCACGTACGCGGAAGCGCACCCGCTCCTTCAGGAGGAGCTACAGGCCTGGAAGGACTACGAGGCAGGTTTCGAGACGCAGGCAGGGGCGCACTAATGGCCGTCATGACCATTGCCAAGGCAATCAACGAAGGCCTGCGGGCCGCCCTCAATGCCCACCCCACCGCGCTGCTCATGGGTGAGGACATCGGCGACCTCGGCGGTGTCTACCGCGTCACGGAAGGGCTGAAGGCAGAGTTCGGGGCGGACCGTGTCGTTGACACGCCGCTTGCGGAATCGGGGATCATCGGGACGGCGATCGGCCTGGCCTTGCGCGGCTACCGCCCCATCTGCGAGATCCAGTTCGACGGGTTCGTCTTCCCGGCGTTCAACCAGATCACCACCCAGTTGGCCAAAATCCATGCACGCAGCGACGGACTCCTCACAGCGCCTGTTGTCATTCGCATCCCCTACGGCGGGGGAATCGGCAGCGTGGAGCACCATTCGGAGTCGCCTGAAGCGCTCTTCGCCCACACCGCCGGCCTGCGCATCATCACGCCGTCCAACCCCCACGACGCCTACTGGATGATCCAGCAGGCCGTCACGTGCGCCGATCCGGTCATCGTCTTTGAGCCGAAGCGCCGCTACTGGCTGAAGGGAGAGGTTGACGATGCAGCCGTTCCGTCGAGCCCCTTCCAGGCCGAAGTGCTGCGTGAGGGAAGCGACGCCACCATCGTGGCGTATGGTCCGCTGGTTCCGGTTGCGCTCGCTGCCGCCAATGCAGCGGCCGACGACGGCGCAAGCGTTGAAGTCATCGACCTGCGGTCCATTTCGCCCATCGATTTCGACACGGTCACCCGGTCGGTAGTGAAAACCGGGCGGCTGATTGTGGCGCACGAGGCTCCGACGTTCGGCGGAATCGGCGGCGAGATCGCCTCCCGCGTGACCGAGCGGGCTTTCCTGTCGCTGGAAGCGCCCGTGGCTCGCGTGGGCGGTTTCCATCTGCCTTATCCCACGGCGCGGACGGAGGAGCATTACCTTCCGGACATCGACCGCATCCTGCACTCCCTCGATACGGTGCTGGCCTACTAGAAGGACTCCCATGACGCTGAACACCTTCAACCTTCCCGACGTCGGCGAGGGCCTTACCGAGGCCGAAATCGTTCGGTGGCAGGTCCAGCCGGGCGCCACGGTCAAGGTCAACGACATAATCGTGGAGATCGAAACCGCCAAGTCGCTGGTGGAACTGCCCTCGCCCTATGCGGGGACAGTCGCCGAACTGCTCGTCCAAGAGGGCGAGACCGTGGAGGTGGGAACACCCATCATTTCGGTGTCCGACAACGCCGCCGATGCCTCCGGAAATACTGTCGACAATCCGCCGTCGGACGATCACATCCCCGGAGAACTGGTGACCCCGCCGCCGGCGGACGCTTCGCCGTCGTCAGCTGGAGAGAGCGCACCGCTCGTGGGCACCGGCCCGAAAGCCGACGCCGCCCGGCGCCGTCCTCGCAAGGACCGCGGACTCCGCATCCCCGCCGTGCCCTCCGCCGCCACCCCAACGACGACGGCGCCCGCCCCGTTGGCTGGGAAAGTCGCCGAAGTGCCGGCCCCCGGCACCCCCGCGCCAGCGTCCGGGCCGGCACGACGCGCCCTGGCGAAGCCCCCGGTCCGCAAGGCCGCCCGTGACCTCGGCATTGACCTGGCGGACGTTCCGGCCACCGGCGTCTCCGGGGAGGTCACCAAGCAGGACCTCCTGAGCTACCAGGCACAGCGTGACGCGGAGAAGGACCAGGCCCCCGGTTTCTGGGGTTCGCCGGCCCGCCCGCAGGAGGAGCGGATCGAGCGCATCCCGGTGAAGGGTGTGCGCAAGGCTACCGCCCGCGCGATGGTCGAGAGCGCGTTCACGGCTCCACACGTCAGCATCTTCGTTGACGTGGATGCCTCGCGCACCATGGAGTTCGTGAAGCGCCTGAAGACGTCGCGGGACTTCGAGGGCATCCGGGTTTCGCCACTCCTGATTCTGGCCAAGGCGGTCATCTGGGCGGCGGCTCGCAACCCGTCGGTCAATGCCACGTGGACCGACCAGGAGATCCTGGTGAAGCACTTCATGAACCTGGGTATTGCCGCCGCTACGCCGCGGGGCCTCATGGTGCCGAACATCAAGGATGCCCAGGACCTTTCCCTGCGGGAGCTTGCTTTGGCGCTCAACGAGCTTGCAACGCGGGCCCGCGCCGGGAAGACGCAGCCCGCTGAGATGCAGGGCGGCACCCTGACCATCACCAATATCGGTGCATTGGGAATCGATACCGGAACGCCCATCATCAATCCGGGCGAAGTGGCGATCGTGGCGTTCGGCACGATCAAGCAGAAGCCGTGGGTGCTCGACGGCGAGGTCATTCCGCGCTGGATCACCACCCTTGGTGGGTCCTTCGACCACCGCGTGGTCGACGGCGACCTCAGTGCCCGCTTCATGGCTGATGTCGCCTCGATCCTTGAGGAGCCGGCACTCCTCCTGGACTGATGCGTCAGTTCCGGGAGGAGCGCTCCTCGATGGCGGCGCGCAGGATGGGGGCCAGCCGGCGGATGCCTTCCTCGATCTCCTCGGGCGACACTGCGCTGAAAGCAAGCCGCAGCTTGTTGGAGGGTTCATCCGAGGGGGTAAAGGCCGCCCCGGGGATGAAGACGACGCCGGCGTCGATCGCTTGGTAGAGCAGAGGGTAGGTGTCCACTCCCTGCGGCAGTGTCACCCAGACAAAGAATCCGCCGTCCGGGCGGGTCCATGACGCGCCGTCGGGCAGGTGCTGTCCCAGGGCGCTGAGCATCGACGCGCAGCGCTCGCTGTACAGTTCACGGGTCTTGACCAGGTGGCCCTGCCAGTCGTACTCGGCCAGGTAGGCGGAGACCAGCATCTGCGTGAGCGGAGACGGGCAAAGAACCACGGCCTCACAGGCGAGGTAGAACCGTCGGTGGAGGTGGCGCGGCACGAGGGCCCATCCGAGGCGGACGCCTGGAGCGAAGATCTTCGAGAACGATCCGAGGTAGAGGACGTCGTCAGGGTGTCCGGCGCGCATGGGCGGCAGGGGGTTGCCGTCGAACCGCAGGAGGCCGTAGGGGTTGTCCTCGACGATCAGGATGTTGTTCTCGCGGCAGATCTCCACAATCCGTTGCCGGCGCTCGGCAGCCATGGTGATTCCGCTGGGGTTGTTGAAGCTCGGGATCGTATAGAGCAGTTTGATCCGGCGGCCCTCGGACAGCAGCTGCTTGATGCGTTGCTCCAGGCGGTGCGGATCGAGGCCTTCCTCATCCATCTCGATTGCCTGCACGTCGACCTGGTAGGCCTCGAAGGTGTTCAGCGCCCCCACGTAGGTGGGGTCTTCACAGAGGACCACGTCGCCGGGGTCGCAGAACACTTTCGCCGCAACGTCCTGTGCTGACTGGGAACCGGTGGTTACGACGACGTCGGCCGGGTCGGCGTCGAGGATCCCTTCGGCGGCCATTACGTCGCAGATCTGCTGGCGCAGCCGCTCCATGCCTTGCCCGCCGCCATATTGCAGGGCCTCGAGGCCGTGCTCGGCAATGATGCGCTCGGCTGTACGCCCCAGGTCATCAAGGGGTAGCGACTTCAAGTAGGGGCTGCCACCTGCGAGCGAGACGAGCCCCGGACGAATGGAGATGTCGAAGACGTCCCGCACTGCCGACTGCTTGATATTGGCTGCGCGCTCCGAAAACAGCAGCTCGTGCCGGTGAGCTGACTCTACGGCGCGTTCGAGGGCGGCTTCAGTTTCCGCGGGGAGCTGTGTCGATTCCAGTTCGTCCTGAGAAGTCACGCCTCGAGTCTAAGGGGCCGGTTGTCTAAGGGGCAACGAATGTTGTCTATATCCAGCCGGCCTGATGAGCCTTGTAACCGGCCTGGAACCGGCTTTCAGCGTTGAGCGCATCAAGCATCCCGGCAATGTGCCGCCTGCACGTGCGGACGTTGATATCCAGCCGCCGGGCAATCACCTCATCGGAATAACCTGCTGCGAGGCCCTTCAGGATGGCCTTCTGCGTGCTGTTCAACGGCGATGCTGTTTGGTCGTCCACCAGGAACGGCTCGCTCAGCTCCCAGGCGAACTCGAATAGCTGGGTGAAGATGTGGATGAGATGGGGATCGCGCACCACCAGGGCTGCTTTGTCATCATGCCTCAGTTGCCGAGCCACGAGGGCGAGCTTCCGGTCGAAGATCAGCATACGGAGGGGGACGCGGGGCAGGGCGCCGAACTTCCCTCCGCCTGCCGTGATGGCAGCGACCGCTTTCCGCGTAGGCACATGGTCCCGCGTGCTGA
This sequence comes from Arthrobacter sp. JZ12, assembly GCF_035189165.1. Taxonomy (NCBI): domain Bacteria; kingdom Bacillati; phylum Actinomycetota; class Actinomycetes; order Micrococcales; family Micrococcaceae; genus Arthrobacter; species Arthrobacter sp. JZ12. Next base: position 3,200,155 of record NZ_CP045246.1, on the reverse strand, counting down.
TGTCGTAGAGCGTCTTGCGCTCAACGCCCTGGCCAAGCAACTCCAGATCCTTGCGGATATTTTCTTCCTGAACGTCCGCCGTCGACCCTTGTCCCGGTTGGGCGATGAGAACCTTCTCGGTGACGTCCCGCCCGTAATCTATCAATACGCGGTGGATGAGATGCGGATCCTCAAGGGTCTCCACAGACGAACTCGTGATGACGTTCTTCCGCGCTTCCAGGTAGGTGGGAACGAGAGTTGACAGTTCCCTTCTCCGCGCACTTATGCGGGCCTTCAGATCCTGCACGGCCCGCTCGTCGGCATCAACCAGGTCGGCGAGGGCAACGTCAGGCGAGACCGCCACAAACCCCTGACTGGAGTCACCCTGTTCGCTGAGAAGCTTCCGTTGAACCAGCGCTTCCATCGCCGAGTCGATCTCCCGTAGGGTGTACCCAAGCGCCTCCGAGGCTTCAGGCCTGCTCCAGCCTGGATGGCCCACTGCGTAGCGATATAGCTCAATGGATAAGCCGTCGAGCATCGGGTTTCCTTCCCGGGATCCGCCGTATTAGGGGTAGCCTACCCACCGGCGAACAGACGCCGTATCAGCCGGCTGTCCGGCTGCGCGATTTCTACCCCTGAAACCGCCGTGTAAAAACATGACATGTCCTATTAATGACACACACCTCCAGGCAGCACTGAATCTCGCGACTCATCGCAGTTAAATAGCGGAACTACGCGCTTTGGTAACCACTCGGGAGCCCCCCGCGCGCCGTGCCTTTTTGTGCTCCTGTCCTCATTAGGCCATGTCCTGAATAGGGCATCTCCCCAGCTGGACAAGCTCAGCCTCCGGCACAGATGCTGGATTCACCGGCTCGACGGAGAGCGGGACCGCGTCTCTTGAACCTGACGGAAGGGAACGTCTAAATGAAGAAGATCATCGGCGCAGCCGCCGGCCTCCTTGTCGCAGCAGCAGCTCTTGCGCCCGCAACTCCTGCTGTCGGGGCAGCGAGCTGGGACTGGCCGAAGACCATCTCCGCTAGCTGGGACTGGCCCAAGTAGTCATAAGCCCCTCAACGGTTCGGTTCCCCGACGCAGTGGAGCGCGAATCAACCCAAGACTCGCCCCAGCGGGTGTAACCAAAGCCTGAAGGAAGGATCCCATGAGTCAGCTGGCTGCAGTTCGAACCGCCTCACGAACAGCAAGCGGCACTCAATGGTGGCATCTCTCCACTCAAGCAGGCGGCTTCGATGTAGCGGACGGCATCATCGGAGACCTGGTTACCCCGCTGGTGGCGCAGGCCCGCGTACTGCGAGCCGACCGATGGTTCTACACGCGAAGTGTGGAACCGACTGCGGTTCAGGTGCGTCTGCACATCCTCGCCGAACCCGCCACCATCGATCGCCTGCAGGCAGTCCATCGGGTATTGCTGAAGCGGAACGAGTGCTCCCTCGCTTCCTTGCAGTCCAGACAGTCCGTATCAACCCCGGCAACGAACGGCTATTACCTGCGTGGGGTAGAGGAAGCTGATCCCCAGCTTGAGGCCGAACTTTTCAAGTACGGTGGCGTCGAAGGGCTGCAGTTGGCAGAGGAAGTATTTGAGCTTTCCTCCGAACTTGCTGCCTGGGGCACCCAACGCTTCGCGAAAATGCATAACCGCTCGGCGTTTGCCTCACTCCTTCTCTTTGACTCCGCCCGCAGCATGGTGAAGGGACCCCGCTCCGCCAGCTGGCCGGACCGCCGGCGGATCTCCTGGGACTATTACTGGGATAGCCATCTCAAGACCTGCACCCCAGACCTTGGAACCAGGGGTCAGGCAGTCCGGGAGGCGATGGCCAACCAGGTCAGCGCCAAGGCGCCGGCTTTCCAGGGCCTCATGGCTGCGACGGCTGCCGAATCCGCGGTTCACAACTGGCGCAGGCGCTGGTTCCGTGCAATCGATACTTACCTCTACCGGGCAGACAAAGCCCGCGTGAGCCGCAGCGCCCAGCATCTGACGGTGCACCAGGCACACATGACCTTGAACCGACTCGGGTTTACTTCCCGCGAGGAAGCAGTACTGGGGCTTTATGCCCGGACTTGGAGCGCTGAACGCGAGCGGGAATTGTTCAACCGGAATTGACCCTCCCACACGCACCGTCGTCAGACCAGGACGGGAAAGGAAAGTCCAGCATGGCACACAACAAGGACGTCATTCTCGCCGCTGACGAGCAGGACCTCAGCGAAGCCCTCGGCTGTTCGCCGGATACCGTCGAAAACCTACGTGGAATGGGCGTGATCGCCTCCCAAGGTGAACTGTGGGAAGTGGGCGCTGCACGTGATTACCTGCGGGACGCGGCATGGGCGGACAACCTGTGGCGCTGACGCTGCCGCCTACTTCGCGTCGAGGACGCCTCCGTCACGCAACCTGCTGATCAGGGCACTCAGCTCCAGACGCAGGGTCGTGCTTTTCTCCGCGAACAGGTCGTCCTCAAGCTTCCGGGCTTCGGTAAGGACCGCGCGCCCGGCTCCGGTCAGGGAATACTCACCCGCAGCCGCTGCTACAAAGCCGGGGACCTCGAGCTCCGCGAGTGTTCCCTCCGTTGTTGGAACTGACAGCAGGCACTGGCTGGCCAGCGCCGGTGCCGATGCTCCAGGCAGTTCGGCCAGACCACTGAGCACGGAGAGGCCGAGTGGGGTGAGGCCGAGGCCAGCGAGTTCAGACTCAAGGTGCTGCTGGATGAAGTGCGCCGCCGTCGTAAGCATGAGACGTGTTGACTGGGTGTCCACCGGCGCATTGCCGGGCGTCTGGACGCCAGGTACAAGGTGGGCGGCAGAAACGGAATGGGAGGAGGCGGTCGGGTCCAACGGGCTGGCCATGGTGTCCTTGGGTGCGAGGATTCAGAGGCCGCTGCTTGACCGATCCACGATCATATTACGGCGCGGCAACCCTACAAATTCGGCTGAAAACACCGCTGGCTGTCAGGACAATCGCTTGGGCACCTAGGGTTGGAACATGGGAGAGATACGCACCGCGCTCATCGGGTTCGGCTTGGGAGGCCGGGTTTTTCACGCTCCGTTCGTGAACTCGAATCCCCGCTACGTGCTCAACGGAGTCGTTACGTCAAATGACGACCGCATCGCGCAGGTGGAGGAGCGCTACCCCAATGCGCGGATCTTTCGGACGGTCGATGACCTTTGGGGAAAGATAGGCGACTTCGACCTGGTGATCGTCAGCACTCCTCCGAGCAGCCACACGCAACTGGCAGAGCAGGCCTTGAGGCTGGGGGTCGCCGTCGTTGTCGACAAGCCCTTTGTGGTGAGCGCGGCAGATGGCGAGCGGCTCATCAACCTGGCGCGCGAAGAGGACAAGCTGCTGACCGTGTTTCAGAACCGCCGCTGGGACGGCGACTTCCTGACCGTCCGGAAGCTGCTGGAGGAAGGCAGGCTGGGCACCGTTCGACGGTTCGAGTCACGTATGGAGACTTACAAGCCGCTGGTCACCAAGCCCTGGAAGGCAAGTGCAGGACCGGCGGAAGGCGGGGGAATCCTGTTTGACCTCGGGCCGCATCTGATCGACCAGGCGCTGCAGCTCTTCGGCGATGCCGAACTTGTGCACGCCGAAAGGGCAGCGCACCGGGAGCAGGAGGGGCCGGACGACGACGTGTTCCTCGCCCTTCGCCACGCGTCAGGGGTGATCAGTCACCTCTGGATGAATACCCTTGCCCCGCAAGCGGCCCCCCGCTTCCGGGTCACCGGGTCCGCTTCCGCCTACACGAAATGGGGCACGGATGTGCAGGAGGCCGCCGTCGACGCCGGGATGCTGCCCACCGACCCCGGATACGGGGTGGAGGACAGGCTGGCCTGGGGCCTGCTCGGCTTCGATCATGAAGCAACCAAGTTGCCCACCGAGAAGGGCAACTATCCCGCCTTCTATGACCTGCTGGCATCAGCACTGCAGGACGGCGGCCCGGTACCGGTGGATCCGGTCGACAGCCTGCGCGCGCACCGGATCATCGAGAAGGCGCACTCGCTCCAGGCAGGCTAAACCAGCTGCCGCCAATCCTCATTGAGCTCCAGGCCGTGTGCTTCTGAAACCGAACGGTGCGTCACCGCACCACCCGCGATATTCAGTCCGTGGGCCAGTGCGGGCATGGTCTCAAACGCCTCCCGAACGCCGCGGTCGGCGAGGGCCACCGCATACGGCAGGGTGACGTTGGTCAGGGCGTAGGTGGACGTGTTCGGAACGGCACCGGGCATGTTGCCCACGCAGTAGAAGAGCGACTGGTGCACCGTAAAGGTGGGGTCCTCGTGCGTTGTGACGTGGGAATCTTCAAAGCAGCCGCCCTGGTCGACGGCGATGTCCACCAGCACGCTGCCCGGCTTCATGCGCGCAACCATGCTGTTGGTGACCAGCTTCGGCGCCCGCGCTCCGGGGATGAGCACCGACCCGATCACGAGGTCCGCATCGAGCACGGCCCGCTCGATTTCGAAAGCATTCGAGATGATGGTCTTGATCCGGCCCGCATAAAGCGCGTCCAGTTCACGCAAACGCGCAATGTTGATGTCCAGTACCGTGACATCAGCTCCTGTTCCTACCGCCATGGCAGTGGCATTGGTGCCGGCAACGCCCGCGCCAAGCACCACCACCTTGGCCGGCCGTACGCCAGGCACGCCTCCCAGGAGCAAGCCGGGACCGCCCGACGGCGCGGTCATCACCTGTGCGCCGACCTGCACCGAGAGCCGGCCTGCGACCTCTGACATCGGCGCCAGGAGGGGCAGTGCCCTTCCGTCCTGAACTGTCTCATAGGCGACGGCGGTGACGCCTGCTTCCAGCAGCGCGTGTGTCAGTTTCGGCTCGGCCGCGAGGTGGAGGTACGTGAACAGGATCAGGCCCTCACGGAAACGGGGGTATTCCTCAGCAATCGGCTCCTTGACCTTCATCACCATCTCAGCCCGCGACCACAGGTCGTCGGCGGATCCGACGATCTCGGCACCCGCCTCTACGTACTCTTCATCGGTGATGTTGGAACCGACACCGGCAGATTTCTCCACCAGGACAGTATGTCCGTGGGTACGGAGCTCATGGACGCCGGAGGCCGTGATAGCCACGCGGAACTCGTTGTTTTTCACTTCTTTGGGAACACCGATGATCACGGTTTTCTCTCCCTCGGTCAGAACCGGCTTGTGGCCGGTTGCGCTAGGTGGAGCCTGATAAGTACAGGATACGAGGATCGCAGGTGGCGCAAGTCACAGCTGTTCGCTCCCCGATCGTCGCTGGCCGGCGAGCCACTCCTCGATCGCTTCACGGCGGATGCGGCGGTGGGTTCCGCGGTATTCCACTGGGATGACGCCGGCGTCCGTCAGGTTTCGAAGGTAGGTGTGGGAGATTCCAGCGGCTTCAGCCGCCTGGGAGGTGGTGAGGGTGTCCGCGACGGACGCGACGGTGACCGCATCGCCGGCCGCCATTCGCTGTAAGAGGTCGACGACGGCGTCGCGCACCTCGCCCGGAAGCTTCACCGCGGTGCCGTCCACGAAAACCGTGACGTCGTCACTCTCACCCAGCGCGCGCAGAAGGCTACTGCGCTGCGACTCGGGAAGGGCGGAAGCGGAGCGGGATCGTGATCGGGTCATAGCGCTAATTCTGCCGAGATCGGGACCAATCCGCGCGATTTACGATACGGAGAACTTCCGTTATTCGAATTCCAACGGTATCGTTATGGAACCTTAACTAAGTCACCTTAGTTGCTGCTTACCAAAAGTATCGCGGTTGGACGGTGGACAAACAATGACGATTATCAATCCGGACCATCGAAGTACCACGCGGCCTTCAACCGGCCAGTTGGCCGAACGAGACAGTGCAATGCCGTGGTGTGAACGGTGTGGAACCGACGAGTTCCTGATCTACGAGGACTTTGTTCCGGCCCGCGTTTCCGCCGAAGGACGTGACCTGATTCCAGCCAGTGTCAGCTACTCCTGCTCGGTCTGCGGATCATTCAACGGACACCAGGTTCCTCCGATGTGGAGCCCGCCGCACTGGTTCTGGTACAGCTGACCAGGCTAGTACGAAACAAAACCCCCGCCACTCGCGGGGGTTTCCGCTTTAAGACCGTTTGGCTCGAGTCCAGGCTAACAAATCGGCCAGCGGCCAGGTTGTGATGATGCGCTCCGCCGGCACCCCGTTCCGCTCGGCGCGTTCCGCGCCGTACTGCAGGAAGTCCAATTGTCCGGGCGCATGTGCATCGCTGTCGATGCTGAAGAGGCAGCCGGCGTCGAGGGCGAGTTGGATCAATTCATCCGGCGGATCCTGGCGCTCCGGCCGCGAATTGATTTCAACCGCAACATCATTCTCTGCGCAGGCCGCGAAGACACGCTTGGCATCAAATTCCGACGGCGGACGCTGGCCACGGGATCCCTGTACTAGACGGCCTGTGCAGTGACCCAGAACGTTGGTGTGCGGATCGTGGATGCCTCCCAGCATCCGCTTCGTCATGGTCCGGCGATCGGACCGCAGCTTCGAGTGGACGCTGGCCACCACGACGTCCAGGCGATCGAGCATCTCGGGGGACTGGTCGAGGGTGCCGTCCTCCAGGATGTCCACCTCAATGCCGCTGAGCAGGCGGAAACCGTCGTCGTTGTTGATCTCCTCGACCACCGTGAGCTGCTCGGTCAGGCGCTCCGCGCTGAGGCCGTTGGCGATCTTCAAATTGGGTGAATGGTCCGTGAGGGCCAGGTACTCGCGCTTGAGGGCGCGTGCGGCGTCGGCCATCAGGGCAATGGGACTGCCGCCGTCGGACCAGTCACTGTGGCTGTGAAGGTCGCCGCGGAGGAGGGCGCGGAGACCGGAACCGGCGAGCTCTCCGGAGGACCGCTCACGGAGATTCACAAGGTAGGAGGGAACACCTCCCTCCAACGCCTCGGTGATGACCTCGAACGAGCGGGCGCCGATGCCCTTCATGCGCTTCAGGCGGCCGTCACGGGCCCGCTGTGCCAGGTCATCCGGGTCAAGGTCGGCGATGGTGGCGGCAGCGCGCCGGAAAGCCTGCACCTTGAAAGTAGGCGCCAGTTCCCGTTCCAGCCAGAAGGCGATCTCGTTGAGTGCGTCTACGGCATCCATAGGCCTATCTCACCACGATCAGGGAGTCCGGGCTCCCGTCATGCAGTCCTGATACTGACGGGTCCGGCGTCAGGCTGTCGCCTCGTCCGCATCATCCTCCGACTGCCCGCCGGAGGCAGTGAAAACCACCTTCTCCATCAGTTCAGCAATCCTGTCCCAGTGATGGCGTTTCATCAGCCGGTGCAGCTCAGCGGAGGCCGGCTGACCCGCCCGCCCCTGCAACTTCCTGCAGGCTGCAGCGAAACCTTTTGCATCATTGTTGAGGTCGACCACGGAACCGAAATCGGTCACGACATCCGGCACGCGCGTTGACACCACTGGAAGACCTGCGGCCAGGTACTCAAGGGTCTTGGTGGGGCTGATGGATTTTGTCGACTCATTGAGGGCGAAGGGCATGAGGGCAACATCGAGTTGGGACATCTGGTTGGGCAGCTCCCTATAGGGCTGCTGACCGAGATAGCTTATGTTCGGTGCCTGTGGCAGGTCCGACTCGCTGATCTTGCAGACGGGTCCAATCATGCGGATCTCCCAATCGGGCAGTTCCGCCGCGAGGTCTGCGACGAGGCCAAGGTCGAGCCGCTCATCGAGAACTCCCACGTACCCCGCCGTGGGCCGCCCCCGCCCTGCCTGCGCTCCTGAACGGGCAACGGCGTAGTGCTCAGTCGCCACGCCACTGGGTACAAGATGGGCATCTTCCCTCCCTTGTTTCACGACGGACCGGTGGAGCGACCTGCCTCCGGCAAAGACGACGTCGGCCTTTCTCAGGGCCTGGCGCTGGCGCACCAGAAGTTCAGGGGCTGCGTCCTTGAATGCTGCAAGGTCGTCCATGACGTCATAGACCAGAACCGTGGGCTGGAGAGCCAGTGCTGCTTCCAGCGCAAGCGGCGTATAGATCCAGACCACCCGCTCGCCCTCAGGCTCACCAATAAGTCTGGGAAGCTGCTCCAGGTAGTAGGGCATGACCTCGTCGAAGAATCCCACATGCCTGCCCTGCTCAGGGATCTCCAGCCAGACCCTGGTCAGTCCGTCAACCTCACGGGTGTTGAACCGGATCTCACTGGTTCCGCCCGCAGGGGTGAGCGGTTCTTCGATGAACCACGTTTTCCGGGTGGCAGTACCTCCCAGGCGTGACACGAGTTGCTGTGGCCGCTGCCAGACCCAGTCCCACCTAAGGTGTGACAAGACGATGAGTTCACTTTGCATCGACAATCCTCAGTTCCATTCGGGTGGTTGTTCGGGGGAGGCTGGCGCCGATGTCGGTGGCGGGGGGTTCAAGCCACTCCCAGTGCGCCATTTGGGGAAGATACCCCTCGAGCCAGGTGGCGACCGGTTCCTGTAGCCGGTAAGCCGGAAGGTCCAGTGACCGGGCGCCGCCTGCTGCCAACGAATATGAGGTGGCCATCACCGATGCGCGCCGCTCGAGGTTGTCGTCGAGCCAGTAGACCCCCACGGGATCGACATGTCCCTCGCATCGGAACAACAGGGAGTTCCAGTCAGTGGAATCGATCACGGGGAACCAGCACAGGCCCTCCAGTGGCACCCCGCGCGCCTGTGCGGTCTCGCACTGTTCAAGGACGTATTTGAACCAGGTTGCGCGGTCGGAGGTATGGCCCCTGACGTTCGTCTCGGAGATCATGCAGGGAAGCCCATAACGTTCCCAGTACTGTTCAATCTGGTCGGCCAGGGCGACGGGCGTGCGAGTAGGAGTTGAGCCGCCCTCGATAGAGAAGTTCCACTGGCAGTGCGCGTAGTAATCGAGGCCAAGAACGTCGACGAATCCCGGCGTCATGCCTTTCAGAGCCGCGCCTCCCATAGGTTCGAGGTCGCGCCCGAGCTGGCTGTCGTCGTCGTAATCCCTACCGAGGAAGGCATCGAGGACCATGAAGCGCCGCTGGTTCGCCATCGTGGCGTAGAACTGTCCCGGCGCGTCGGAGCCGGTATGGAACTCGCAAGTGTCCACCCAGACATGGCGGGCATGCGGAAGCAGAGTGCGGTACACCCGGCTCGCTTCGGCTACCGCCGGCAGTACGTTGGCGATGAGGTTGACGAAGCTTTGGAGCCCCGAGTGGTAGGGCGGCCAGATGCCCTCGTGCCCGCAGAGGAAAAGCGTGGAGAACGGCTCATTGAAGAGGGTGTATTCCTCGATCCACGGATATCGCCGGGCAAAGGCCTCGGCATACCGAAGATACGCCTCTCCGAACCGGGGATCGGCGAACCCTTCCGAGAGCCAGCTGGGGTAGCTCGTGTGGTGGACGAGGTCGACGATGGGGCGGAAGCCCTTCTCCCGGAGGTGGTGGAGCACTTCGTCTGTCGAGGACCAGTCATAAGTGCCCTCCGTCTCCTCGATCCGGTGCCACCGGATGGGATACCTCAGGCGAACGATCCCGCAGTTGCTGAGCAAAGCAAGGTCTTCGCGCCACCTGAGGTCGTGCTCCGTGGTTTCGAAGATGTCCCGGTTGTGGGCAGGGAGGAAGGTGCTCTCAAAGCCACCGATTATTTCGATCGGCGGGAATTCGTCAGTTTTGGACACTTTGCTTCCCCAATTCCTCGTAGACGATGTCGAGCAGCTCCGCGGCGCGCAGGTTCAACCGTCGTGATTCGTCGAGGTCGGCGTCTAGGCGCACCATCTCGGTCTTGAGTGCCTGCAGTTCCTGTCTTAACTCGGAAACCTGGCTCGCGATGTCGCGTTCTCTGCTCCTCCCGACCCGCAGTTTTTTCATTGCTTCTCCTTCCGCACGACGACGCGCTGTCGTATCTGTCCTGTTCCCTGCGCGTGCCGGGAGTCCTCGGGGGCAACCCTTTCCTCGTGCTCGACCGCCAGTCCGTAACGGTGAAGTTGAGCTTCGAAGCGGTTCCAGTCCACAGTCTCCGAAAGGGAATCAGCTGACGGATCTCCTGGATCGCCCGTCGTTACCTCGAAGATTCCTCGGCTTTCATTGCTACGCAGGAGATGGCTGACCAAATCAAGCGTCGTATCCCAGCCCAGTGGGCTCAGGGCATCGAAGAGGGAGTTCGCATAGACGTTGACCGCCTCGTCGATCGCGGCACACTGCTTTCGCAAGTTGAGGGCGTTACGTGCCATGTTCAGGTTCGCGAGCTCGAACCTGAGGGAACCTGCGGTAGCAGGCTGGTGTGTCCGGGCATTGTGGATGGCCGGGCGGCTGAAATCCACGGCAAGAACGTTCAGTCCTGAAGCAGCGAGGAATCTTGCGTCAGATCCCAGCCCGCAGCCCAGTTCAAGGACTGCCGATCCTGGCCGGAAGACCTCGAGTGCCCGATGGCTGAGTCCGGACTCCTGATTGGCCAATCCCGCATCGATGGCTGCGCGGTGGCGGTCTTCCCAGTTCTCCCGGTTGACGTCGAAATGGTTGAGCCACCAATAGAACCGGCGGAAGGCAGGCGGTGGCGTGACAAAGGTGAATGTGGGATCGGGAATTCGCCAGCCCGGTCCGTAGATTGCCTGCAGCAGTTGTTCGGGCTCCGCGGGACCGGGAAGCATGCGCCCATTCACTGACAGCTGCCTGACAGGAAGGATCTTAACCTGATCTGCGCGCTCCCTTGCATGGAAGGTGCCGTAGAACCATCCCGAGCAGACGAAGTAGCTGAAGATATCAATGTAGAAACGATCGGTGATCGCACCTCCCGGAAACATCAGCTGTAAGTGGCCGCTTGAGTGCCGTACCACCTCATATCCTCGGGAGAGCAGCGTCCGTTCCATCCTGAAACTCTCGAGGGCGACGTCGGACGGGTTTTCGTGACTGCTGAGGTAGGCGAGATCGGCGTCGTCGTCGTTCGCCATGATCCTGCCGTTGCGAACCGGGCCCAACAGCGTCCCACCGGTTACGAACAGGTCAATGCCCAGGGTGTCGCGAACGACAGCGATCAGGTGTTCGACCTCGTCAAGGACCTCCTCCACCAAGGCGGCGTCCCTGCCCTCGAAGGAACGGGCAACCCGGCCCCATTTGTTGACCACCTGCGGCAGGCCGGTTCCTGGTTCAGTGAGGTAAAGCTCCTCGGGATTGTCATCGAAGCTCACCAGCCGCTCATTGATCAGGGGGACGCCGTTGCGCTCGACGGCCAGCGTTGCCCGTCCGGTGAGCCGTTCCGCCAACGCAGGGGGCCACTCAACCGACCAACTGTGAGCCGTCGCTGCTTCATCCGGTGCCTTGAATGTCCAGATCCGTCGACCTGCAAGCAGGAGTGAGAGCGGTTCCCCTTCGGGAACCACCACATTCGAGATCATCAACCGCTGCGAATCTGCCGCCAACGACCCGTTCAAAGGACGGATTCCAGTTCGGCCGATAGTGGATCCGTTGCCGGCAGGCGCACGTCGAAAACCTGACCTGTTGACTCGGAGCCCAGTACCTTCAGGGCCGATCGCGCCACCGTAGCCGCCTGCACCAACGTGCCCTCCTCCTCAATCCCGAACGCCTTCTCGCGCATAGGCGTCGCCGTTCGGCTGGGACTGATGCAGTTGACCCGGATCAGGTCTGGTCCCCATTCGTCGGCCAGCGCCTGGGTGAGATTCACCAGGGCGGCCTTGGTGGCGGAGTAGACGGTGTATTTGGCACGCCCGCGGGTATAAGAGCTTGATGAGAAGAGCAGAAGTGAGCCGTGCGACTCACTCAGGTAGCGGTGAGCCTCTTGAGCTACCACGAACGCCGCCATGAGGTTCACGCCAACGTCATGCTGCAGCTGATCATCACTCAGCGTGACCAGTTCGCCCACGGTCAAAACGCCGGCTGTAAGCACCACGTGGTCGATCTTCCCGAAGCGGGCCGCTGCTGCAGCCAGCGCCCGCCGCACCGAAGCCCGGTCCTCAACAAAGGTTCCGCTTCCGGTTCGGCTATGGCAGATGACGTTGGCCCCCTCCGCCTGCAACTGATCGGCCAGTTCGGCTCCGATGCCCGAGCTGCCGCCCAGCACCATCACTACAGCCCCATCAAGGCTCGAGGTGGGCAGCGGCACCGACCCGGCTTCCGTAGTTCGGTGCTTCAGTTGGAAGAGCTTGTCCGCCAGGTGTATGTCGATGGGGTGAGTGATTTTGATGTTCGCCTCGTGACCCGGAACCACGAAGATCGGGACTTCGGGCAGATATTTGAGAACAACGCCGCAGTCATCCGTGGCCGCGAAGCCGGGATCCTGGTGCGCCAGGTGGTAGGCACGCGTGATGGTGCCGTGCCTGAAAGCCTGCGGAGTCTGTCCTCGCCTCAGCGAGGCACGTGGTGGTATGGCTCGGACAATGTCGTGCTCGTCCACTTCGATGATGGTGTCGGCAGAGGGAATTGCGGTGTCGACGGCGGCGTAGGTGTCCAGGGCATCGACGCAAGCCTTGATGATGTCTGAGTCGATGAGCGGGCGGACGGCGTCGTGGAACACCACCTTGGTGTTCGGGTCACTGATCTGCTGAAGCGCGAGGAATGACGTTTCGTTGCGGTCGTGTCCCCCTGCAAGGATTTGGGAGATTTTGAGGTATGAGGCGCTGGGCAGCAGCTCTTTGGCCCGTTGGACCCAGTGGGGATCCATCATCACGATCACTTCGTCGATGAAGTCGCAGTTCTGGAAGATTCCGGCCGTGTATTCGAGGCTGGTTTTGCCCGCGATCGGAACAAACTGTTTGGGAATGTCGAGGCCCATGCGGGTCCCGATGCCACCGGCGAGGATGACTCCCACAGTCCGCACGGCAGTCACTGGCCGGCCAGGTTGCTCCTTCGAGAGAGCTTCAACGTCTGCCATGGTTCCACCCTCCTCCAGATGACCTAGAGAAGGTAAGGATACTTATCAACTCGGTGGTGCACCAGCAATCAGGCCCTTTTTATTTCATGCCCCGTTTACTTGATGTTTGGGAGACGTCCGCTTCTAATCGCGCGCGATCAAATCAGGTGTGTAGTGCATGACGGGCGGCCGTCTCGACCTCTTCCCAGTGCTTCTTCCACTCTTCGGCGGTGCGTTGCGGCATATTGGGATCGTTCTGGCCACGGCCGGTGGAGCCGTCAACGAGTTCGCGCAGGATATCGGCGTGGCCCAGGTGCTGCGCAGTCTCCACGCACATGTGGACCAGGATCTGCTGCAGGGTTACCCGGCGCCGTGCCGGGCTCCACCAGGGAACCTCTCCGACTGCATCAAGCGGCAGCGCTTCGATGGTTGCGTCGGTATGGGCAGCGGAGAAATGATGCAACTCGATAATGTCTTCCCGGCTCTCCTCGGCGGTGAGCCAGAGGTCGGCTTCGGGGGCAGCGTCGTCTTCGAACCAGGGAAGGTCCCGCCCGCTGGGCCTGCCGAAAACCTCGCCAAAGTAGCCCAACTGCACGCTGGCAACGTGCTTCACCAGACCCAGGAGATTGGTTCCCGTGGGGGTGAGGGGGCGCCGCGCGTCGTAGTCCCCGACGCCGTCGAGCTTGGCCAGCAGATCCTCGCGACGCAGGCGAAGGTAACGGTGCAGTACCTCTTTGTCATTCATGCAAGCACTCTACTTCGGCGTAATCTCGCGACGCATGATCCAGCGCACGCGGCCGGCACTCGTGGCTTTGGTCTCGGCGACCCTGTCGAAACCAACTTTCTCGAAGAGTGAGGTGGTACCGACGAAGGCAAGGGTGGTGTTCACGCGCGTGCCTTCAGCGTCCACCGGGTATCCCTCGATGGCAGGAGCGCCATAGGAAGCGGCAAACTCCACTGCACCCTCGAGAAGTCGGGTGGCAACCCCACGACGGCGGTACCCGGCCTTCACCACGAAGCAGATGACGCTCCAGACGGGAAGGTCATCCACCTGCTGGATGGTGCGGGAATGGGTCAGCCTTCCCATGCCGCTCCGGGGGCCGACGGCGCACCAACCCACAGCCTCCTCACCGAGGTAGGCAAGGAGCCCGGGTGGTGGATCTTCGGCGCACAGCTCTCGCATGCGGCCCTCGCGGCCCCCTGCTCCGAGCGCGGCGAGTTCGGAGGAAGCCAGACGTGCCGAAAGGCACCAGCAGGCGCCGGCTCCGGGCGTTTTCGGTGCCAGGAGGGAAGCGACGTCCTTGAACCTGTCCGCGGTTGCGGGATGGACCTCAAGGGTCATGGACGCATGATACGCCTCGCTGCTACTTCGCGGTCCGGCGAGGACCGTTGAGCACCGTTAGGACCGGCGGGCCCCTGCACCGATCCTGTAGCCGCTGCCCTTGTGCTCGTCGGGAAGCTTATCGCCTCTGCCGAACAGCTTGTTCCGGAGAGTCCCGGGTGCATATTCGGTCTGGTAGGCCCCACGCTTCTGCAGTTCGGGCACCACGAACTCCACGATGTCCTCGAAGGTGCCCGGAGTGATGGCGTAAGCGAGGTTGAAACCGTCGACGTCGGTCTCGTCGACCCAGGAGATAAGCTCCTCAGCGACTTCAGCACCGGAGCCCACCATGCGCGGTCCCAGCCCACCGATGCTCGCGGATTCGGCGATGTCACGCACAGTCCAGGGCCTGCCGTCGTCGTTCGCCTTCTGGAAGTTTGCGACTGTCGACTGGATCGCGTTCGACTTCACTGACCCAATAGGGTCGTCGAGGGAGTATGCCGACAAGTCGATACCCATCCAGCCCGACATCAGGGTCAGCGCGCCCTCGTTGCTGGCGTACTGCTTGTACTCCTCGTGCTTGGCGTGGGCCGCTTCGCTGGTTCCAGCGGTGATGACGGTCAGCAGGGTGTAGATCTTCACTGCGTCCCGCTCCCGCCCTGCTGCTTCGACGGCGTCCCGGATCTTCTGCACCGTTTCCTTGAGGATGGACTTGGTTGGCGAGGCTACGAAGATGGCTTCTGCGTTGGCCGCCGCAAAGTTGATTTCACGGGCGGAGGCGCCGGCCTGGTATATCACCGGTGTGCGTTGGAGGGATGGTTCGCTGATGTGAATCCCGGGGACTTTAAAATACTTTCCCTCGTGCCGGATCTCGTGAACTTTTCCTGGGTCGGTAAAGGTGCCGCTCTCTCGGTCGCGGATTACGGCGTCGTCCTCCCATGAACCCTCGAGCAGCTTGTAGACCACCTCAAGGTACTCGTCAGCATGGTCGTACCGCTCGTCGTGCTCGAGCTGGTCCTCGTTGCCCATGTTCCGCGCCGCAGACGGCAAGTAGCCAGTCACCACGTTCCAGCCGAAGCGGCCGTTGGTTATGTGGTCGAGAGTCGAAAGACGGCGGGAGAACGGGTAAGGGTGCTCATAGGCTGTGCCTGCCGTGACCCCGAACCCGAGGTTCTCCGTGACCAGGGCCATCGCCGACACCAGGAGGAATGGATCATTGACCGGAACCTGGGTGCCCTCGCGCAGGGCCGAGGCGTTGGAGGATCCGTAGGTGTCGTAGGTGCCCAGTACGTCAGCGATGAAAAGGCCGTCGAACAGACCCTTCTCCAGTGTCTGCGCCAAATCAACCCAGTAGCGGATGTCCTTGTACCGCCATGACTGGTCCTCGGGGTGGCGCCACATGCCGGGGGACTGGTGTCCCACGCAGTTCATATCGAACGCATTGAACCGGATGTGCCGGCCCTGTCGGTCGGTGGTTGCCATGGTTCTCCTTCGAAGCTGACGCCTTTTTCCCAGTATGGGTGCCGGTCGGAGAGACGCAGAAAGATGCGCAATGTGAGGTAAGAAATGGATACGGCGCTCGAGGCAGGAAGCGCTCGAGCGAAGAACTTTCAGGCCGTACTCTGCACGACATGCCGTTCCCACTTGGGCCTACGCTTCATTCGGCTGGGTGGCTGTCAAAATTTTCCCTGGAAGCACAGCCAAGCGGGAGGTTCCTCACATGACTGCTCTAGACAACACAGCAAGCCGGCTCAAGGCCATTCTTTCCGTTCTGGCCGAGCGGCCGGGCGAGTTCCTGAAGGGCGCGGACGTGCTGGCCGCCGCCGTCGATCGCGTACCGCTGAGCGAATGGGAAAGCGAACCGCTGAGCGCGGGAGTGCCCCGCGGCGTGAAGCGCCTGTCCGCGGCGACCGCCACCCTGGTCAAGGACGGACTGCTCCTCAAGAGCCGCGCCGGCTGGAGCCTCACCGAACAGGGCATGCGTGCCGCGGCCGCTCCCGCAGCCGTCGCGATCGCCGGCGACTTCGGGCACCGCCTCGGCGCCGAGGACTGGGAGCCTGCGGCCGACCAGGTTCAAATGGCCTACAGCCCCGTCTCCCAGCGCTGGGAGCTGACGGTTCAGCTTCCTGCCGGCTTCTACCAGTACAAGATCGCAATCGACCGCTCGTGGGAAGAAAACTACGGCGCATTCGGCGAGCGGAATGGAGCCAACCACGAGCTGCACCACGCCGGGGGCGTAGCGACCTTCCGCTACGATCACGCCTCGAAGAACGTCGAGGTCTCCGTCCTGGACGGCGCCCTCATCTAATTTCCGCTGCCCGGGGGCGAGCCGTCAGCTCTCCTCGTCCCCGGGTTCCCGCACAGGGTTTTCGCGGCCGAGTTCATCCCAATGGCCCGAGTTGTCAGCAGCGTCCTCGGGCTTGTCAGCGGAATCATTTCCGCCAACGTAGGCAGCCGGAACTGCACCCGCAGCGTGCGTTCCCTGCTGTTCCCGGATGTTCGCAGCTCCACCTGCCTGCGGGCCTGACTCCAAAATGTCCTCTCGGGGATCGTCGTTCTGCAGGTCACTATCCTCGCGGTTTCCATCAGTCATGCCTTCCATTGCACACCATGGGACCGCCAAGCGAAACCCGGCTGGAGACAGAGGGCGACGTCGTCGAGCAGGTTAGTTGCGCGGCGCCAGTGCTCCCGGAGAGAGGGAGATAGGACTTCCCCTCTCGGCTCCGAACGACGCCTAGAGGCTACTGGGCTAGACGGCGATAGAGATGTACTGCTTCTTGAAGTCCTCGTGAATTTCCCAGACGCCGCTCCAGCCATTCGGGATCAGGACCATGTCCCCGGCCATGTGGTCAACCCGTTCGCCGGTGTCGGAGACCAGGGTTCCCCTGCCTTCCAGGACCAGGATCACCTCGTTGACGCCATCCCGCGCAGTCTTGAAGCTTCCAGGCGAGCACGCCCAGAACCCGATGTCCACACTGCTGCCCTTGACCGTCAGGGCGTTGTCCGTGGCGTCCGCGGGTTCGGTGCCGTCGATGGCTGTTGGTTTGAGCACCAGATCCGCCAGCGACAGGTTGTCGACGGACCGGAGGACTTTTACTTGAGGTGTGGTCATGACATCGAACATACAACGATCGTTCTGAGGGGCAGTAACGGCCGTTGCGCTGCAGTGAAACAGAGGAACATACCGGGCGCTGTCGTTGTTATACATAGCAATGACGATGCCCCAGGAACTCGACCTGACCACCATCTCTCCTACCCGTCTCTGGGTCCCCAAACACGTGATGATCACGCGGGCCGCAGCCGATCTTCCACACACCGCTGAGATCATCCGGCGTTGCGAAAACGCCGGCGTCGACGACATCCGGATCCTTCCCGGCAATGCGCTCACCGGCCTTCGCGGCGCCACCGAGCGCGAAACTTACGCGGCTGCGAAGAACACCCTCGCCGTCGTCGTTGCCCCACCGAGCGCCCTCAAGCCGCAGCCGATTCCGCCGAGCGCCGACTGGCGCATCGACCTGGCCAAGGGCTGTCCCGCGCACTGCCAGTACTGCTACCTTGCGGGATCACTGCAGGGCCCGCCGGTCACGCGCGTGTACGCCAACATCGACGACGTGCTGGAGGGCATACGCACCCACGCCGACCGAGGTTCCGTCACCCGCGGCACGCTCGAGCGCGGGGGTGAAGGCACCACCTTTGAGCTGTCCTGCTACACCGACCCACTCGGTATCGAGAGCGTGACGGGATCCCTCGCCGCCGCGATCTCGCGCGTTGGAGCAGGTGAGTTCGGCCCGGACGTTTCCCTGCGCTTCACCACCAAGTTCGACGACGTCGGTGAGCTGGTGACGCTCGATCACGGCCGTAGGACTCGCATCCGGTTCTCGGTCAACGCCGCTGAGGTGGCCAACCGGTTCGAGGGCGGCACGGCACGCATGCCCGCCCGCCTCGCCGCTCTCCGCGCGGTGGCGGAGTCCGGCTACCGCGTGGGTCTGACGATCGCTCCCATCATGCCCGTGCCCGGCTGGCAGGAACAGTACGGCGCACTGCTTGACGACGTCGCCGCGGCCGTCGCCGGGATCAGCAACCTCGACCTCACGGCGGAGATCATCACCCACCGCTTCACCCCGGCGAGCAAGGAGGTGCTGCTGGGCTGGTATCCCAGGACCAAGCTCGAGATGGACGAGGACTCGCGAAGCCAGAAGCGCTCGAAGTTCGGCGGCGTGAAGTACGTGTACCCGAAGCAGACCATGAACGAAATGCGGGCGTGGTTTACCGCGGAGCTGGAACGGCGCCTGCCGGCCGCCCGGCTCCTTTACTGGACCTGATCAGCTACTGGGCGTGACCGGGAGCTCTGTTGGTTCGCGGTTGGTGGTCCGGCCCTACGCCAGCACGTCCTTGGTGCTGAATCGCCCATAAGCAAGTGCACCGAACACCACGATGTATCCGGCCTGCAGCAGCCCGTTCGCAAGGAACGAATCCCACACGATCGGATCCCGCAACAGGTCGGCGAACCCGAGCCAGTAGTGGCTGAGCAACCACGGGTGAATCCACTCAAGCTGCGGTAGTTGGTCCACGACTTGACTGACCACGGACACCACAACCGTGGCCGCCATGGCTCCAACCGGCACATCGGTGAGTGTGGAGATGAAAAGTCCGACGGCGCACAGCCCCAATAGCGACAGCGTCACGTACAGGCTCACCAGGGCCACCCGGCCGATCGCCTCGGGCACACCGATCGTGGTTCCGGAGAGCAGGGTAACCGGACCGATCGGGAACAGCAGGGACCCCATGATGATGCCCACGAGAGCCACGGTGAACGTTGCCGCCAGACAGAAGACGATAGCGCCGATGTACTTCACCAGCAGCAGTCGCGCCCGCGCCACCGGAGCCATGAGCAGGTAGCGCAACGTCCCCGTGCTGGCCTCACCTGCGACCGTGTCTCCCGCAACCACCCCTATTGTGAGCGGCAGGAACAACGGGATGGCCACTATGGTGGCGACGACGGCCACGAAGAGTCCGTTCTGGCTTACCTGGTCCAAGAACGCCGGACCCCTCCCGCGCGGAGGCCCGGAGGACAGCTTCACGGCCACCGCGATCAGTATGGGAATGGCGGCCAGCGCGGCCAGCATCGCCCAGGTACGACGACGGCGGAACAGGACCGACAGCTCCGAAAGCATGAACCGGAGTCCGGTAGTTCTGCTGCGACCAGGCGCTCGTGATGCCGGAGAGGATTCAGCGGCTGGGGGAGCGCTGTCACTGGACAACATCGAATCCCTCCCCGGTCAGAGCCACGAACAGGTCCTCCAGACCGGCCCGCTCAGTGGTGAAACCGTCCACTCGAACGCCCGACTCCACCAGCTCGCGCACCACCTGATTGGGAGCCAACGACGCCGGAAGGGTAGCGGTGACGGTGTTGGCCGGCGCGCCGTCGTCGTCGGGGTTCATACCCAGGCGGCTCAACACCGAATGCGCCTTGTGCGCGTCGGGAGTGGTCACGCGGACGCGAGGTTCGCCGGCCCGGCGGAGCTCGTCCAGGCTGCCCTGCGCCACCAGCGATCCAGCGCTGAGCACAGCGACATGCGAACACATCTGCTCTACCTCCGCCAGGAGGTGGCTGGAGACGAACACGGTGGTGCCTTCCTCGGTGAGGGAACGGACCAGATGGCGGATCTCGCGCGTTCCTTGCGGGTCGAGCCCGTTGGTGGGTTCGTCGAGGACAATGAGATCGCGGTGGGTAAGCAGCGCGTTGGCGATTCCGAGGCGCTGTTTCATGCCCAACGAGTACCGGCCCACCTTTTTTCCGGCGGCCTGCGACAGCCCCACCCGTTCGAGCGCTTTCTCCACCCGCTGGCGTCGCGTGGCCGGCGAGACGAAGCGGTCGGCGGCGTCGAGCCGGAGAAGGTTCGCGGTTCCGGAGAGGAAGGGATAGAAGCCGGGGCCCTCGACCAGGGCACCGACCCTCGGCAGCACCTGCTGACTCGCCTTCGGAATGGACTCACCCAGGACGCGGACGTCGCCTGAGGTGGGATAGGCCAAACCGAGGAGGATGCGGATTGTGGTGGTCTTCCCGGACCCGTTTGGGCCGAGGAACCCGAACACTGAACCGCGCGGGACCGCCAAATCGATGCCGTTGACCACGTTCCGTCCGCCCAACCTCTTGGTTAGGCCTGCGGTCTCGATGACGAGCTCTGCCGCCCCGCTCACTGCTGCGCGGCTACTGCCTGCAGACGTTCAGGGGTGACGGACCCCGCGAGGATCCTGCCGTCGTCGGTGATCAGCACGTTCACCAGCGTTGTGGACACGAGCCGCCCGCTTTCCACCGGGGTGCTGAGCTGCGCGAGCTCGTCCGGGATTTCCTGCTGCCCAGCGGCGAGGACGACGACGGCGTCCCAGCCTTCCCCGATCACGGTCGGCTTCTCGCCGTCCGGCTTCTGGTGCTCGTGCGAGCGCTGGTGCTCGCCGTGGTCCTCGGGCTCGATTTCCGTGACGGTCGCTCCCTCCGGCGGGGTGAAAGTGAAGAGGCCCGCGTCCGGTTCCGCGTAGCTGATGTCGGTGAAAGTGGAGCTGAAAGCGGGATCGCTGCTTCCGTCCGCGGTCACGGTGACACCGAGCGGGAGCCCCGTTTCGCCGTCGACGGCGACGCTCACCGCCTGCACGAGGGTATCGGCTGATCGGGGAGTAAGGACAAGATCGTAGACCGCGCGGCCGGCCACCATCCGGTCGGAACCAACCGTGACTTCGGTGGTGGGATCAATTTTGGCGAGCAGGCGGTCGGCGAGGTCATTCGGTGCGGAGGTGCCGGCGTCGTGCTCCTGGTGGTCCTCGATGACGGCGTGGAAAGCCTCGTTCTCGTCCGAGTTGTAGTACCAAAGCTCGTTGCCGTTGCGGATAACGTTGCGTTCGTCAAGCTGGTCGAGGACCTGCAGGCGGGCCTGGTCCTTGCCGCTGACGAAGACCTGCGCCGTGTGGGACCCGGTAAGAAGTTCGACGGCGGCGCTCGCGGGCGATGTTTCGCTGTCACCGTCGCTGTTGCTGCCGCTGCCGCCGACGCCGCCACCACCGACGCTCCCGCCGAGTGCGGACAGGTCGGGCAGTCCCAGGTTTGAGGTCTGTTCGACGGTGCCGGAGAAGGCGTCCACGCTCTTGTCCCGGACAAGTTCGAGAACTTCGGCAGCGGTCTTGTCGGGAAGGTCGACTGCCGCGTTGGCCGTGAGGGGCACAACCAGCGCCGCCGCTCCGATCGCCCCTGCTGCGACCGCCGCAGGCATCCACTGCCGCCACGGGTTCTGCCCTGTGCGAGTCATCGCGAACTTCCTCGTTCTGGTGATGCCGGAATGGGTTCTGCGCGCAACGGTACACCCGGAACCTGAGAATTCGGTCGGAGTTTGCGCGCGGGAAAGGGCTGACAGAGAGAGAATTCCTGCATGACCTTCTTCGGCAATCCGGACTTCTACAGGAGAAGAGCTGCCGTCTACGACAGCATGGTGGGTTCACCTCTCTACAACCGCGTCGCCTGGGGAACGAAGCCTGAGCAGTTCGTCGAATTCGCTGCACGGGCTTTCGGGTCCGCTGACGGCCCGTTACTGGAGGTTGCGGCCGGGACGGCGTCGGCAACGAAGGTGCTTCACGTCGCTAGCCGCCGAACCACGACACTTGTGGACGCAGCTGCGCCGATGCTTCAGATCGCCGAACGGGCAATCGCGGTTGCGGCCGGCGGAACGGTACCGGAACGCATCCACTTCGAATGCCGGGACATGCTTGAACCCGCGTCCGGAACGAGATACCAGACGATTCTCGGCCTTGGCCTGCTTCACCTGGTTGACGACGTCCCCCGGCTGATCGACGCGCTGCTTGATCAGCTCTCGCCCGGCGGAACACTGTTCCTTTCCAGTCTCTTCCGCGGTTCCCGTCGCTCGGCCGCGTATCTGTCGTTGCTGCACCGCTCCGGCGAAGTGGTCACACCGCGCTCACTGGAAGAACTGCGGCAGGAAGTTTCGCGTTCATCGGCGTCGAGCGCCCGGATAACCAGTGAGGGGAGCATGGCCTACGTGGAAGTGAGCCGGGAGTAGGCGAAAGCGCCACAATGCTAGCCTCCCGGGACGAACCGCTTAGCCAGGGCCTCTGAACCGCGGGCAAGCAGCGTGACGTCGGCGCCGACCAGGATGAACGACGCCCCACGGTCAAGGTAGTGCTGCGCCGTATCGGGATTGAAGGCGTTGACGCCGGCCGGCTTCCCGGCCCGCCGCGCGGCCTCAAGACAATATTCGACGGCGGCACGCACCTCCTCATGCTCCTGCTGACCCAGCAGGCCCATGGTCGCGGACAGGTCGGCCGGGCCGATGAAGATTGCGTCCACCCCATCAACTGCGAGGATGCCCGAAACGGCTTCCACCGCCGCAACGGACTCGATCTGCACTGTCACGCTGATCGTGTCTGCAGCGGTAACAAGGTAGTCCGGCACCCGGTTCCATCGGGCGGCGCGGGCCAGTGCCGAGCCGACGCCGCGGACCCCCTCCGGCGGGTAACGGGTTGCGGCAACGGCCGCCTCCGCTTCTGCAGCCGAATGCACCATGGGAATCAACAGGTTCTGCACGCCGACGTCCAGATACTGCTTGATCAGCACGGTGTCGTTGACCGGCGGGCGCACCACCGTGGACACCGGATAACCGTGAATGGCCTGCACCTGGGCGAGGACGGATTCGAGGCCGTTGGGACTGTGCTCGGCATCCACCAGCAGCCAGTCCAGTCCGGCACCGGCACATAACTCAGCCACCAGCGGACTCCCTGAGCACACCCACATACCGGCCAGGGGGCGGCCCGAGGACGCCAGCACATCGCGGAAGGTCGGCTCTAGCGGAAGTGGCATGTCACTGCTCCCAACGGTCCGTAGTCGGCGTGCACTGTGTCGCCCTTCTGCACCCAGAGCGGGCGCGTGAAGGATCCGGCGAGGATGATGTCCCCGGCGGCCAGGCCGTCGTCGTGCGCGGCGAGCTTGTTGGCAAGCCAGAAAACACCGGCAGCGGGGTGGTCCAGCACCCCGGCGGCAACGCCGGTCTCTTCCACGATCTGGTTCCGGTAGAGGATGGCGGCCACCCAACGGAGATCGACGGCGTCGGGCCGCACCGGCCGACCGCCCACCACCATGGCGCCCATGGCGGCGTTGTCGGCGATGGTGTCCACGATGGTCCGGCCCTCCATCTCGATCCGCGAATCGAGGATCTCAAGGGCCGGCACCACATAGTCAGTGGCGTTGAGGACGTCGAACAGCGTGCAGTCCGGCCCCTTCAGCCTGTGCTTCAACACGAACGCCAACTCGACCTCGACGCGCGGGTGGGTGTAGGCGTCCCACTCGACGTCGCAGCCGGTCTGGAACACCATGTCGTCGAAGATCGCGCCGTAGTCCGGCTCGGTGATGCCGGTGGCCGCCTGCATTGCTTTCGAGGTCAGGCCGATCTTGCGCCCCAGCAGAGTGCGGCCCGCTTCCTCATGACGACGCCGCCACAACTGTTGGACGGCGTAGGAATCCTCCACCGTCATCCCGGGATAGCGGGCGGTCAGCAGGGGAACCGGTGTCCGCGTGCGCGCGGCCTGGAGTAGCTCGTCGGCGATGGCTTCAATCGTCTGGGCATCCAGCATGGTCAGAGCTGCGCCCCCAACTTGAAACCCTGTCCGGCGTCGGACCCGCTACCCGCGCCGGGTTCACGCGTGTAGGAGAACCCGTCGGCGCCCACGGTGACCGCCATCTCGCTTTTCTCCTCGCGCTCGATGACCGGTTGCGGATTGCCATCGAGGTCCAGGACCAGGGATGCCTCGGTGTACCAGGAGGGGACCACTGGGTTGCCCCACCAATCGCGGCGCTGATTGTCGTGGACGTCCCAGGTGATGGTTGGGTTATCCGGGTCCCCGGTGTAGTAGTCCTGCGTGTAGATCTCGATACGGTGCCCATCCGGGTCGAGGATGTACAGGTAGAACGCGTTCGACACACCGTGGCGGCCAGGACCACGCTCAATGCGGTCGCTGATCCGCAGAGCACCCATCTTGTCGCAGACCTGAATGATGTTGTGCTTCTCGTGGGTGGCGAACGCGATGTGGTGCATGCGCGGTCCGTTGCCGCCGGTCAGGGCAGTGTCGTGAACCGTCTGCTTGCGGTGCAGCCACGCGGCGTAGGTGACCCCGTCGGAATCCTGAATGTCCTCCGACACCCGGAAGCCCAGGTCTTCCAGATACTTGCGGCCACGGGGCACGTCCGGTGTGACCTGGTTGAAGTGGTCCAGCCGAACGAGTTCGCCGGCCGAGTACAGGTCGTAGCGCTGGGTCAGTCGCTCCACGTGCTGCACCTCGTAGAAGAACTCGTACGGGAAGCCCAGGGGATCCTCGACGCGAACGGAGTCTCCGACGCCCTTGGTGAAGCCCTCCCGGCGGCGTTCAACACGGCAGCCCAGCTCGCGGTAGTAGGCCTCGGCGGCGTCCACCCCCTCCGGGGACCTCACCCGGTAGGCCAGAGCGGCGACGGCGGCGATCGGTCCCTTGCGAAGCACCAGATTGTGGTGGATGAACTCCTCCAGCGACCGCAGGTAGATCGCCTCGTCGTCTTCCTCAGTCACGTGGAGGCCGAGGACATCGACGTAGAACTCCCGGGAGCGGGCCAGGTCCGTGACCACCAGCTCCATGTATGCACATCGGACGATGTCAGGAGCCGGAAGGTTGGGGGTGGGTACATATTCCGTCATGGCGCCTCTCTCCTAGCCTTCGTTGCCGGCGGCGTCATCGATCCGGCCGAACCGTGGGGTGTGGACGGACCCAAGCGTGACGTGGACTGCCTGCTGGTCCGTGTAGAAGTCGATTGAACGGTAACCTCCCTCGTGGCCGAGGCCGGAGGCCTTCACCCCGCCGAACGGGGTGCGCAGGTCGCGCACGTTGTGGCTGTTGAGCCATACCATCCCGGCCTCAACGCTCTGGGAGAAGTTGTGTGCCCGGGTGAGGTCGGAGGTCCAGATGTAGGCGGCGAGTCCGTAGCGGGTGTTGTTCGCCAGAGCCAGCGCCTCGTCGTCGTTCTCAAAGGGAGTGATGGTCACGACTGGACCGAAAATTTCCTCCTGGAAGATGCGCGCCCCGGGGTTCACGTCGGCGAACACTGTCGGCGCAATGAAGTTGCTGTTGGTCAGCCCAAGGGGCAGGTTGTCCGGGCGCCCGCCGCCGGCCAGTAGCCGGCCCTCGGACTTCCCGAGCTCCACGTAGGAGGCAACCTTCTCGTAGTGCTCGGGGTGGACCAGCGCGCCGACCTCCGTCTTCGGATCCTGCGGGTCACCGACCACAATGTTCTTCGCGCGCGCTGCGTACTTCTCGCAGAACTCGTCGTAGATGGGACGCTCCACCAGGATCCGTGAACCCGCCGTGCAGCGCTCGCCGTTCAGGGAGAAGACACCGAAGAGTGCGGAGTCGATCGCGGCGTCCAGGTCGGCGTCGGCGAAGACCACGCAGGGGGACTTCCCGCCGAGCTCCATCGACAGACCCTTCAGGTTCGCCGCAGCGTTCCGGAAGATCGTCTGTCCGGTGGTGGTTTCGCCGGTGAAGGAGATCAATGGGACGTCGGGATGCCGGACCAGCGCATCGCCGGCTTCCTCCCCGAGGCCGTTCACGAGGTTGAAGACGCCCTTCGGCACACCGGCGTCCTCGAAGATCGAGGCCCAGAGGGTGGCGGACAGCGGCGTGAACTCGGCCGGCTTCAGGACAACGGTGTTACCGGTTGCCAGGGCGGGCGCAAGCTTCCAGGACTCCAGCATGAACGGCGTGTTCCACGGAGTGATGAGTCCGGCCACCCCGATCGGCTTCCGGTTGACGTAGTTGATCTGAGAGCCCGGAACCTTCATGGCGTCGTCGAACTGGGCGACGATCAGGTCGGCGAAGAAACGGAAGTTCTCGGCCGCGCGCAGAGCTTGGCCGCGGGCCTGCGTGATCGGCAGTCCGGTGTCGAAGGTTTCGAGTTCGGCGAGCCGGGCCTCCTGCGCCTCGACAGCGTCGGCGATCCGGTTCAGTATCCGCGAGCGTTCACGCGGCTTCAGCCTCGGCCAGGGGCCGTGGAGGAATGCCTGGCGCGCGGCTGCGACGGCGGCGTCGATGTCTTCCTTCCGGGCCGCCGCCGCAGTGGCGTAACTGGTGTTCGAAACGGGATCCAGCACGTCAAAGGTCGCTCCGCTGATGGAGTCGACAAGCTGGCCGTTGATGTAGTGCTGAAGGTGGGTGGGCAGGCTATGCGGCAGGAAGCGGGTGCTCTCAGGTGCTGGGGACGTCATCGTTCTCCTCCTGGCTCTCGTGCGGAATGTCCTGGCGGGCAGTCGAAGCCGCCTGCGTCAGGTAGGCGTCAAGGGTGGCGGCGCGGTGTCTCCGGGCGGCGCGTTCAATGATGTCCGCTTCGGCATGAGTTTCGATCAACTGCAGCAGTTCGTCGTGTTCGCGAACCGATTCGCGCGCCCGCCCGGGCACGAAGCGGAAGGTCGACGACCGCAGCGTGGCCAGCCGGTTCCAGCCGCGGTGCACGAGGTCCAGGATGTGTGGATTCGGGCAGTGCTCGAAGAGGACACTATGGAAGTCCTGGTTGAGCACGGTGAAGCGCACCGGATCGAAATGCTCAAGGCATTCGCGCATCTTTCCGTTCAGCTCACGCGCCCGGTCGATGGCCGCCGCATCCAGATGAGGTGCCGCCAGGGCGGTTGCCGCTCCCTCCACGATGCTGAGGGTCTGCATGGTGTGCAGGTACTCGGTGGGATCGATGCCGGATACGGTGGCGCCGATATTCCGCTCGAACGTCACGAGCCCTTCGGCCTCCAGCCGCCGGATCGCCTCCCGCACGGGTACCACGCTGCAGCCAAGGTCTACGGCGATTTTCGCGAGCACCAGGCGGTATCCCGGTGAGAAGGTGCCTTCCAGGATCCTCGCCTTGATTGAGGTGTAGGCCTGCTCGGACTTACTCGCAGCCTTTGCGTCATTCGCTTCCCGTACGATGGCGGAGCCCGCCACGGCGATGTCAGCCACCTGCCGGTCCTTCCGAATTTCGAGCTGCCGCCCACTCCCGGTACTTCGCGCGCCATTCGGCGTTCATCGGGAAGAGACCGTCCACGCTTTTGCCCTGCCGGACCATCTCGTAGATGAACTCCTCCTCCTTTTCCTGCTCGATGCCGGCGTCTGCTACCTCTTCCGCGAGTGCCGGCGGGATCACGACGATGCCATCGGCGTCGGCAACGATGATGTCGCCGGGCTGGACGGTGGTGCCCCCGCAGGCGATAGTTCCGTCGGTTTCCCAGGGGATGTGCCGGCGACCGAGCACAGCCGGGTGCGGATTCGCGAAGTAGACGGGCATATCAAGGTCGGCGACAGCTGAAAGGTCCCGGACGCCGCCGTCCGTGATTATGGCCGCCGCTCCGCGAACATGTGCGCGCAGTGCGAGGACGTCGCCCACAGTTCCCGCGCCCTTCTCTCCGCGGGCCTCGAGAACGAGGATCTCGCCGTCGTTCACGGAATCTATGGCACGCTTCTGCGCGTTGAAGCCCCCGCCGTGGGAGTCGAAAAGGTCTTCGCGGTTTGGGACGAAGCGCAGGGTGCGCGCCGTGCCGACCACCCGACGGTCGGATCGGGTGGCCTGCAGGCCGTCGATGGTTACGTTGTTCAGCCCGCGCTTGCGCAGTTGCGAGGACAGGGTGGCGGTAGCGACACTTCCCAGTCTCTTCCTGAGCTCCGGCGCCAGGGCCGGTTGGCGAGGGGGCAGTCCGGCCGCCTGCCGGGAGCCGTAGGCTTCCTCCCGCTGCGTGTCATCGGTCCTGGGCGTGGCACCGAAGGCGGCGAACGGCGTCGTTCCTTCCATCACCCGAGTGGTCAGCCTGCCGCTGCTGTAGCTGCCGGCGGTGACTTCGATTTCGATGACGTCGCCCGGCTGCGCCACGGACGCACCGGCCGGGGTGCCGGTCAGGATGATGTCGCCGGTCTCCAGCGTGAGAAGTTGTGACAGGTCGGCGACCAGTTGCGCGAAGGGGAAGAGGAGGTCCTCGGTTGTGTCATCCTGCGTGAGTTCGCCGTTGTGCCAGGTGCGGATGCGGATGGCCGAGGGGCCGACGTCGGCAGCGGGAATGAGCGAAGGCCCGACAGGGGTGAAACCGTCGCCACCCTTTGAGCGGAGGTTTGAGCCCTTGTCGGCATGCCGCAGATCATAGACGCCGAGGTCGTTGCCGGCTGTCACCCATTCAACGTGGTTCCAGGCTTCCTGGAGACTTACACGCCGGGCGGGAGCGCCGATGACGAGCGCTATCTCGCCTTCATACCCGAGCAGCTCGCAGCCGGCGGGGCGTTCTACCGTGCCTGGCGCGTCGGGTGATCCCAGTGCGAGCGACGACGGCGGCTTGAGGAAGTACGACGGCTGGTCGGGCGTGCGTCCGCGCTGGGCGGCGCGGCTCGGGTAATTGACGTGAACGGCGATCACCTTGCGGGTGCGTGCGAGCAGTTCGGCGCTAACGGGCGGGGCGGAGCCCATCGCGGTCATTGCTTCCTCATCTCGCGTCTTTGGGAGTTCGAGCTGGAAATGTACGAAATCGTATACGCTGAGTCTGGGGTGTGAGCTGGACCACGTCAAGCTCGTTGTCACTCCGGAACGCGGGTTTTACAGTTCTCGTGTACGGCTCGTGTGTCAGCTGTTCGAATCACAACGAAGTGAGTGAGCAACCGTGCATTTTCACCATCACGGATACGTCTCCGGAGACCCCCGGATTCAGCCGGTCTCGGGCACCGGCGTCGACCGGCCTGAGGAATTGCCCGCCGAGGTGGACGTCCTCATCGTCGGCACCGGCCCGGCAGGAATGCTTGCGGCGGCGCAGTTGTCGCAGTTCCCGAGCATCACCACCCGCATCGTGGAGCGGCGTTCGGGCCGGCTGGCCATCGGGCAGGCGGACGGAATCCAGGCCCGCAGCGTGGAGACCTTTCAGGCGTTCGGATTCGCCGAGCGCATCGCAGCGGAGGCATACCGGATCACCGAGATGGCGTTCTGGAAGCCGGACCCGGCCGATCCGTCCCGGATCATCCGCACCGCCCGTCCCGTCGATGACCCCACCGGGATCAGCGAGTTCCCGCACCTGATCGTCAACCAGGCCCGGGTGCTCGACTACTTCGCCGAGTTCATGGCGCATGCGCCTACCCGGATGACTCCGGACTACGGACTCGAGTTCCAGGACCTGACTGTTGCCGACGGCGGCGAGTACCCAGTCACTGTGCACCTGGTCCACAGCACCGGTCCCCGCGAGGGCACTGAGCGTACACTCCGCGCGAAATACGTGATCGGGGCCGACGGCGCGCGCAGCCGGGTGCGCAAGGCCATCGGCTGCACGTTGGCGGGAGACACCGCGAATCACGCCTGGGGGGTCATGGACGCCCTCGCTGTTACGGACTTTCCCGATATCCGGCTTAAGTGCGCCATCCAGTCCGGCGCCGGAGGCAGCATTCTCCTCATTCCGCGCGAAGGGGGCCATCTCTTCCGCATGTACGTGGACCTTGGCGAAGTGCACGGCCACAACACCCGCGACATCCGAAGCACCACGATCGGGCAGATCATCGAGAAGGCCAACAAGATCCTGCACCCCTACACCCTCGACGTCCGGAACGTCGCCTGGCACAGCGTGTACGAGGTGGGGCATCGGCTTACTGACCGGTTCGACAACCTCCTTCCCGAAGAGGTCGGAACGCGTACACCGCGGGTCTTCATCACCGGGGATGCCTGCCATACGCACAGCGCCAAGGCTGGGCAGGGAATGAACGTCTCCATGCAGGACGGCTTCAACATCGCCTGGAAGTTGGGCCACGTCCTGGAGGGCCGGAGCCCTGAAAGCCTGCTCTCCACGTACTCGGCTGAGCGGCAGGTCGTCGCCCGGAACCTGATCGACTTCGACCGGCAGTGGTCCTCGATGATGGCCAAGAAGCCCGAGGAGTTCGACGACCCGACCGAACTGGAAACGTTTTACGTCCGCACCATGGAATTTCCGGCCGGGTTCATGACGGAGTACGCGCCGTCGATGATCGTGGGTCAGTCCGTGCACCAGGAATACGCCTCGGGTTTCCCGGTGGGCAAGCGCTTCAAGTCTGCACCGGTGGTTCGCGTCTGCGACACCAATCCGCTGCACCTTGGACACCAGGCGACGGCGGACGGGCGATGGCGCGTCTACGTCTTCACCGACGAGCCGCTGCCGGGAAGGGATTCTTCCGCCTCCCGTCTCGCAGACTGGCTGGCGGAGTCGCCGGAGTCCCCGCTGGCCTTTACGCCGGAGAGTGCCGATCGGGACGCCTGGTTCGACGTGAAGGTGATTTACCAGCAGAACCACCAAAGCATTGATATCAATGCGGTGCCTCCAGTGTTCAAGCCGGTCGTCGGGCCGTTCAGGCTCACCTACTACGAGAACGTGTTCGCGCTCGATCCTAGCGCCGACATCTTCGAACTGAGGGGGATCGACCGCCGAGGGGCCGTCGTCGTCGTGCGTCCCGACCAGTACGTAGCCAACGTGCTGCCGCTGACTGCAACGAAGGAACTGGGGGCGTTCTTCGCGGGCGTACACGGCGCAGCCGTGACCGCCGGCAGCAGCTAGGCGGTCCCGGTTCCCATGGGAAGCACTTCGACGGCGGTGCGCTGGGCTGCGAGGCCGGCGCTGTAGCGGTCCAGATAGCTGCTGAAGCCGGCGACGTCGGCTGCGTCGGGTTCCGTGGTTTCGAACACTGCCTCGCCGAACACGTGCTTCCGCAGGTAACCGTCGAGGTCGAGTTCGTTGCCTGACGCATTCGCCGAGGCGTAGGACGCCAACACAGCGATTCCCCACGATCCGCCCTCGGAGGCCGTCGCGGCCACGGAGACGGGTGCGGCTAGGGCGCCGGCGAGGAACCTCTGGGCCACGCCGGCGGTGCGGAACATGCCGCCGTGGGCGAACATCTGGTCCAGTTCCACGCCCTCCTCAGCAAGCACGCGCATGCCCAGGGCCAGAGTGCCGAACACCCCGTAGAGCTGTGCGCGCATGAAGTTCGCGAGCGTAAATTCGCTGTCCGGCGTGCGCAGGAAGAGCGGCCTGCCCTCGGTCAGTTCGGCGATCGGCTCACCGGCGAGGTGGTTGTAGGCGAGCAGGCCGCCGGCGTCGGGAGCGCCGTCGAGCGCTTCACGGAAGAGGGTGCTGAAGACGGTGTCGGAGTCCACGGGCGCTCCGGAGGAGGAAACCGCGCCGGAGGCCGCAGCGAAGCGGCTGAACAGGCCTACCCAGGCAGCAAGTTCGCTGGCGCCGTTGTTGCAGTGGACCATCGCGACCGGGTCGCCGGCCGGGGTGGTGACCAGGTCGAGTTCGTGGTGAACGCGTTCCAGCGGACGCTCCAGCACCACCATCGCGAAGATGCTCGTGCCGGCGCTGACGTTTCCGGTGCGCGGCGCGACGGAGCAGGTCGCCACCATGCCGGTGCCGGCGTCGCCCTCCGGCGGGCACAGTAGGGCTCCGGGCTGCAGGGTGCCGGTCGGATCGAGGAGTTTCGCTCCCTCAGCGGTGAGGTCCCCGGCCGGTTGTCCTGCAGCGAGCACTTCCGGCAGCAGGCCCCTGAGCTTTAGGCCCGGCGCGCGCTCTGCCACCAGCTCGTCGTAGCGGGATAGCAGTTCGGCGTCGTAGTCGTTGGTGGCCGAGTTGATCGGGAACATGCCGGAGGCATCGCCTACGCCGAGGACCTTGCGGCCGGTCAGTTCCCGATGCACATATCCGGCCAGGGTGGTGAACGAACCGACCTGTGGAACATGCGGCTCGCTGTCCAGGATTGCCTGGTGCAGGTGGGCGATGGACCAGCGCAGCGGGATGTTCACGCCGAACAGGTCCGTCAGTTCCGCCGCAGCCGGGCCGGTGTTCGTGTTGCGCCAGGTGCGGAAGGGAACGAGTAGATCATCTGCTTTGTCAAAGGCGAGATAGCCGTGCATCATCGCAGAGACGCCGATCGCGCCAAGGCGCTCCAGCCGGGTGCCGTAACGGCGTTCGACGTCGGCGGTCAGGTCCGCATAGGCGGCCTGAATGCCTGTCCAGACGTCCTCGAGGGAGTAGGTCCAGAGTCGGTCGACCAGTTTGTTCTCCCAGTCGTGGCTGCCCACTGCCAGCACCACGGAGGGATCCTCGCCGATCAGGCAGGCCTTGATGCGCGTGGACCCGAGCTCGATTCCGAGGGAGGCACGGCCGTCGGCAATAACGTCCTTGGGATCGGTCATGAAAGGGTCTCCTTGGTCGAGGGGTCACGGCTATTTGTGCTGGTCAACTGCCTTGGAGGCGTGCGGCGTAGACCGATTTGTGCTGACCCTCACAGCTGTTGCTCCGTCGAGCATAAGGCGTGTGCCGCGAAATGTGACCGTTCTACAATGTTGTTTCTTTCTTTGACCGGAGCGAAATTTCAGCTTGCGCGTTGGGTAGCTCTATCGATGGCGAAGCGCTGGTCGCAGCGGTTAGATTGAGCGGGCAGGTCTGGGGGAAGCGACAGCCGAACGGTGGGGGGCGAAGGTTTGTCTGAGCGTGAAACTAAAGGTGGGGCTCGGCGTAGGGGAGAGCCACACCGAAAGCCCTATTACAAGCGCTCCGCGGAGCAGGAGAAGGCTCAACGCAGGCAGGCTGCGGCTGAAGGCAGCGGGCCGATCCTGAAACGGAGGGGTTACTACCGACGCGCCGTCGAGGAGGACGCCGCCCGTCAGGGACTCACCGTTGAAGAATACGGAGTCTACAAGGGGTCATCCGGCAGCCTCGTCAAGCCGGTCAATTCGGCCGGAGGGCTGCTCGCCATTTGCCTTCTCATGAGTTTGTTCACCCTGTTCTCGCTCGTGTCCGTAGTCATGATCTTTGTTACGGGCGACGATGTGGAGAGTTGGGGCGAGCTGATTTTCGGTCTGGTGATGGTTTCCATCCTCCTCCCCTGGAGTTGGCGGTACTACTACGTCGAACGTCGCGCGGAGCGGCTCCGCAGGGAGCACGGCAAGACGTTGATCCGGCCTGAATGACGCGCGCGAGTCAGCTCGCTTTGGTCGTTTCCCTGAACTGCCTCAGGACGCCATCGAGCACGTCGAGCTGTTCTTCGCGGAACAGCTGCTCTGGGCCGGCAGGGGCAAGGCTGTTGAAAGGGGACTCGTACAACTGACCGACGTCCATCACCCCGTTACGGGTGAGATGCTGGACGATCATGTTGACGAAGTCGAGCTGTGCCGCCGTGAGCGTGGTTCCGGCGATGAAGTCCGCCATCGCCTCCTTCACGGCGTCGGGTTCAAGTCCCACCAGCGAGCGTACGAAGTAGCCCAATCCTTCGGAGGCGGCCCGGTCCAGGTCTTCCCGGGATCCGGCGCCGCTTTCCAGCAGTAGACGTTCAAGCTCCTGAAGATCGAGTTCGGTCAACGGACGGTTTCTGCGGAGGCGTTGGATGGTGGCGTGGTCCATCTTGTCGGCCAGATATGCGCGCACCTTGTCGCTGTACCGCGCTATGTCCACGGGTCCCTGGACGTCAGGAAGGTCGACCTCACGCACTTCGCCGAGTACGTCCTCAAAGCGTGTGTAAACCACCTTGCGCCGCTTCTTCTCAATGAGGTGGACCAACGGGCGGAGCTTTCGGCGGATCTCCTCCAACCAGATGGGGGACGCAGCCTCCCAGTGCAACGGATTGAGGACCTCCTCGATCAGTGGAAGCTGCGCGGCAATCGCCGGGATGGTGGTTTGATCCTGTAACGCGGAGGCGATGTCGATGATCTTGCGTTGCAGCGAGGGAAGCTTCGCTGGTTCGGTGAGGAGCGCCAGTTGAGCGCTGAACAGGAGCTGATCGAACCGTTTTGCTTCCTCGGTGTCGGCCGGTGCAGTGATCACCGCGAGATCACTGACCTGTCCCTCAAGCACCTCGACGTCGTGCGGATCAAGACTCTCCCACGTCTCCTTCTGCGCGAATCGGTCCACCTGCTCCAGCCGGGGCCGCACCCGAAAATTCTCGCGGGGCAGGTCCCGCACTCCAGCGTGGAGTGCGTCCCGCAACGAGGTGACATAGTCGCCGTCGTACTCGCTGTACTGCAGTGCCTGAAGCAAACGGACGCGGGTTACAAAAGTGCGCTGCGCGAGCGGTTTGGCGAGTTGCCCTTCCGAGAGTTCAAGCCCGGCATTGAAGAATTCGGCGTTGCGGCACAGGTCGAAGATCAGGAAATCCTGCTTGTGCTCACCCGGGCCGTACAGATCAGGGGATAGCCGTGTTCCGCGTCCCACCATCTGCCAAAACTTGGTCTTGGATCGCACCAGCTTGAAGAAGACCAAATTCACTACCTGCGGCACGTCGATGCCGGTGTCCAGCATGTCCACGGAGATAGCGATGTCCGGCTTCCCATCGGTCTTCCCGAAGGACTCGATGAGCGTGGAGGCGTAGTTCACGTCGTACGTGATGACCTGGGCGAGCTCTCCCTTCTCGCCCGGATAATTCACATTGAAGCGTTGCTCGATGAAGCGGGCGTGATCGTTGTTCCGAGCGAAGATGATCGTCTTGCCGATTCGATCTCCGCCGGCCACGCGATGACCGCGTTCCATGAGCACCTGGAGCGCCTTGTCTACCGTGTCCTGGTTGAAAAGCCACTTGTTGACGACGGCGCGATCCACCTCGTCCGGTATCTCACCGTCTTCGTCCCATTCCTTGGAGTCCCACTCATCCTTTTCCTCCTCGCTCAGATCCTCGTAACGGATCCCCTCATAGGGAAATTTGAGCGGTACTTCAATGATTCGCGGAGGTACGAGCCAGCGGTCTTCGATCGCTTTATTCAACTCGTAGGCGAAGGTGGGGACGTTGTCCTCGATGCCGAAGAGGGCGAAGGTGTTGCGGTCGACGTCGTCGGTGGGTGTGGCCGTGAGGCCGATGAGGAAGGAGTCGAAGTAGTCGAAGATTGCTTTGTACTTCTGGTACACGGAGCGGTGTGCCTCATCGACAATGATCAGGTCGTAGTGTCCGATGCCGTACCGTTCGCGGTTCACCTTGCCATCACCCACGGTCTCATCGATCAGATTCATCATGGTGGGGTAAGTGGCGAGGTGAATGCGGCTGTCGGCGACTTTGTCCCGGCCGAGAACCTCCGGAGCTGAACCCGGCAAGTGAGTCTTGAACGCCTTGGCCGCCTGATCGACCAGCGCGACGCGGTCGGCGAGGAACAGTACTCGTTTCACCCAGTTGGACTTCATCAGCAGGTCGGCCAGCGCGATCACTGTACGGGTCTTACCGGTTCCGGTGGCCATCACCACCAGTGCAAGGCGCTCGGCGTCGTTCTCGAAGGCCTGCGTGACGGCGCGGATTGCCGCGTGCTGGTAGTCGCGCTCCACTATTGAGTTGTTGATGACAGCCTGCGCAAGCGGCTTCCGAGTGCTTCGGCGGTCCATCATGAGCTGCAACTGGTCGCGGGTATGGAAGCCCTGGACCTTACGCTCGGCGTAGAAGGCGTCATCCCAGATGTAGGTCTGGTAGCCGTTGGTGAAGTAGATGACCGGTCGCTGGCCGAAGCGGCGTTCCAGGCAGTCGGCGTAGAGGCGGGCCTGCTGCCTGCCGTTGTGCGGGTCCTTCGAGGTGCGCTTTGCCTCGACGACGGCGAGCGGGAGACCGTTGGACCCCCACAAAACGTAGTCAGCCGCGCCCTTGCCTGTGAGGGTTCCGGCTGCAGTTGGCATCGTGTCGACTGGAAATTCGCGTACGTCCGGGGCGGTCAGGTCCCACCCGGCCCATTCCAACTGCGGATCAATCAGATCCGTTCTGGTGATGCCTTCGTTGTAGTTGTGCGTGTCCGGTTCGTGCCGTCGCTGCGCGGTAACTAGCTTGATCTGCTCGCGCAGCTCCTTGAGTTCATCTTCGAGGCTGGCTGTCTGCTGGGTTGCCTCGGCCAGTTTGCGGTCGCGTTCTTCCAGATCCTTTGCCAGCTTCGCGACCTGCTCGGCGGTTTTGGGTACGACGTCGGTGGGCTGGCTCTCCGTCGCTTGTCCCGGTTTGGGTGGGACCGGCATTGGCCGGCGCTGCGGGCTGAGGAGTGCGCCGTCGAAGGTGAGCCCCGGCGTCGGGCGGTTTCGTTCTTCCCGGGAGTAGCGGTGCGCGAGCCAGAAGCAAGTTTGGAAGAGTTCCCTAACGATCGCGTCCGCCGTCTGTGGGCTCATGGGGACGTTGGTGTGGACAGCCTTATTCGCGACTTTCCGGATGGTGTGCATCTTGTCAAGGAGTCGCTCGCCGGCCAGCCGCTTGAAGGAGGGCTCATTGAGCATGCCGTTGAGGTCGTCTTTGTACGGCTGATTGAGGGAGGTATCTGCGGTGAAGATCCACTGCAGGGTGAACTCAAGCGTGCGGCGACAGTAGAGGAGAGAGGTGCGCGGGTCGATGCGGGCGAACCGTTCGGCGCTGTGTGCTTCCTTGGCGATGTCCGGCCATTCGGCGCGCAGGAACGCAAAGTTGCTCGGCGTCTTAGCTGCGTCCCCCACTAGCGCATCCTCTGTGACTCAGATGTAGGCATCGAACCCGGCCGACTCATTCAAAGCACGATGCTGAAACTGGCTAGCAAAGGTCGATAATGGTCGAGGTTCACTTGAAGACGATAGCAATTGGGGGAGAACCAGTGAAGAAGACGTCAACCTACCTGGCTGTTGCGACCGCCGTTGCCCTGGCTACAGGCGGGTGCGGAAATACCGAGAGCCTCGGTCCAGGATCTGAAAGGGATCCGGCTCCGCAGAGGGAGTCGGCCTCGGTTGCAGCGCCCGAAGAGGCGCAGGAAGAAGCAGCGGAGGAGTTGGAAGCGGACGAGGCGGAAGCTTCAGACGAGGAATGGCGCTTCGTGGAGGAGTTTGCGGAGCCGTTCGTCTGGGAAGAGGGAGGCGTGCGTCTCTCAGTTACCGGGATCGGAATCACCGACGCTACATCTCCGGAGGTGCCAGCAGAGGTGTCAGAACTCCTTGGTGAGGAAACCCAGGCCGTTGTCGTTCTCGAGATGACCGCTTCGAACGACACCGGTCAGGTTGTCAACTTCTTCCCTGGACAGGGTTCCATTCAATTGCTGCGCGAACAGGTTGATGCAGAGTTATTCCTAAGCGATTCAATCGCAGGAAACGATTGGCGGGATGGAGTGGATGGAGACGGCCAAGTCTTCTGGTCGCTGCAGAACACCCCGTTCAAGGAAGCGGTAGAGGCTGGGGAACTTACGTTCGTAGCCGGTGGGGCATCCTCACAGGAATTCGCGACCATTACCGACGATGTAGAAATAACTGTTACCTGGGGGTAACCGGCGCCGCTTGCGAGACTGCCGGAGACCCGAGCTTGTGCTCCTGATGTTGCCTACTGAGCCAGGAGCACAAGCCTCTTATTCGAAGTAGTCCTCGTCGAGGTCGACGACGTCATAGGTCTGCTTCACCTGGACGCCTACCCGGTACTTGATCATCAGGTTCACCAGTCTGACGCTGTCGATCAGGATCACGCGCGACGGAATACCTGCTGCATAGCTTCGCGCGTGGTCCGTGAAGCTGCTCGTTGTTATGAACACCCCTCTAGACGCACCCGCGCCGTGCAGTGCGCCGACGAATGCCTGGATAGTTTCACGACCGACGTTGTTGCCGTCCTTGTACCGCTTCGCTTGAATGTAGATCTGGTCCAGCCCGAGAGCGTCCTGGTCGATGACGCCGTCGACGCCGCCGTCGCCCGTACCGCCGATCCGCTTCCCGCGCTGTTCTGCTCCCCCGTAACCCATCTTGAGGAGCAAATCGACGACGGCTTGCTCGAAAAAGGCTGGGTGGCTGTCCCTCAGTCGCTGAAGCAATTCGTCACCGACCTTCGCATGAATCTTGTCTACGCTGTCTTCGATCTGCTCAACGGGGTCAAGGTCCTCGATGAGGCTGTCATCGGGCTGCTGTTCCCTCCCGGAAGACGCCTTTGCGGTCTTTGGCCAGAATGGAGCAAAGAACGCATGAGCTTGGGAATAGTCCATCCCGTTTGGGTGCTGCGCATACCACGCACGGCCAGCTTCATTAATCTCGTACTCACCACGAGTTGGACGCGATAGCAGTCCTGCTCTCATGA
Source organism: Arthrobacter sp. JZ12 (assembly GCF_035189165.1). Lineage (NCBI taxonomy): Bacteria > Bacillati > Actinomycetota > Actinomycetes > Micrococcales > Micrococcaceae > Arthrobacter > Arthrobacter sp. JZ12. The sequence goes on along the minus strand of NZ_CP045246.1, from coordinate 3,161,969 downwards.
GGTGGCTGAGCACCCATCCCATCCGTTGCTCGTATCGCAGATTGCCCTTCTTGAGACGCTCCCCCCGAGCAGTCTCGCTCAAACCCGCAACATCGGCTGCTCGACTGAACAATTCCCGTCGGTGATAGCGCTTGCCGTCGGACAGAACCTCCAGCACCGGCGCTAGAAGCGCAGGCCAGATTGGGACCTCAGTGGTCTCTGAATCGGCAAATGGTTCGGTCATCAAAGTTCTCCTTTGAACGCGCGGTGTTGAAGAGAGGCGAAGAGAGCGTCTAGTTGTGAGAGTTGTGCGCGATGGTGCTCTTTCAAGCGCTCGACGGCGGTGACGCGGTCTGCGAATTCACGCTGCAGCTCTATTGGGGGCAAAAGGAGCGGAAATGCGCTCAGCTGAGTCTTGTTGATTGACGCTATTCCAGTCGTTTGTTTCGCCGATCGCAGGAAGTATGCCCTTCCGCGATCGCTTCCGGTGAGCCAGTTGAGGAACAGTGGGTGGAGACAGTCGCTATCGGTCACACGGACACGAAAGACGTGGTTTTGATGTATCGCGATGGGCAACTCTTCATTCCAGAGTGTGCCTCGCCCAAGTTTGTCGGGATCGCCACCCTCGGTGAGCAGAAGGTCGTGATGGCGGAGCTGAAGACGTTCGATCTCCTCGTCAGTCGCATCAATGGTTTTCACAGCGTTCAAATCCAAGCGTTTGTCCTGGACGTTCGAAACTGCGAGATAGGGAACCTTCCGGAGCTTTTCGGCCTTCGTGCGCCGTCCCTTTGTTATCCCGGAAACGACTTCAGCGAATCTTGAGAGTGGGCCCGCCCCCCAATCCGGTCGGCCGTTGTTCAGGTCCCCGAACATTTCATTGAAGATTGATTGACGGAGGGAGTCGAGGTGGGCGAGGGCTTCGTGGCGCTTAGCGCGGAGTCCATCGGCCTTGTCTAAGATCGCCGCGATGCGCTGCTGCTCGCCGAGAGGCGGAAGCGGGAGTCGTGAACTTAAGACGACACTGTCGGAGACTGCTGGATAGCTCGCGCCAGTTGCCTTCCGCACCATGTCATCGATGAACTGAGGGGATTTAACCCAGTGGAAGGCATAAGACGCTTCGAGTTGATGCGGGTTCGGCCGAACCACGCAAAAACCAGTTGAACCGATGGATCCGTCCAAGTCTGTAGGTACGCGAGCAACTCCATTCAGATTCGGTCGAACTGTGGATATGAGAATGTCATCAGTACGAAGAACTTGCCTGGCGCGGCTCGGTGCTTTCTGGCCGCTAAGCAATTGAGGGTTGACGATGGCCTTCGCTGACTGATCTACGGCGCCCAAGTCGATATAACAAAATGACTCTTGTGGGGATCCGGCTGGGTTCCTCCTTTCAACCTTGCAAACCACCTCGCCAAACGGAACCATCCTCACTTGAGCAGGTCCTTCAACTCGGTCAGCCCGTCGGCTATCTCCTTCTCGAGAACCTCAAGCTCCCCGATGATCTCCTCCGGTGCCTTGTGCTCGATCTCGTCGTACTCGACCTCCTTGTACCGGTTGAGGGAGAGGTCGTAGCCATTTTCAGCGATTTCTGACTTGGGAACGAGGAAAGACTGTTCAGTTCGCGCCCGCTCTGCTTCCGTCGTCGTGCGCTGCTTGTACCGCTCCAGGACGTCGGGCAGGTCGGAGGAAGCCAAGGGAGTGCGCTTGTCGTCGAGGCTGAAGCCGTCGGACTTCACGTCGTAGAACCAGACGTTTTCGGTGCCGCCGGAGTTGGTCTTGGTGAAGAAGAGGATTGCGGTCGAAACCCCGGCGTACGGCCTGAAGACGCCGGAAGGGAGTTTCACCACGGCATCGAGCTTGTGCTGCTCGACCAGGAGCTTGCGGAGGTCCCTGTGGGCCTTCGAGGAGCCGAACAGGACGCCGTCGGGCACAATAACCGCCGCCCGTCCGCCGGGCTTGAGCAGGCGGATGAAGAGGGCGAGGAAAAGCAGTTCGGTCTTCTTTGTCTTGACCAAGCTCAGGAGGTCCTTGGCCACATTTTCATAGTCGAGGCTTCCGGCGAACGGCGGATTCGCGAGGACCAGGTGGTACTTCTCTTCCTCGGCCGAATGCAGATCAGCCAGGGAATCGCGATATGTGATCACCGGGTTCTCAACGCCGTGCAGCAGCATGTTCATGGAGCCGATGCGGAGCATGGTGTTGTCGAAGTCGTAGCCGTGGAACTGCTCGTGGTGGTAGAAGTCCAGCTGCTGCTTGTTGGTGAGCAGGTCAGGGTTGCTCCAGAGATGCTCCGCTGCCCGGACTAGGAAGCCGCAGGTTCCTGATGCCGGGTCACAGATGACCTCCAACGGCTGAGGGTCGGTCATCTGCACCATGAGGTCGATGATGTGACGCGGCGTGCGGAACTGACCGTTGGTGCCGGCGGTCGCGATCTTGGAGAGCATGTACTCGTACAGGTCACCCTTGGTGTCCCGGTCCGTCATGTCGATGTCGTCAATGATGTCAATGACTCGCTCAAGGACGCCGGCATTCGGGATGGTGAAGCGGGCGTCCTTCATGTGATGGCTATAGGTGGAGTCCTCACCGCTCGATTGGCGCGTCAGTTCCTCCCTAAGGAAGGGAAAAATGTGCTCTGAAAAGAGGGTGTACTTCTCGTCCCGCGAGAAGTTCTTGAACCTGGTCCAGCGCAGATCTCGGTAGCTTCGGCCCCGAGCATCATTGCCTTCGGGGAAGATTGGCTTGGCAATCGGCTTGCCGGTCCTGTTGGCGCGGTTCTCGAGTGACGTCTGCTCCTCGTCCAGCCGCTTGAGGAACAGCAGATAGGTGATCTGCTCTATGACTTCGAGTGGGTTCGAGATGCCGCCCGTCCAGAACGTATCCCAAACCTTGTCTACCTGCGCGCGCACTGTCCCATTGATCACCGATCAAGCCTAAGTTACGTCTGCACATCTTCACCGGTAGCCCGCCGTGCCAAGCCAGTATCGTCGACATTGTGAAGCTCCGACTTCTGGCACCCGATGACGAAGCCGCAGCAACTGCTGCGCACGCCGAGCTCCTTCGCGAGAACTTCGAGTTCCTGCTGGCCTACCGAACAGGTATGGAGTGGCTGGACTACCTCGCTCAGACGGAGGATGCGCGGTTCGGAAGAAACCTCCCGGAGGGTTGGGTGCCGGCAACGTTTCTGGTGGCCGACGTGGACGGTGGTCTGGTTGGCCGGGCGTCCATTCGGCATGAGCTGAACCAGCACCTCTTCGAGGTAGGCGGGCACATCGGCTACGCTGTCCGTCCCCAGTTCAGAGGACGGGGCTACGCGACGGAAATGCTCCGGCTCGCGCTCGGGGAGGCGCGATCCCTCGGAATCGCCACCGCGCTGCTGACATGTGACCCGGACAACTTTGCTTCCCATGCTGTGATCGAGCGGAACGGCGGTGTCCGGGAGGTGAACTCTGCGCCAATTTCTCAGGACAAACTGCGCTACTGGATTCCCACCTGACATCGATTCCACGCGGTATCTCGCGCTCGCGCAGACTCCGTGATTGAAATGTGATTGCGAATTGCAGGATTGCAATACTCTCGGTTTTGGGTAAGCTTCATAGTCCAAACTTGGCTAGTGTCGATGAAGGAGTTGTAATGCAAAGCAAATTCACACTGACGCCGACCGAACAGTTCCCCGAGGACCTCGAGGTTCTGGGTGACGAAGAAGTTCACGTCCTGCACAGCAGGATCCGGCGCCAGATGGACGCCGAGTATGGGGCCGGGTGGTTCTCCTGGGAGACCGAGATGCGTCTCGACGAAGTCCGGGAAGAGCTGAATCGACGGGAAAACGGCGACGTTGCACGCATCGGATGGGAACAGCAGGCCAGGGTCCTGAACGCAAGCTAGCCGGAAAACCTCGCTGCAGTACGCTAAGGTATCCAAATCACGAAGTGGCAGGACACCGCTTTGGAACTACGGCGGTGCCGCTTGAGGAGGCGGCAGTGGAGAATAATATGGACCTTGCTAATTGGCCGACAAATCGACTTTTGAGTACCGCTGCACGACTAACCGAGAATACCGAGACAAACCAGTTCCGCAGTCTCGGTATTACACAGGCGGGCCTCACCGCCCTTCGGGTGCTCTCGCAAAGAAAAACCATGAGCCAATACGGACTGGCACGAAAACTTCGGGTCAGCCCTGACACGCTGATCAAAGTACTGGACCGGCTTGAACGAAGCGACCTCATTACAAGAGATGGAAGCCCGCATGATCCGGAGGGCCAACACCTTCGAATCACCGTTGATGGGCGCATCCTCCTAGAGCGCGCCGACCTTTTGGAGGAGGAGCAGGAGCGCACCCTGGGCTCTGATCAGCAGTTGCGCGCCGAACTCATTGCGCGCATTCAGGCATTGGGCATCGAGACTGCCCCCCAGCCGGCTAAGCCGGCGCTCAAGCTGGTGCCGAAACTCGAGGACGACGACGATTCCTCGCACTCATCCGCGGCCGGCTGACTCAGGCTGGTTCGCAAGAACCCCGCGTTTCCGTTAGCAGTTTTGCCATCCGATAGGGTTCGACCGCTATCGGATGGCAAAGCCGCTAACGCACGGCAGAAGCGCTCCCTTGCCACACATTGGGAAAGCGTTTACCGTCAAGGGCATGCCCTTTCAGCCGCCGGCCCTGTCGATCACCCATGCCGGATGGGACAGCCCGCTCACTCGGCCCCGCATGGCGAGCGACGTCGACATACGGCCCGGCCTCAGCCTCACCAATCGCAGCATCCTCCGCGATGGTGAGCCCTGGATCCCGATCACCGGCGAGATCCACTACAGCCGCCAGCCGAGGCATCGCTGGGAAGACGCACTCCGGCTGATGAAGGCCGGCGGAATCACCGTCGTGGCCACCTACGTCTTCTGGATCCACCACCAGGAACAGGAAACGGCTGAACCTAACTTCGAGGGCAACCTGGACCTCGCTGCCTTCGTTGAGTTGTGCCAGGACATCGGCCTCGACGCGATTCTCCGGCTCGGACCCTGGTGCCACGGCGAGGTGCGGAACGGCGGCCACCCGGACTGGATAGTTGAGGCCGACTACCCGGAACGAACCAATCACCCGGCCTACCTGAAAGCAGTGCGCACCTGGTTCGGCGCAGTCGGCCGGCAGGTGGCGCACCTCTGCGGCGATCAGGGGCCCATCATCGGCATCCAGCTCGAGAACGAGCTCTACGACCAACCGGACCACATCCTCGTCCTGAAGGACATCGCCCGAGAGTCCGGCCTCTTTGCCCCGCTTTGGACGGCGACCGCCTGGGGCAGCGCGGACGTCCCGGTGGGGGAGGTGTTCCCGCTCTACGGCGGTTATGCGGATGGTTTCTGGGTGGACAGCGACCAGGGCTGGGACGAGAGTTTCCAGGCCCACTTCACGTTCTCCCACCAGTGGGACGACCCGGGCATCGGCAAGGATCTGTCCGGAGATAAGTGGACCGGCGTCGTCGGCGCAAAACACCCTGACTTCCCGGCGGCAACCTGCGAGCTGGCCGGCGGCATGGCGAGCGCGTATCACCGCCGCCCCACCCCGACGGCACGTGACATTGCCGCCGTCGCCCACTGCAAACTGGGCAGCGGGTCGACCTGGCAGGGCTATTACATGTACGTGGGCGGCACTAACCCACGACGCGGGCTGCAGGAGTCGCAGGCCACCGGCTATCCCAATGACATGCCGGAGCTCAACTACGACTTCGGCGCACCCGTCGGAGCACACCTCCAGACTCGCGAGAGCTACCACCGGCTGCGGAACCAGCACTCTTTCCTGGCCGCCTTCGGTTCCCGGCTCGCCGCCATGAACGCCACCATCCCTGGAAACAACGACGACGGCGCGCTCCGCTGGTCCCTGCGCAGCGACGGTTCCAGCGGCTTCGTCTTCATGAACAATCACCGGCCATACGAGCCGCTGCCCGCGCGGGCCGACGTCCGCTTCGACATCACCCTCGATAACAGCAAGGTCACCTTCCCGCACCGCCCCGTCACGATCCCGTCCGGTGAGTTCATGTCCTGGCCGGTGGAGCTGGAGGTGGCAGGCGTCGTCGTGCGCTGGGCGACTTTGAACGTCCTCACGCTTCTCGAGGCCGAGGCCGAGGGCGAGGGCGAGACGCCCGTCCTGGTGCTGGCAGCCAATGACGGCGTCGACGCACACCTCGCCGTACCTGCCGGCTATTCCGTGTCGGGCCATGCGGCACATCCGGTCGACGGCGACCTCGTGTTGGAAAACCTCGGCCCAGGATTCGTCACGCTAACCAGCGACGAGGGCGCGCAGCTGCGTGTGTTGGTCCTGACTGCGAGCCAGGCTCTCCAGGCCTGGACCCCGGAAGCCGGAGGTCGACGGCGCCTGGTGCTGTCGTCCGCAGATGTGATCGAGCGTGAGGATTCGCTGACTGTACTCGCCGCGGAATCGGGATGCCTTTCGATCTTCCCGGCGGCAGGCACACCGGACGACGACGGATTCTCGCACCATTCGTTCGATGTCACCGACGAGGAGTGCGAGATCAGGCTCGAGCAGGTGGCTCCCGCGTCAGCTCCGTCCATCCGGCCAGTGCGTGTACCCGGAAGGGCCGCGGCGCCGGAGGCAGAGGACTTTGCTGAACGTGCGGCCCGTTACACGGTCACCATCGCAGGCACCGCCTCAGCGCTCGAGCGCTCGCTGCTCCGGGTCGAGATCGTCGGGGACACCGCGTCGTCGTCGTTCGACGGGCGTGAGGAGGACGTCTTCTGGACCGGCCAGGCATGGGATATTGACATCACTCCCTACGCCGCGACCGCCCGCAGGGAGGTGGCGCTGGCCGTCTATCCGTTGACGGACGCGACGCCGGTGTGGCTGCCACCGAAGGCAGCGTCAGTTCATGCCGCATTGACGCAGCCGACGGCGACTATCACGGGCGCGCGCGTGCTCACCTTCCGCGAGGTCGAGGTCCTGGGCGCCGATCGGTGGGTTGCTGTCTAGCGTCGTCGAGCCACGGTGCTCGTGCTTCCCCGCGAATCAGCAGGGAAGCGGGGTGATGTTCTGCGGCTTGGGATCGGAGGCCAGACGGGCGTGCGTCTCGACGTCGTACCGGTCCACCCCGTACCGGAGCTTCGCCCGTTCGATACCTTCCCGCTGGAAACCCGTCCGTACGGCGACCCTGCATGACGCAGGATTGTCCACGCGGTGGCTCAACTCGAGCCGGAAGAGTCCTTCGGAAAATGCCCACTCCGCGGCAGCGGACAGGCCCCTGGTCACCAGGCCGCGGCCACGGTAATCAGCGCTGAGCCAGTAGGAAACCCAGGCCGTGCCATGGTTAAACTCCATGGAGGTCACGCCGATGTCGCCGACGGCCACGCCGTCAACGGCAATTGCGAAGTGGCGCGCGGAGGCGCTTTCCAGTCCCACCTGGTTCTCGATGTACTGCCGACACGCATCGAGCTCGGAGAGGTCATCCTTCCCAAACTGAAGCCGGAGGTCGTCACTGGCGGCAACTGCCCGCTGGAGGGCAGGGGCATCATCCAGCGTCCAGCGTCGCAGGACTGCGTCTTCGGTATCTGGCACCTTTGTGTACTCCCTGCTGACTGTCGACTGGCGGGCGTCTCTGGACCGGTTGGCGACCCTTCACAAAGATAGCAAGCTTGCTTATGATCGTACTCACAGGTTCGCCTGTTTCTGCCGGACCTGTGCATTCGCAAGTCAATTACGCAGGAGGGGACTGAATCATGACAACAGCACGCGACATCATGACCGGCGGCGCTGAATGCATCGGTGAGAACGAAACCCTTGAACAGGCAGCGCGCAAGATGAAGGACCTGGACGTCGGATCTCTGCCCATCTGCGGCGAGGACAACCGCCTGAAGGGCGTGCTGACCGATCGCGACATCGTGGTGAAGTGCCTGGCGGAAGGCACAGACCCACGGCAGGTCAAGGCAGGGGAATTGGGCCAGGGCAAGCCGGTGACCATCGGGGCCGACGACAGCATCGAGGAGGCCATCAAGACGATGGCTGATCACCAGGTGCGGCGCTTGCCTGTGATCGACGGACACGACCTGGTGGGAATGCTCAGCCAGGCTGACATCGCGCGCAACTATCCCGAGGAGCGCGTGGGCGAGCTAGTCGAGCTTATTTCCTACTGACTGCCGCCCTTCAGGCTGACTCACATTGCCAAGGGAATTCGACGGGAAAGGCGCACCATGAGCACAGAGGGCAATGACATTTTCACGGCGAACGACGCCGACCGGCTTGAGCAGCAGGCCGAGGTGGCCGATGACTCCGTCGAGGAGGATACAGGGGAGACTCTGAATCCGGCGGCGCGGGAGGCCAACGAGGCGGACGTGGTGGAGCAGGCACTTCCCGTCTATGGGGACGAGGACTATCCGCGCGGACCCATCGACGAGGAGCCGGTATAGCCGCACCCTGCCTGCACCTCCCGAAAGCCGGGGTAGCTCGTCAGCTGCCGTCGACGTCGTACTGGAGGGCGAGCATGCCGTTCTCGAAGCGGCGGCTCCCCTCCAGACGCAGGTTAAGGCGCATATTGCTGGGGAAGAAGCTTTTCCCGCCTCCGATAATCGTGGGTACCAACAGCAGGTGGACGCAGTCGATCAGCCCTGCACGGAACGCGTGGGAGGCAAGCAGGGGACCTGCAATGTTGATGTCGGCAGTTGCGGTGCGCTTCAGGTTTTCCACGAACGCCGGGTCGAACGTTCTCTGCAGGATGGTCCTGGTGGTTTTCACGTCCTCAAGGCGCGTTGAGAAGACAACCTTGTCCGCAGCCTTCCAGATCCCGGCGAACTCTTGCGACTCCGGCGAGTCTGCGGCCGTCGGATCGTTCTCCCACGCCTCCATCAACTCGTAGATCCGCCGCCCGTACAGATACGTTCCTACGTCGCGTTCCTGATCATTGATGAAGGCGAGCACCTGCTCGTCCGGCACAGCCCAGTCGAAATTGCCTGATGTGTCGGCAACGTACCCGTCCAGAGAGCCGATCATGGAGTAGATCAAGCGCGCCATCCTGCCATTGGACATCAGCCCGAGCAGAAAGGGAAGCGATCGGCTACGTTAACCGCATGGAAAACGGGACGCGAGGGGGCGCCGCGGGAGATCGCACGAATCCGCACTCGGTAACCCTGCGATTCCTGGCCGCCCCCACGGATCTGGGGCACAGCGGTTCGGTCGACGCCGGCACGGTGCTGGAATGGGTGGACAAGGCAGCGTACGCCGCCGCCGTCGGCTGGGCGAAGACGTATTGCGTCACCGCCTATGTGGGCAACATACACTTCGCTGATCCTGTCAACGTCGGCGACCTTGTCGAGGTCGAAGCGACCATCGTGTATACCGGCAAGTCCTCCCTTCATATCCGCACCGTTGTGTCTTCCCGCGATGTCCAGGGCAGCGAGGCAACCATGCGCAGCCAGTGCCTGGTGATCTTTGTCGCCGTGGGGCAGGACGGTAAGTCCGTACCGGTGCCATCCTTCGAACCTGTCACTCTGGAAGAGATTGGATTCCGCGACCAGGCGGTGGCCCGCATAGCGGTGAGAGATGCCATCGTGGCTGAAATGAGCGGGCAGGAATACACCGACGCCGGAACTGCCGAACGTGTAGTTCTGCGGTTCCTCGCAGCTCCCACGGATGTGAACTGGGGCGGCAAGGTGCACGGCGGCACGGTGATGGACTGGATTGATGAGGCCGCTTACATCTGTTCCACGCGCTACTGCGGAAGGGACACTGTTGCGGTCTTCTCCGGGGGAGTCCGGTTCTATCGGCCGCTACTGATCGGCGACCTCGTTGAGGTGGAAGCCCGCTTGGTCTACACGGGCAACAAGGGGATGCATATTGCTGTGCATGTTCGTTCGGGCAGACCGACCGGACGTGAGATGCAGGTAACCACCTACTGCCTGACGGTGATGGTGGCCCGGGATGAAACGGGGACAGCGGTGCCCGTACCTCGGTGGGTTCCGCAGTCGGATGAGGACAAGCGCCTCGAAGCCCATGCCCGGACCCTGCTGGAGATTCGCGGGAGGGCCCCGGGCAGTACACTCCCAAGTCATCTCACCGGTGAAATTCAAGCTACCGGTCAGTAACCGAATGACGGTATGATGAATTACTCAATCCACTTCGCCCGGGGCCACCGCCACAGGGCACCCCTTATCACCGGTACCCACACCGCGGGCTTATCCGGTTCACGACGTGAAGGATGCTGATCCCGTGGGCAATTTTCCGGGCGCGCACAGGCCCCTCTACGAGGTAAAGGCCAATCTGTTCAAAGGCCTTGCCCATCCAGTGCGGGTGCGCGTGCTGGAACTTCTCTCCGCTTCGCCGGACGTATCGGTGACCGACCTCATCGCCGATATGGGCGTTGAGGCGTCACGTCTTTCCCAACATCTGTCAGTCCTGCGCACCCATCACCTGGTGGTGTCCGAGCGCCGCGGCAGCCAGGTCTTTTACAGCTTGGCTTATCCCCGTGTTGCGGACCTGCTGGCCACGGCTAAAGCACTACTGGCGGAGGTCCTCGAAACTACGCAGCAACAACTGCAGGATCCGGAATGGGGACCCGCAGGAGATGAAACGGTAAGTGCCGTGCCGGTTGCCGCCGTCGAAAGTTAAGCGCAGCTGGATCAAAGGGGCTGCGGTAGACGGGTGGGCAACAGGGCCAGCGGAAGTTAAGCCGAGAGGCGCTGCTTGCCGTAGCGTGCGTGGGAAACGCGGGCTACCGGCTCCGACATGTCGTGGATGTGGCCCGTTCCCGCGCTCTCGCGGACAGCCGTGATTGCTGATACGGCGTCGCCCTTGCAGCCATATCCAGCCGAAGTAACCAGAACCCGGCCGCGCTCATCCAGAAGCTGGAAGCGGTACAGCTTGTCGGAGCCCATGAAAATCTCGAAATTTCCCGCCATTTGTGTCTCCCCCCGGAGTGTAGAAGGTGCCTCGTTGCACCTTGATGAATTTAAGGTTTCATCAATCCGCTAACTTGGGAAGGAATGTGACGCAGAATAACTTTTCGGTTACGAGGCGGTTCTAGTCACATTGCGCTCCGACGGCTCGGAGCATCCAAAAGGTCCGCCCATCCCTGCCCCGCCAGCCACTGAGCGCATAGCGCGGTCCACTGCGCCGGTTCGGCTTCGTCACGCGCCAGGCCGAGACCGTGGCGGCCGTGCGGAAATACATGCACCTCTGCAGACACACCCTGCTGGGCCAGGGCGCCGGCGTACGCGTAAGTGTTCTGGACCGGGACGGCCTCATCGTCTGCAGTGTGCCAGAGAAAGGCGGGCGGCGTCGCCGCGGAGACGTTGAGTTCGGGAGACATCATCTTGAGCAGGTCCGACGACGGCGAGGGACCCAGCAAGTTGTCGATGCTGCCCTGATGTGCCGAGTGGGTGAAGGACACCACGGGATAGCAGAGAATCGACAGCGCCGGCACCGCGTCGAGAACGTCCAGGCGGCTGTCTCCGCACGGCACCGCCGTGGAGAGAGTAGCGGCAAGGTGACCCCCGGCCGAGAAACCCAGCACTCCCACCCGTGCTGTATCCACTGCCAACCCGTGCACACCGCCGCGAATCTGCAGCATCGCCTCTTTGGCGTCGAGGAGCGGAGCTGGGTGGGTGTGCGGTGCAACCCGGTAGTGCAGCACAAAGGCGTGAATGCCCAGGCCTGCCAGCCATTCACCCACGGGTTCCGCCTCGTGCGCTGAGGTCTTGCCGTAGCCGCCACCGGGCAGGACCAGCACGGCCGGGCGGGCCACCGTCGGGTCGCCGGCTGCGGGAAAGTAGGTCAGACCGAGGTCGTGGGATTCGGGCATAGGATCACCGTACTTCGTACCGGAAGCGCTATCGCGCAAGGAAGCCGGCAACTTCAGGCGCGAGGGAGGCGCCGACGTCGTACGGTGTCCGCTTGGTGCCCTTGACCGCGAAGGAGTGGTCTGCGTCGGGCAGGTAGTGAAGTGTGGCCTGTTCGCCAATCCTGCTCACTACGCTGTCCAGCAGGTCCTGCCGCGCGAAGGCGTCATTGCTGCCCTGCAGGAACAGCATGGGTACAGGGATGCCGTATAGGTGCTCGTCCCGGAGGTTCTCGGGTTTGCCCGGCGGATGCAGCGGGTAACCCAGGAAGATCAGGCCGGCAGATTCCATTCCTTCGGCAACAGCCATGGAGGCCATCCGGCCGCCGAAGGACTTTCCGCACGCCCAGAGAGGTTTCCCGTCCGCCCGCTCCCGTGCCTGGCGCATGACTTCACGCCAGGCGGCCACGGCCTTGGGCGGGCGATCCGGGAAGCGCCTGCCCTGCTCAACGTAGGCGAAGTTGAATCGAAGGGTGGCGTAACCCAGCCCGTTCAGGGCGTCACTGAATCCGACGAGGAAGGGGTGGTCCATGCCAGCTCCGGCACCGTGCGCGATTACTACGGTTGCCGCCGGCGAATCGGGCCGAGCGTACGCGGCCGAGATACTTGTCTCGTCGACCGGGACCGTGAAGCGTTCAGTGGGCGGGTTCATGGTGCCGTAATTGCAGCGCTCCTCAGCCTTCCTGCTCGCGCCGGTTCAGTTCGAGGTTGACTTCCTCAAGGCGCGCTTCGGTCTCAGGGTCGGGGAGGCCATCTGCATACTCGGCCTCCAGTTCGCGGTGGATCCGGCTGTTGAGTATCTCCACCTCAGTGTCGTTCAATGCGGTCAAGTCCTCCGGAAAGGGTTCTTCCGGGGATATCTTGTGGTTCGATTCCATGGGTGCCTTTCGGCCTACAGCGGTTCTCTCCGCAGTGTAACCATGGTCTAGCTTTTTTGCGCCACCGCGTACGAAGGAATTCGCAATGAACGCGTCCAGTCGTAAGTTTCGAGGCCGGCAGGAGGTCGCCCGACCGGGTCGAAGCGAATGTCGCCTCCCCGAGTGCCCCTCTCGTGAGCGTCGCTTACGCTTAGGCGCACGGTGGCGAACCGTGTCCACGGCCCGCGCAGGCGGCTGTAGTGCAGACCCCACTGAAGTTCGCCCGTGAAGTTGCGCAGTTGCGACAGTCGGGTGACTTCAGGTCCGGGGCCCTCCCGCCGGGCGGCGATCAGCACCGGCCCGCCCGCTCCCCTGAAAGGCATGATCGAGGTGAACGGGCCATCCAGTAGTGTACGCCGGGGCCGCAGCAGGAACCGGGTGGGAAAGCTGTACCCGGTGGTGGAGAGGAGGATGTCGGCGTCACCGACGCGCAAAGCCAGCCCCACGACGTCGGGCATGCTTTCCGGAAGCCCTACCGATCGCGAGATGCGGGCGGTCACCTCCTCGGTTCCGTTCGAATCCATCCAGTCCTCGCCGCTGAAGACGCGCGTGTGCACCAGTGTTCCCTGCAAAACTACGCCGCTGCGGTGGATGGGACGATCCGGCCGGAACAGCTTCAGGACAGCGAAGACCGACTTGAACGCCTGACCTCCAGCCCTGGCGGCGAGCGGCAGAAGTTTCATGAGCGCACCTGGGCCAGCAGGCCCTTCTCCTCAACCAGCGGAACGGACAGGGACTTGTACCCGTGGTCCCCGAACAGGACCGTCACGACGTCGTTCTCGTATCCCATCACCACGCCCTCGCCCCATTCGTCGTGCCGGACTGTGCTCTGCAGCGGAAACGGCTGGTGCCCGGCGTCGTCGTTCTGCTCGGCGGCGCGGCCGGATTCGCAGTTGTCACAGGCATCACACAGCCCTTCCCGTTCCTCACCGAAGTAGCCCAGCAGGAATTTCCGCCGGCACCCCCGCTGCTCTGCATACTGCCGCGCCATCTCGACGCGGGAGCGGTCCACCTCCTGCCGCCGCTTCTGGTGGTCAACGACGTCGTCAATCACCTTTCCGTCATCCTTCGCCACCAGACGGTAGGCCCCGCCGCGCTCGCGGACAGCGTCCACCTCAACCAGCTGGTTGAGCAGGCCGGACAGCTTGCGCTGAGTCATTCCGGCGGCTTCCCTGATGCCCGGTGCGTCGAGCGGACGATCGGCCTCGCGAAGCGCCTTGAGCACCGATCGCAGGCCCTCCTCCTGGACGGACTTCGCTGCGAAGTACCGCCGGATTCCCAGGTCCTCCGGCCGGTAGTGGAGTACGACCTCGGCCGGCTCGCCATCGCGGCCGGCCCGGCCCACCTCCTGGTAGTAGCTGTCCAGGGAGTCCGGAATGTCGGCGTGGACAACGAATCGCACGTCGGGCTTGTCAATGCCCATGCCGAACGCGGTGGTGGCAACCACGACGTCCAGCTCGCCCGCCTGGAACGCCTCGTGTAATGCGTTCCGGTCGGACTTGCTGCGGCCGGAATGATACGCATCAACCCGCAGCCCCGCTTCGCGGAGCTCCTCCGCGTAGCGGTCGGTCTCCTTGCGGGTGGCCGTGTAGAGCAATCCCTGTCCCTCCAGGGCGGTTACCTGCTCGACGACGGCGCGTTGCTTGTCCCGCGCGGACTCGTATTGCCGGACGCTAAGGTGCAGGTTGGGGCGGTCGAAGCCCTCCGCGACGACGACGGCGTCCTTCAACCGCAATCGCTCCAGGATCTCCTGGCGCACCGGCGGGGAAGCGGTCGCGGTCAGCGCGATAACCGGACGCTTCAGCCGCTCCACAAGCGAGCCGAGCTGGAGGTAGTCGGGCCGGAAATCGTGGCCCCACGCGGACACACAGTGCGCTTCGTCGATGACCAGGAAGGAAACGTCCAGTTTCTGCAGCCGCTCGGCGACTTCCTCCCGTGCCAGTTGCTCAGGTGCCAGAAACAGGAACTTCGCCCGGCGCTCCTCGTCGGGGTCCTCGGCAGCAGTCCAGGCTTCCTCAATCTCACTTTCTGATGCGGCGGAGTTCAGCACCCAGGCCCGCAGATCGCCCAGGGCGGTGTTGATCGCCTCAACCTGGTCGCGCTGGAGCGAGATCAGGGGAGAGACGACGACGGCGACGCCCGGAGCCGCCATTGCCGCCACCTGGTAGATTGCCGACTTCCCATAGCCGGTGGGGAGTACGCCCAGGACGTTCGCGCCGTCGTCGGCTGCTTGCAGGGCCTTGCGCTGTCCGGGAAGAAGCGTGTCCAGGCCAAAAAGCTCCCGGGCAGTTTCCGTCAGTGCTGCTCTCATGCTGCTTCCGCTTCCGCCCGGAGGTTGTTCCGCCTGGTCACGGCCGAACTGACGAAGTACAGGACCACGCCGACGGCGATCAGGATGGCCGCACGAAGCCAGATTTCCGCGGACTGCTGCGTCAACAGCACAACGCAGGACAGGACTCCCAGGACCGGAACTACCGCTGGGACCCGGAAGTGTTTGAGTTCAACAGTGTCCCTGCGCAGGACAAGTACAGCGACGTTGGTGCTGATGAAGACAACGAGGAGGAGCAGCACCACGGTCTCGGCGAGGGATGCGAGATCTCCGGTGAGCGTCAGGACCATTGCGACTGCCGTCGTCGCGATGATGGCCACCCACGGGGTGCGACGGTTGGGCAGCACCTTTCCCAGAGCGGAGGGCAGCAGGCCCTCTTCCGCCATGCCGAAGGTGAGCCTGCTGGCCATGATCATGGTGAGCAGGGCTCCGTTTGCCACGGCCACGAGGGCAATGAGGCCGAAGAGCCATGGCGGTACTCCGAAACCGGTGGCGTTCACGACATCGAGCAGGGGAGCGCTGGAGCCGGCCAGTTCATTTGCGGGTAGTGCCGCCGCTGATGCAAGACCGATGAGCAGGTAGACAGCTCCGGCCGTAGCGAGTGCTCCGAACAGCGCCTTCGGGTAGACACGGGCCGGTTGCCGCACCTCTTCGGCCACATTCGCGGACACTTCAAATCCCACGAAGGAGTAGTAGGCGATGAGCGACGCTCCCAGGACGGCAAGGCCGGGATTGACGCCCGTGGGAAATTGCGAAATCTGTGACGGGTTTCCGCCGCCCTGACCGAGGAACAGCGCGACCAGGACGATCACCAGCACCAGGCCGGAGACCTCGATGACTGTCATGACCACGTTGCTCCGGACTGATTCCTTGATCCCCCGGGCGTTCAGCAGCGCCAGCAGCACCAGGAAGACGACGGCGGCCCAGGTGGGAGGCACCGTGACGAACGAGGAGAGGTAATCCCCGGTGAAGGCGAGGGCAAGACCGGCAGCACTGGTGACTCCGGCTGCGAGCATGCAGAAACCCACCAGGAAGGATATGAATGGAGCCCGGAAGGCCCGCTTGGCAAAGACCGCCGCACCACCGGCCTTCGGATACTTGGTGACAAGTTCGGCGTACGACCCTGCCGTCAGCAGCGCCAGGGCAAGGGCAACGACGAGCGGTACCCAGATGGCTCCGCCTACTTCCGCTGCGATGACACCGACGAGCGCATATACACCCGCTCCAAGAACGTCTCCGAGTATGAAGAGATATAGGAGCCTGCCGGAGATTCCCTTCCGCAGCTTGGAGGGAGATGCAGTTTCGGTGGTGGTCATGCTCGGATCCTAACGGAATAGTAAGCCTGCTGTGCATTTCGGGCTAGGTGGGCTCACTGCCGGCCGGCGGAAGATCCGGGTTCAGTGGTTCAAGGCGTGGGTCTTCGGCGGTCCAGACCTGGAGCACCGCCCAGGTGACCGCGGCGATGGGCACTGAGAGTACCGCTCCCACGATGCCTGCGAGAATGGTTCCCGCTGTCAGCGCCAGCAGGATCACCAGCGCGTGCAGTCGAAGGGCATTTCCCATCACGATCGGCTGCAGAAGGTCACCTTCGAGTTGGTTCACAGCGACGACGACGGCGACCACAATGAGCGCGACAATCGGCCCATTCGCCACGAGTGCCACCAGGGCGGCGAGGATTCCGGCAACCGTTGCCCCGACGAGCGGAATGAAAGCGCCGATGAAGACGATCATGGCCAGAGGGATAGCCAGCGGGACCTGGAGAATCAGCAGGGCGACACCGATCGCAACCGTATCCACGAGCGCCACGATGGCCGTTCCCCGAACGTATCCGCCGAGCACCTCAAGCGTGCGGGTTCCCGAGCGTCGCAGCTTCCGCTCACGCTCGCCGCTGAAGGGCCTCAGGAAGAACTCCCAGATCTTATTGCCGTCCTTGAGGAAGAAGAACAGGATCACGATCATGAGGGTGGAGCCGGCCAGGAATTCGGCCACCACCGAGACTCCGGAGATCGCGCCCGAGCGGAACTGCGCGCTGGTGGCGTAATCAATGACGGCGGTGCGCGCCTCGTCGAGCTGCTCCGGTGCGATGGGGAATGGGCCGCTGGTGAGGAAAGCCTGCAACTCGTCCAGGCCCTCTGTCGCGGCGGTAATCAGTTCATCGGCCTGGTTGCGAACCGAAACCACAATGACGGTGATGATTGCGCCGAGCACAACGAGCAAGGCAAGGAACGCAATCGCGGTTGCCAGGCCCCCAGGGACGCCACGCCGTCGCAGCATGTTTACGAACGGGCCGATGGCGGCGGCAAGAATCAGCGCGATGATGACCGGGATGACCAGTAGGCGGATCTGGAGCAGGGCGTAGACGGCCACCACCACCAGGGTAAGTATCAGGAGGATCTGCGCCGCACGCGACGCCGTTCGCCCCAATCCGTCCCGCCAGGGACCGGATCGCTCTTGCATCGGATACCGGCTGGCCATGTGCTCCCCTTCCCGGTGCGGGCAACGTGGTGCTGCCGACACTAGCTGGTAAGCATACTGTGTATTTTTGCAGCCGCGCTTGGTGCGGGCCATCCGCGCTTCCCGTGAAGGGGGAGCGTACGCCTTGCCCTTGACGCTGCGTCAACCTCTACGGTGGTTAGCGGAAGGGAGATCGACCATGGACCGCTCGATCCAGGAAGTGTCGCGGCTTGCGGGCACCACCAGCCGCACGCTCCGCCACTACGACCGCCTTGGCCTGTTGCCTCCCTCCCGGATCGGCGGCAATGGTTACCGCTATTACGACGACGACGCGCTGGTCCGCCTGCAGCGGATCCTGCTGCTGCGCGACCTGGGGCTGGGGCTTCCTGCCATCGCGGAGGTGCTGGGCCGCAGCACCGAACCGGTGCGTGCGCTCAGGAAGCATCTGGAGTGGCTGAGACAGGAGCAGGACAGGTTGGCGCGGCAGGTGGCGTCCGTATCGCAAACGATTGAACGACTGGAAGGAGGTGAGGAACTAATGGCAGAAGACATGTTCGACGGTTTTGACCACACGCAGTACAAGGACGAGGTGGAGGAACGGTGGGGCAAGGAGGCTTATGCGGCTTCAAACCGCTGGTGGAACGGTCTCGACGCTGACGAACAAGGGAAGTGGAAGGCGCAGACCGCGCAGCTCGGCGCTGACTGGACCACGGCCGCACAGCGCGGCATTGCCCCCGACAGCCCGGAAGCGCAGGAGCTGGCACAACGCCACTATGACTGGTTGGCCGGTGTGCCCGGACTGCCGTCGTCGGGCAGCGGGCCCGGGAAGGAATACCTCGTAGGCCTTGGCGAGATGTACGTTTCGGACGACAGATTCGCTGCGAACTACGGTGGCCGACAGGGGGCGGAGTTTGTGCGCGACGCATTGCGCATCTTCGCTGACCGGTCCCTTCAGCGGAGACCGTAAGGTGCTGGTATGACGTTCATTTCCGGGCATGACCGCGCTTGGTCCGACGAGGCAATCCGGCGGATCGAGGCGGAGGGCAATCGTTCTGCAGACACCCACCTGCTGGCGCTGCCCGTCCCCGAGGGCTGGGGAATCGATGTCTACCTGAAGGATGAGTCGACGCACCGCACCGGAAGCCTCAAGCACCGGTTGGCGCGTTCCCTGTTCCTCTTCGGTCTGGTCAACGGGTGGATCCGCGAGGGGACGGTCATCGTTGAAGCCTCGAGCGGCTCCACGGCCGTGTCCGAAGCCTACTTCGCCCAACTGCTTGGGCTGCCGTTCGTTGCAGTGATGACGCGCTCCACGAGCCGGGAGAAGGTTGCGCTGATCGAGCAGTACGGGGGCACCTGCCATTTCGTGGACGATGCTTCCGCGGTGTACGACGCCGCGGAAGCGATCGCCGCGGAAACGGGCGGACACTACATGGACCAGTTCACGTACGCGGAGCGGGCCACTGACTGGCGTGGCAACAACAACATCGCCGAGTCCATCTTCCGGCAGATGGAGCATGAACGGTTCCCCGTACCCGAATGGGTAGTGGTGGGTGCCGGGACGGGTGGCACCAGCGCCACCATCGGGCGGTACCTCCGCTACAACCGTTATCCCACCCGGCTGGCCGTGGTGGATCCGGAGAACTCGGCCTTTTATCCAACCTGGGCGGGAGGCACGGCTGCGCTCGGGCGGCCTTCCCGGATCGAGGGAATCGGGCGCCCACGGCCGGAGCCGAGCTTCATTCCCTCAGTCATCGATTCGATGATCCAGGTGCCCGATTCTGCCTCTGTGGCTGCCTCCCGCCACCTTCGCGCGCTCACCGGCCTGTCTGCCGGTCCTTCGACGGGAACGAACCTGTGGGGTGTTTGGCAGATCGTTGCAAAATTAAGGTCCGCCGGTCGGCGCGGCAGCGTGGTCTCCATCCTGTGCGATGCGGGAGAGCGCTACGCGTGTTCGTATAACGACGACGGTTGGCTCGCTGACCGTGGTCTGGATCCGGCCGGGCCGCTCGCCGTGCTCGAGGAATTTTTCGAGACCGGGATCTGGCGCGGACATCCACCAACCGGCAACTAACTATCGAGGAGTTTCAATGGGGCAGCTACTCAGGGTCCAGAATTTCACAGTCTCCCGCGACGGGTTCGGCGCCGGCGAGAATCAAAGCTGAGCGGCCCTTCGGGGACGCTGATCCCTGGGCCCTGATGTGGTGGGCAGGAGACACGGCCAGCTGGCCCAACCGTACCGACCCAGGGGGAAGCAGGGGTCTCGACGACTACTTCACCCGCGACTTCACTCACAATATCGGCGCCGAAATCATGGGGCGCAACAAGTTCGGGCCCGTCCGCGGCCCCTGGGAGAACGAGGACTGGAGCGGATGGTGGGGAGAGGAGCCGCCCTTCCACACGCCGGTGTTCGTCCTGACACACTACGAACGGCCTTCGTTCACCCTTTCCGATACAACCTTCCACTTTCTGAACGCCGAACCGGCTGTTGCGCTTAAGAAGGCGCGGGCGGCGGCAAACGGGAAGGACGTACGGCTGGGCGGAGGTGCCTCAACTATCCGCGAGTTCCTCGACGCCGGCCTCGTTGACACGCTGCACGTAGCAGTTGTCGACGTCGAAATCGGTGCCGGAGTCCGCCTGTGGGAGTCACCGGAGGAGCTGTCCGACCGCTTCCACCACGAGATCGTGCCAAGCCCCAGCGGCGTGGTGCATCATCTCTTCTGGCGCCGCTAGGCGCTCTGCTGCCGCTCCCTTACCGCTCCTCCCCGCGCCCCACGGCTGTGCCGTACCGCTGTACCCTGAAAAGGCAGAAACTTGCAGGAGCAGTGATGTCAACGGACGAGAACTCTCTGGCACGGGAGGCCGCGGACATCGCGGAGAACGTGTCGGACCATAAGGCGCTGGATGTCGCAGCGCGCTTCGGGTTCGCCGTCCTTGCGGTAGTCCATATCCTCATCGGTGCCATTGCCCTGCAGATCGCGTTCGGCGGAAACGGCGAAGCCGAACCAACGGGTGCCCTCGAGCAGTTGGCCGGAGGTACCTTCGGCCCTTGGACCATGTGGGCCTGTGCGCTCGGGTGCTTTGGGCTGGCCGCTTGGCAGCTGAGTGAAGCAACCCTGCGGGCGCGGCACCTCCCCACCGGGGAACAAATCTCGAAGACGATCTCGTCCGGCTCCCTCAGCATCATCTACGGTTCGATGGCCTTCACGTTCGCACGCTTCGCCTTCGGCGGACGGAGCGACTCCAGCGAATCCACTCGCGACTTCACCCAGTCCATGATGGGCTCGCCGTTCGGTGTCTTTGTCATCGTCGCGGTCGGCGGAACCATCTTCGGAATCGGGGTGTACTTCGTCTTCAAGGGAATCCTTCGCAAGTTCCGGCCGGAGCTGCGGCATTTTGAGGACACCAGGCGCGGGGCGCTGATCGAAGTGCTGGGCGTGGTGGGGCATGTCGCCAAAGGTCTTGCACTCATCCTGGTCGGGATCCTGTTTGTTGCTGCTGTCATCACACATGACCCGGAACGGTCAACGGGCCTTGACGGCAGTCTCAAGGCGCTCACGGACCATCAATTCGGCATTCCGCTGCTTATCGTTATCGCCGTAGGCCTGATCTGCTACGGAATTTTTGCACTGGTGCGTTCGAAGTTCGGGCGGATGTAGCGCCGGGTCAATCAGGGCGGAGGCCGCCAAGGCGTAGAACGGCGCGGAGGCCGTCGTCGTCCCCTGTCCACAGGCGAGCCAGCAGTTCCGGCCCCGTGCGGCGGATGACTGTCCGGAGCGCAAGGGCGACAATAATGACGTCGTCGGCATAGCCAAGAACGGGAATGAAATCCGGCACGAGGTCAATCGGCAGGATCAGGTAGACCAGCAGGCCCGCAATGAGCAGCCGGACCCCGCCGGGTACCTCCCGGCTGGTCGCCAACGAACGGCAGAGGCGCAGAAGATCCGGAAGCAGGCGCATGGCGCTGCGCATACTCGCCGTCTCGGGATGCCGGCGGGCATACAGGAAGAGCGCGCCCAGCGCCACGGCGTACAGCAGCAGCAATCCGCCGAGGATGGCCAGCACTGGTTCCCACCACATGGCTCCAACCCTATGCTCCGCGCCAACGGGAATGAGCGGCGGTAATCCTCTCGCGGTCACCGAACAACCCGGGTGGCCACACCCCGTCTGGATAGCGAGTGCAACCCTAGTGCTGCCGCCTAGCGCTGCCTGACTCCGTCTGCCCAGACGCTCAGCACGTTGTATTCCTCGTTCAGTAGGACAAGGTCTGCAGCACTACCGGAATCGAAGCTCCCGAGATCGCGGCGGCCCAGCACGCCGGCCGGGGTGGACGTCAGCGCCTGGACCGCTGCTTCAGGAGAAAGATCCAGCAGGGTGATCGCATTCCTCAGCGCCGAGTCCTGGGTGAGGGTTGACCCCGCGATGGTGTCGGTTCCTGCGAGCATGGCGCGGCCCGCCTTCACGGTAACCTCCGCGGCGCCCAGGCGGTAGCGGCCGTCGCCCGCTCCCGTCGCCGCCATGGCGTCCGTCACGAGTGCAATCCTGCCGGGGGCGGCGTCGAAGGCCAACCGTGCGACCGAGGGGTCCACATGGACGCCGTCGAGGATGATCTCGAGGGCCGCGGACCGCTCACGGAACGCCGCCATGACCGGGCCCGGCGCACGGTGGTGTATCCCGGCCATGGCATTGAAGGCATGGGTAAGCAGCGTGGCACCCCGGGCGAAGGCTTCACGGGTGAGCTCGAAATCAGCATCGGTGTGGCCGACCGCCACCGTAACTCCGGCCGCTACGAACTGCTCGATGGCTGACAGCGCGCCCGGCAACTCAGGCGCGATCGTCACCTGGCGAAGGGTTCCCCGCGCTGCCTCCAGCAGCCCGGCGACGGCCGACGGGGTGGGGTCCAAAAGATGGGCAGGGTTGTGGGCGCCGCAACGTGAGGGTGACAGGAAGGGCCCTTCCAGATGAGAGCCGAGAATCAGGGGGTCCGCATACGTCAGTTCGGCGATCCTGCCCAGGCTGACGCGCAGTTCGTCCAGCGGTGCGGCGACAAGACTGAGCACGGATCGGGTGGTTCCGTGGGCGCGATGCACGGCAAGGGCCGCTTCGATGAAGCCGTGGTCCGTGTCGAACGAGTGGCCCCCGGCGCCATGGCAGTGAAGGTCGATGAAGCCCGGCAGCAGGACGCGGGCACTGCCATCGACTACTTCGCGTGCGGGGTAGGAGCGCCAGGCGGTGCCGGAACCGGAGGCAAGGATCCTGCCGTCACAAACCGCAACCCACCCGTCCTCCACCGTGGCACTGCCGGTGACGAGGCGGCAGGAATGCACGATGAGGTCGCAGTTCGGTTCCGCTGCGCTTCGATCCGGAGAAAGCTGGCTGTCGCCCTGCGTCATCTGGCACTTCCAGCCAGGGCCCTGGGGCGGATGGGAACCGTCAGTACCGCGAGGCTGACGATCACCAGGGCGATCCCGATCCAACCCGCAGCCGGCAGCCGCTCACCCACAATGACGACGGCGAGGATCGCCGCAACGACCGGCTCGGCCAGCGACAGGGTGGTTGCGGTACTCGCCTTCACCCGTGCCAGTCCGAGACCGAAGAACACGTACCCCAGGAACATGGGGACCAGCGCCATGTAGGCGCCGACGGCGAAGTTGTTCCACGATGCAAGCAGCGGGGCGCCGGTAACCAGGAGGACCGGCATCAGCAGCAGGCCGCCTACTCCGAAGATCCCACCCATAGCCACCCGGGAGGGAACGCCGCCCTGCATGGTGCGGTGGGCAGCCCACGAGTAGAGGGCATAAGTGGCTCCCGCGAGCAGTCCCAGCAGGATCCCGAGGGTGGGATTCCCGCCGTCGGCCGTTCCATATGCCGGTTCGGCTATGGTCAGCAGCGCCACGCCGGCGAGCCCGATGCCCGCCCCCACAACCCAGCGCGAACTCAGTATGTGCCGGTCGATCACACGTTCAATGACCGCTGAGGCGATTGGCGCGGAGCCGATGGACACCACGGTTCCCACGGCCACGCCGGCCAGGTGCATGGAACTGTAGAACGCCAGCGGGTAGATAGCCACGGACAGTCCGCCGAGCGCGACGATGGCCCACCGCCGTCGTAATCCATCCCAGGCGCGCTGAAGTTTCGGCCCTGCGATGGCAGCCTGCAGGAGGCCGCCCACCCCCATCGCTGCTGCGCCGATGGCCAAGGGGCCGACGTCGGGAGCGAAAGTGGCCGCCGTCCCGGTTGTTCCCCAGAGCACCGCCGCGATCAGCACAAAGATCGCGCCGAGTCCGGCGCCGGGGGATGAAGTCACACCAGAAGCCTAACGATTGGGCCGGCCCATCGGCGTGTCCGCAGGCGGAGTGGGCGGCTGCCGGAATTGCAAGCCCTACAGTTCAACTCGACGCATCATCGCCACCTTTCTCGTCTCCAGGGGGAACCGTGAAATCTGCTGCTCTTGTTGTGCTGCTTTCGGGCATGGCGATGGGTGTTTCGGGCTGTTATGTGCTGGACACCAGCGTCGTTGAACGTGACGAGGCCGGGCAGGTGACGGAAGCGACCGAATTCCACGCTTCTTCCATCAGCGTGGGCGATTGCGCGAACTATCCGGACGAGCGCCAGAACGCCGACGCGGAGGAGGGCTATAACTTCTCGGAGATCACCGTGCTGCCCTGCAGCGAGAAACATGACATGGAAGCGTACGCCGCAACGGACCTTCCCGACGGCGAATTTCCCGGTGAGACCGAACTGTGGGTGCAGGCCGACGAATTCTGTTTCGACGAGTTCGCCGACTTTGTGGGCGCGCCCTATGAGGAGTCCTCGCTCTACTATGAAATCTTCACATCCACCAAAGCCGCATGGGGGTTCGACGGCGACCGTGAGATCCTGTGTCTCCTGGCCGGCCAGGAGGGCGAACTGCTCACCGGCAGCATGAAGGATACGGGACGCTAGCGGCGCTCAGCCCGCGCCACTGCGACCCGGGCCGAGTTGAACCGCAGGGTTACCGGCTCGTCTCCGATCACGACGGCGTCAAGGGGAGCCAGCACCTCGCCGCCTGCCGTCTCGGCATTCCCGCTGATTACGACGACGGCCGCCACAGCCCTCCCGAAAGTCACCTCGCCGTCCAGCTCATGCACATCGAGGGTGCCGGTTCCGCACTGGCGGTTGATCATGAGGTTGATCGCGGTGGCCGGCCCCTTGGGCAGCTCGACCGTAACGTCGGCCTCCCCCGGGAACCTTTCCGGCCGCCTCGGGGCAACCTCGCGCGCTACGCCGTCGACGGTCAGGAGGACGGGCCCGGGCGTGGCGATCAGGAAGATCCGGTCCAAAGACGGGAACGTCGAGAAGGCTGCGTCCTCCGTCAAATCGGCCAAGCTGAGCCGCCACAGGCGGCCCTGTCCGGCGTCGAGCGCGGGGCCGGTTGTGATTTCGCGCGTGGTGCCTGCCCCGTTCTTCCAGGGAAGGCGAGGCAGGCTGTCCGTGCGGACCAAAGAACTGGATTGCATAACCAGCAGTGTGCCTCAGACCCGGTTCGGGGAACCAAGATCAACCGGCTCCTCGTCCATCAGGTAGGCGGCCTCGGAGTGTGCCGCCATGTCGATGCCCCGCAGTTCGTCCTCCTCCTGGATACGCAGTCCGACCGCCAGGTCGATGCCTTTCGCGATCATCCAGGTAACAGCAAAGGAGTACACGAGGACCGCAACGGTCGCCAGGGTCTGGACTCCTAGGAGCCCGATGCTTCCGCCGTAGAAGAGACCGTTGACGCCGTTGGGGGCCTGATCCGTCGCGAAGAAGCCGATCAGCAGCGTGCCAATGATGCCGCCGATGAGGTGGACACCGACGACGTCGAGCGAGTCATCGTAGCCCAGGCGGAACTTGAGTTCGATGGCCAGTGAACAGACGGCACCGGCGATAAGGCCGATTGCGAGTGCACCAAGGGGGCTGACGGCGCCGCAGGCCGGCGTGATAGCCACGAGCGCGGAGATCAGGCCGGAGGCTGCCCCCATACTGCTGGCACTGCCCAGCCGGATGCGTTCAACGAGGGTCCACGCGAGCAGGCCTGCGGAAGCGGCCACCGCAGTGTTGAGGAACACCACGCCTGCTGAATGCCCCGCCGTCAGCGCGGACCCGGCATTGAAGCCGAACCAGCCGGCCCAGAGCAGTCCGGCTTCCACCAGTACCAGCGGAGGGCTGTGCGGCTTGGCGTGACCGGTCGGCCAGCCTGCGCTGCGGCCGAGGACCAGGGCGAGAGCGAGTGCTGCGACACCGGCGTTCATATGGACGGCGAGTCCGCCGGCGAAGTCGACGGCGGCGAGATCGTTGACGATCCACCCGCCGATCACGGCACCGTCACCCGAGTCGAAAGCAAACACCCAGTGAGCGACAGGGAAGTAGACCAGCGTTGCCCACAGCGCGGCGAAGGTCATCCAGGTTCTCGGCATGGTTCGTGAACTCTATGTACTCAATGAATTCAACTTACTTATGGTTGTGGCCCTCACTCGATCTTGGAAGTCTTCAATTCGTCGGGCGATACAAGTCCCCGACTGACAAAGGAGTCGCATGAAAGACGTAAATCGGAGAACAGCTTTAGCCGGAATTTCTGCGGCGGCCGTCGCAGCCTCTGTCGCCCACGCCACGGCTGCCCACGCCACACCCGGTCGACCAGGTATGCCGAAAGAAGTGCGGATGACGTGGTTCGGCATCAGCAACTGGCATTACCAGATCGGTGAACTCGGTATCGTCCTGGATGGTGCGGTTGGATTCCCAGCCGCAGAACCCAACCCGGAAGTTGTGCAGAAAGTGCGCGGAGCACTGGAGCAGAAGGGGGCCATCCAATACGTTCTGCTTGGGCACCAGCACGGAGACCACTCAGTTGACACGCCAGAATGGGTCAAACAGACAGGCGCCACTCTGATCGCCTCCGCTAACGCCTGTGCAGAGGCGGCGGCCTACGGAATTCCGGCTTCTCAATTGCAGCCAGTGAAGGGAGGGGAGCGGTTTCAGCTCAGCCCCTATGTTGAAATGCATGTAGTGAAATGGGTGCACAGCGTCCGCGTCGGCGCAACGAGCCCGGCAGACGGAGGCATCGAGACGTTTGGATTTGTCTTCAAGGTGCAGACCCCCAGTAAAATCCTGACCCTTTATGTTTCGGACAGCGGCGCCGGGGGCCCGGAACTGACTAAAGAGCACGTCGTCAACGGGGAGAATCGGGGAGCGCCACTGAGCAACCTCGGCAAGGCAATGCGCGCGGCCGACCTCCAGACTTTCGAAGTGTGGCAGCCCGGCCCCGAATCCCGGCTCGTCACCCAAGCCCGCGTCCTCGTACCTACGTTCCGCCCGAAGTACTTGATGCCGCACCATCTGGGGGCACGAGGGGGATTCAACCTGTTCGGGGGCCTGCATTATGGCTTTCAACCGGAAGAGGTCCCGAAACTCATGTCCGTACTGAATGACTTCAATGTCCCCCTTGTGGCGCCCGTCAACTATTTTGACGCGTGGGCATATGATCGCGATGGGCTCCGCTCCGTCGACAACTCGGAGATGAAGATATCTTTGGGCCTACCGGCCTCCGGTCCAGGACCGAATCCCCAAGGACCTAACCCCCGAACGGGAGACATGGAAGGACCTGACGACTAAGCCGGCCTCCTGAGGTGTGATCGCTGTAGGCCCTTCGACCATCGCTGCGCGAGATTGCAGCTGTCTAAAGATCGCAACCGGTGCTCAGACAGTGAGTCCCATCATGAATCCCTCTGCAACCCGGTCCAGCGTCGATACCGTCTCCGGCCTGCTGGACAACCTGTCCGGCATCGGCAGGGACGTCCGGCGCGGCGGCTATACCCGTCCCGTCTTCTCCACCCCCGAGACCGACCTGCGCAGCTGGTTCATCTCCCAGGCCGAACAGCGTGGACTGGATGTAACCACCGACCGCAACGGGATCATCTGGGCCTGGTGGGATACGGACTCCGGGGTGCGCACCGACGCCGTCGCGACCGGCAGCCACCTCGATTCGGTACAGGGAGGCGGTGAATTCGACGGCCCGCTCGGCGTGGCTTCCGCACTGGTGGCTGTCGACATCCTGCGCAGCCGGGACATCAGGCTGCGCAGGCCGCTTGCCCTCGCCGTTTTTCCCGAGGAGGAAGGTTCACGCTTCGGCGTCGCGTGCCTGGGATCGCGGCTGCTCACCGGGGCGCTCGACCCCGATAAGGCGAGGAATTTGCGGGACCCGGACGGTAATACCTACGCCGACGTCGCTTCCGCGGCCAGCCAGGACCCCCGGTTCCTGGGCCGGGACCCCAAGACGTTGGGCCGGCTCGGCGTTTTCGTCGAACTGCACGTGGAGCAGGGCAGGGGACTGGTGAACCTGAACCAGCCTGTTGCCGTCGGATCTTCCATCCTGGGCCATGGCCGCTGGAAGCTGTCTGTCCACGGACAGGGAAACCACGCCGGAACCACGCTCATGAGCGACAGGCGGGACCCCATGATCGCGGCGGCGAAAATCGTGGTCGGCATCCGGGACACGGCACGCAACTACCGGGGAGCCCGTGCCACCGTGGGGCGCGTGCAGCCGGTCCCTGGCGGAACCAACGTGATCGCCTCACGCGTGGACCTCTGGATCGACGTCCGCCATCCGCGCGATGACATCACCGCCACCCTTGTGGAGTCGATCCACCTCAATGCACAGGTGCTCGCTGCCGAAGAGGACTGCACGGTGACCTTCGATACCGAATCGCTCAGCCCCACCGTGCACTTCAACCCACGGCTGGCCGACCGTCTCAGTTCGATGCTGCCCGGCGCACCGGTGCTCGATACAGGGGCCGGCCACGATGCGGGAGTGCTCGCCGCCCACCTGCCCACCGCGATGCTGTTTGTGCGTAACCCGACGGGCATCTCGCACTCCCCGGAGGAAGGGGTGGAGGACCAGGACGCTGGAGCCGGTGCACTGGCGCTCGCTGATGTCCTGGCCGGACTGCTGACGGAAGAGGGGGATGCGGCATCACCACGCTGAGGGCCATCTATGATGGCGGGACACCCGAAACTTCAGCTGGGTCGGCTGCGGGCCCACTCGCGGAAGCAACAGCGGAACCGGCTGCGGAAACGACTGCGGAAACGATTCCGGAAAAGAGAGGCATGACTGCGGAGAATCCCGAACCGGGCGGAGCGCCTGAAAAGCTTGAGCGCATCATTGCCGGACAGCTCCGTCACTACCGGACCGCGAACTCACTCTCCGCGGCCGAACTCGCTGCAAGGACCGGGCTGTCCAAGGCGATGATCTCGAAGATCGAGACGGCCAGCACCTCGTGTTCCCTCACCACCCTGCAGCGGCTTGCTGACGGCCTGCAGATCCCCGTCACCGCGCTTTTCCGCGGCGCGGACACGGACCGGGACGCAACCTTCACCCGCAGCGGCCAGGGCAGCCTGACTGTTCGCAGCGGTACCCAGCACGGCCATGAATACCGTGTGTTGGGTACCCTCAAAGGCCGCAGTGATGCCATCGAGCCCACGCTTGTGACCCTCACCGATGCGTCGGACGTCTTCCCGCTCTTCCAGCATCCCGGAACCGAGTTCATCTACATGCTCTCCGGGAAGATGGTTTACGGGCACGGCGCCTACGAGTACACCATGGAGCCCGGCGACTCACTGCTCCTGGACGGCGAGGGTCCGCACGGACCGCTGGAACTGCTGGATCTGCCGATCCAGTTCCTGGCGATCGCCGCGAAGTAACCCGCGCTGCCTGGGCCGGGAACTGAACCGGCCCAGGCAGCAACCTCCGGTTGGAAGCTACTCCGGCCTGGCCGCCTCGCGCAGCAGACCGAGGCGCAGCGTGCGCGCAGTCTCGATATGCCGGCGCGCGATGGCACGGGCTTCATCAACACGCTGGTCCGCTATGGCATGCACCATCGCCTCATGCTCATCCAGCGCGTCATTCCACCGGTTACCGACCGACAGCGTGGAGCGGGGAGTGTGAATCAGGTGGGTCGACATCCTGTCGAGCAGGTCCTGAAGAACCCTGTTATGGGCGGCCGAGCAGACCGCGGCATGGAATTCCATGTTGCAGCGGACACGCGTGGGATCGTCGGGTGAATCCAGTTGCCTGTCCCGCTCGACGAGCCCTTCAAGCTTGAGTATGTCGGCGGTGCTTCGGCTTCGCGCAGCCTGCCCCGCCGCTTCCTCTTCCAGCATGATCCGCAGGTCGTAGATCTGGATGACTTCCTGCGGATCGATCTGCGGCACCTGCAGTCCGCGGGCTGCCCGCTCCAGCAGGCGCTCGTGCTGCAGGCGGCTCAGCGCCTCCCGTACAGGTGTACGGGAGACGCCGAACCGCTCGGACAGTCCGACTTCGCGAAGCGCAGTCCCCGGCGGATACGTTCCGGCGAGGATTTCGCTACGGAGCACCCTGAAGATGGCCTCACCATCGACCCGAGCCGGCGCGTTGGTCAGCTCAGATTGCGGACTGTGCCCGGAGTGATGGGGGGTCACTTCGAGGCGAGCTGCCGCAGGACGTACTGCAGGATTCCACCGTTCCGGTAGTAGGCCGCTTCACCCGGGGTATCGATACGGAGGACAGCATCGAAGACGATGTCCTGTCCGCCGTCCGCCGGGGTGGCGGTCACGGTGACAGTCCGCGGCGACGGACCGTCATTGAGCGCGGTAACGCCCGACACCGCGAAGGTTTCGGTTCCCGTCAGTCCCAGGGAGTCGGCGTTCTGGCCCTCGGGGTACTGCAGCGGAAGGACGCCCATGCCGATCAGGTTGGACCGGTGAATGCGCTCGTAGCTCTCGGCAAGGACGGCCTTGACGCCCAGCAGTGCGGTGCCCTTGGCTGCCCAGTCACGGGACGAGCCCGAGCCGTATTCCTTGCCCGCCAGGACAACCAGGGGAGTGCCCGCCGCCTGGTAGTTCATCGCGGCGTCGTAGACAGCTGCCTGCGGCGCACCTTCCTGGCTGAAGTCGCGGGTGAAGCCGCCCTCTACGCCTTCGAGAAGCTGGTTGCGGATCCGGATGTTGGCGAACGTGCCGCGGATCATTACCTCGTGGTTGCCGCGGCGGGAGCCGTAGGAGTTGAAGTCCTTGCGGTCCACACCGTGCTCGAGGAGGTAACGGCCGGCCGGCGTGTCCGACTTGAACGAACCGGCAGGGGAGATGTGGTCGGTGGTGACCGAGTCTCCGAGCTTGAGCAGAACGCGCGCGCCTGCAATGTCCTCAACTGGTGCCGGTTCCGCCTGCATGCCCTCGAAGTATGGGGGCTTGCGCACGTAGGTGGACTCAGGATCCCACTCGAAGGTTGCGCCCTGCGGGGTGGGCAGCGAACGCCACCGCTCGTCGCCCTCGAAGATGGTCTCGTAGCTGGACCGGAACATCTCGTTGTCGATCGACGCGTCGATGATCTGCTGGACGTCGTTCGGGTTGGGCCAGATGTCGCGCAGGAAGACGTCATTGCCGTCGTCGTCCTGGCCCAGCGGTTCCTTCTCGAAGTCGAAGTCCATGGAACCGGCAAGCGCGTACGCAACCACAAGCGGAGGCGAGGCGAGGTAGTTCATCTTGATATCCGGGTTGATCCGGCCCTCGAAGTTACGGTTGCCGGAGAGGACAGCGGAGACGGCGAGGTCGGCGTCATGGATCGCCTGGGAGATCTCCTCCTCCAGCGGTCCCGAGTTTCCGATGCAGGTGGTGCAGCCGTAGCCCACGATGTAGAAGCCGAGCTTCTCCAGGTAGGGCACGAGTCCGGACTTCTCGTAGTAATCGGTGACCACCTTCGAGCCCGGTGCGACCGAAGTCTTCACCCAGGGCTTCGATGTGAGGCCCTTCTCGACGGCGTTGCGCGCCAGGACAGCGGCTGCCATCATCACCGACGGGTTCGAGGTGTTGGTGCAGGAGGTAATCGACGCGATGGTCACCGCACCGTGATCGAGCTGGAAGCGCCGACCGTCAGCCATTTCGACGTCGATTGGGCTGCTTGCCCGCGGCGACTCGACTTCGGTGTGGGTGACCAGGTGGTGCTCGGCGTCCTTGGTCTTGGTGTCGGATTCCGTGTAAGCGGGCGGGTCGGAGGCCGGGAAGGTCTCTTCAAGGGCCTCGTTAACCGTTGCGCCTTCGGCTTCCACGCTCTTGTGAACGTAGTCCTCAAGGTCGGAGCGGAACTGTTCCTTGGCGTTGGTGAGGTCCACCCGGTCCTGCGGGCGCTTCGGTCCGGCGATGGACGGAACGACCGTGGACAGATCGAGCTCGAGGTATTCGGAGTAGGACACCTCGCGGGAAGAATCGTGCCAGAGGCCCTGCTCCTTGGCGTAGGCCTCGACGAGGGCGACCTGTTCCTCGCTGCGTCCGGTGAGGCGCAGATACTCAACGGTGACGTCATCAATAGGGAACATCGCTGCGGTGGAGCCGAACTCGGGGCTCATGTTGCCGATGGTGGCGCGGTTGGCCAGCGGTACCTCGGCCACGCCCTCGCCGTAGAACTCGACGAACTTGCCGACGACGCCGTGCTTGCGGAGCATCTCGGTGATGGTCAGTACGACGTCGGTCGCGGTGGCGCCGGCGGGAATCTCACCGGTGAGCTTGAAGCCGACAACGCGGGGGATGAGCATGGATACGGGCTGTCCGAGCATGGCTGCCTCGGCCTCGATGCCGCCGACACCCCAGCCGAGCACGCCCAGGCCGTTCACCATGGTGGTGTGCGAGTCCGTGCCCACGCAGGTGTCCGGGTAGGCGCGGAGTACCTGGCCATTCTCGGTATCCACCGATCGCGTCATGACGGTGCGCGCAAGGTGCTCGATGTTGACCTGGTGCACAATGCCCATGCCCGGGGGAACAACCTTGAAGTCGTCGAAGGCGGTCTGTCCCCAGCGCAGGAACTGGTAACGCTCCCCGTTGCGCTGGTACTCGATCTCGATGTTCCGCTCGAGGGCTCCGGCGTTGCCGAAGAAGTCGATCTGCACGGAGTGGTCGATCACCAGTTCGGCCGGCGCAAGCGGGTTGACGCGCGTGGGGTCGCCGCCGAGTTCCTTGACAGCCTCGCGCATGGTGGCGAGGTCCACCACGCAGGGAACGCCGGTGAAGTCCTGCATGATGACGCGTGCGGGAGTGAACTGGATTTCGGTGTCGGGCTGGGCGTCAGCGTCCCAGTTGCCGAGTGCCCGAATGTGATCTGCGGTGATGTTCGCGCCGTCTTCGGTGCGCAGCAGATTTTCGAGCAGAATCTTCAGGCTGTAGGGCAACCGGGCGGAGCCATCAACAGCATCGAGACGGAAGATTTCATAGTCCTTGTTTGAGACATTCAGCGTGCTTTTGGCGCCGAACGTATTCACAGAGCTCATTGCGGTCCTCTCCTGTGGTTTCCTGCCGACTTATTCTAATCACATCAGGAATCTTTGTATACAAAGGTACACACTTGTACGCGGGAGGGTTCGCCTAGGCGTCCCAGATGCCAAGCCGACCGCACATGCCGAAGGCGCGCGGCTCCGGCCGCGGAACAGCGCGTACGACGGCGGCGGCCCTCAAATGCGAGGAGTCTCCGGCCGCCAGCGCGGCCAGCTGCGAGCGGGTGGTCTCGACGTCGGACAGCACGGTATCCGACCACAGGGCGGTCCACTGCTCCACCCGGGGCTGCACGAGAGCCGCCGCCGCGGCGTAGAACTTCTCAAGCGGTCCGCGGTCGCCCTCTTGCAGTGCGCCCTGCAGCACCTGGTAGCCCTCGATCGCGAGGTCGCGCCGTCGTCGTGCTGCTTGGGCGCGTTGCGCCTCGCTGCCGTCCGGGAGGGTGAAGGCTTCCCGGTAGCGGTCGACGTCGGACACTATGTCCAAGGGAAAGGTGAGGACCGCGTCCCCTGCTTCCGGCAGCCCGGAGTTCTGCATCACGGTGAGGATATGCAGGTCACCGTGGTTGATCAGGCGGTGTACCGTGCCCGGACTGAACCAGAGCACGGAGCCCGCGTTGAGGGAGTCCCTCGCGAAACCCTCCGAGGACAGCGTGTGCACCTCGCCCGAGCCGCCCACCACAACGTAGCCCTCGTTCGACACCGTGTGCAGGTGCGGGGTTCCGCCGTGGTGGCCGTCGCTGGTCTCCCAGTCGTAGACGCGGAGGTCACTGATGCCTACGGCCCCCGGGAAAGCCGTCTTGCCCGGACGGGGCGTGTTCACAGCGCGGCGCCCTTGGCAATCCGTTCAACCTCGTCGCGGCCGCAGATGCGATCCACGAAGACGTAGCGGTGCTGCAGGCGCAGGGATTCGCCCGGGGCCAGTGAGATCTCCTCGTCGAAAGCCGGCGAGGGGGCCAGCGCCGCGAACGGCTCGCTTCGTACGAACCACTTCAGCGGAACCGACGACGACGACGTGCCCGCCATCGCGACGATGGTGGCGCCGCCGTCGAGCTCGTCATGCTGCCCCGCCAGGGCAAGCCACGGGCCGGAGGTTCCCATCAGGGCTTCGCCCTCGCCGCCGTCCGGACCGAGGATGGTGCAGCCGGTCCAGCTGCGCGGGCCGCGCCAGAAGAACCCGGTGTAGCCCGCGTTCGGGCGGCCATGCGTGGTGGGGCTGCCCAGTTCGAGCTGACGGTCAGAGACGTTGGTCAGCTCAGTGCTGAAATCCAGTTGCCACGACTGCTCCTGCAGGTCGACGCCGGAGAACACGGTCTCCCGCTGTTCGGTGATCCACCGCTCGCCCGAGGAGTTGCGCCAGGTCAGCGTTTCCGCCACGGACACCCGGTCAGGCGCGGTGGAAAGGGTGGAGAACTCCTCGTGCTCGATGGAGCCAAGGTTGTCGCGCCACTGGTAGTCGGTCTCCGGAGAGAATGTCGGTCCACCCCAGAAGTTCTGCCCGGAGATGTGGGACCAGGTCATCTGCAGGCCCTTGTGCCAGCGGTGGTCCCACGGCCGGAAGCCCGTCAGGGGTGCTCCGCTCAGCGTGCGCAGGGGGTGCAGGTAAGGTTTCGGCGCCTCGGAGCGGGTCGCCGGCGGGATGAAGACGTAGGTGGCGAGGTCGACTGATCCGCAGGAGAGCACCAACTCGCTGTTGTTCGGACGTCTCAGCTGCAGCTCAGGCACCGGCTGTCTCCTTCAGGATGGGGGTAGTCCGGGAAATTTCGTGCGGTGAACCATTCATGGACCAGTAAAACGGATTCTCCCGGGTCAGGTCACCACGCTTCACGCGCCGTCCGGTGATTGCCGACTCATACAGCCCGGCAGCGAGCTCCAGAACCCGCCGCCCGTCGGAGCCCGAGGCCGCTGGGCGCTCTCCCCGCTCCAACGAGGATACGAGTTCCTCGAGCTGGACCTCGTGTGAACTGCCGAGGTCCTGGGTGGGTGCCCAGGCCGCAACCGACTCCGGGTTTGCGTGCGGCGCGGGCGTCCACTTCCAGTGCGAGTTGTTGTACCCGTACAGGTGCTCCACCTCAACGGTCGCGTCGGCGAAATCGAACCGGAGGTAGCTTGTTTCCCGCGGCGAGAGAACGCTGTTCACCACGGAGACGATGGCACCGTTCGCGAACGTCACGTGTGCGAAGGACACGTCCTCCGTCTCCACATCGCGGCCCAGCGTCCCCATGGTTGCGCTGACCTCGGTCCAGTCCCCCAGGAGGGACAGCAGCAGGTCCATCTGGTGTATGCCGTGTCCCATGGTGGGCCCGCCGCCCTCGGTTTCCCACTTGCCCCGCCACTCGACGTCGTAATAGGCGGCGTCCCGGTACCAGAGGGTGTGGCAGATGCCCACCAGCGGTGCCCCTAGGTCACCGTCGGCGATTTGCCGACGCAGTGCCTGGGCAGCTGACCCGAATCGATGCTGGAATACATAGGAGGCGTAGGGGCCGTTCTCGCCCTCGTGGGTGAGAATCTCGTCGTACTCGGCAAGGGAAAGCGTGGGCGGCTTCTCGCACCAGACTGAAGCGCCGGCGTCGAGCGAGCGGATGACGGCGTCTGTGTGCGAGCCCGGGGGAGTGCACACCAGCACGAGGTCCGGGCGGACCTGCGCCAGCATCTCGCCGATCTCCCCGAAGGAGTGCGGTGCGCCGAACTGGTCCGCGACCTCCCGGGCGCGGCCGGCGTCCATGTCCACGACGGCCGCGATCTCCACGCGATTACCGAGCGACTGCAGCGCCGGCAGGTGCCTGCCCTGTGCGATGCCTCCGGCTCCCACGACGGCGGTGCGGATGGGGGTGGTGCGAGGTGCCACTGGTCAATCCTTTGGTTCAGATGGTGCTCAGGGACTTGTTGGGCTGGTAGTGCTGCGTTTGCGCGGTTCGGCGCACCGCCGCTCGGATCTCGGCGAGTGTTGCGTTGTTTCCGAGTGCTCCGTTTGCGCGCGCCTGCACCAGGACGTTGCCCAGGGCGGTCGCCTCGACCGGCCCCGCCACGACCGGCAGGCCGGTGGCGTCGGCCGTGAGCCGGCACAGCAGCCGGTTCTGGGATCCGCCGCCCACAATGTGCACGACGTCGATGGGCCGGCCGGCGAGCTCGGCCGCCTGCCGCAGCGTGCGGGCGTAGACGAGCGCGAGGCTGTCCAGGATGCAGCGCACCACGGCGGCCTCGGACTCCAGGGCCGCATCGGCCGCCGCACGGATGCGGGCCGGCATGTTGTCGGGGACGATGAAGTCGTCGGAGTCAGCGTCGATGACCGGGCCGCCGTCGGGGAGGAGTTCGGCTTCAGCGAGGACAGCTTCCAGCGTCACCGAAGGACCCCACTCGCGCAGGCATTCCTGCAGTAGCCATAAGCCGCCGCAGTTGCGCAGGTAGCGGATAGTGCCGTCGACGCCGCGCTCGTTGGTGAAGTTTGCGGCACGGCCGGCTTCGCTCAGGATCGGTTCAGCGAGCTCCACGCCCACCAGCGACCAGGTTCCCGAGGAGATGTAGGCAAAGTTCGGCGACGAGGCGGGAACAGCTGCGACGGCCGACGCTGTGTCATGGGAGCCGACAGCGACGACGGCGGTCTCGGCACTCAACCCTGTCTCTGCCGCAATCGAGGGCAGCAGCGTGCCGAGCGTTTCACCCGGTTCGATAAGCGAAGGAAACAGGGTGCACGGAATCTGCAGGGCGTCGAACAGCTCCGCGGCGAAGCTGCCGGTGGACGCATCGAGCAGCCCGGTGGTTGAGGCATTGGTGACCTCGCAGCGGCGCTTGCCGGTCAGCCAGAAGCCCAGCAGGTCGGGGATCAGCAACGCCTGGCCGGTGAGGGAAGGCTCAGCGGCCAGTTGGTACACGGTGTTGAATGGCAGGAACTGCAGGCCGGTGAGCTCATACAGGTGCTCGAAGGGCACCCGCTGGTGCACCTTCTCGACCGCGGCGGCAGTGCGTCCGTCGCGGTAGCTGTACGGCAGCGCGGCCAGGTTGCCGTCGTCGTTCATCAGGCCGTAGTCCACAGCCCAGGTATCGACGCCGATGCTAACCACGCGCTCGCCGTTCGTTTCCGCCCGCTCGCGGGCGAGGGTGAGGCCGCGCAGCACTTCCGCGAAGAGGGCACGGATGTCCCAGCGGAGGGCGCCGTCGATCTCCTGTACCCCGTTGGGGAAGCGGTGGACAACTTCGAGGGAGGGGCCGTCGGCGCCCATCCGGCCGAGAATGACCCGGCCGGATGAGGCGCCGATATCGACGGCGGCGTACACGTCGTGGACAGGGCTCAGCACGTTGGGCATGCTGCTATCGCAGGAAGGCGGCGGCCACACCGGCGTCGACCGGTACGTGCAGGCCGGTGGTGTGCGACAGTTCGGCCGACGTGAGCACCGCGGTGGCGTTGGCTACGTGCTCGGGCAGGACTTCGCGTTTGAGGAGGGTGCGCTGGGCGTAGTACTCGCCGAGCTTCTCTTCCTCCACACCGTAGACAGCGGCGCGCTTGGCACCCCAGCCGCCGGCGAAGATGCCGGAGCCGCGGACCACGCCATCGGGGTTGATGCCGTTGACCCGGACGCCGTGTTCGCCGAGTTCTGCGGCGAGGAGGCGGACCTGGTGGGCCTGATCGGCCTTGGTGGCCGAGTACGCGATGTTGTTCGGTCCGGCGAAGACGGAGTTCTTGGACGAGATGTAGATGATGTCCCCGCCCATTTCCTGGTCGATGAGGACCTTCGCGGCGGCCTTCGAGACCAGGAACGATCCCTTGGCCATGACGTTGTGCTGCAGGTCCCAGTCCTTCTCCGTTGTCTCCAGCAGCGGCTTGGAGATGGACAGGCCGGCGTTGTTCACGATGAGGTCCAGACCGCCGAAGGCCAGGACGGCGGCGTCGACTGCTTCCTGGACCTGCTCGGGGTTGGTGACGTCGGCCTGGATGCCGATCGCGACGTCGGGGCCGCCGAGTTCCTCGGCGACCTTCTCGGCGTTCTCGAGGTTGAGATCGGCGATGACCACGCAGGCACCTTCGGCGGCGAGGCGGGTGGCGATGGCCTTGCCGATGCCCGATGCCGCGCCGGTCACCAGAGCGATGCGGGTGGCGTGTGACTTCGGCTTGGGCATGCGAGCAAGTTTGGCCTCCTCGAGCGCCCAGTACTCGATGCGGAACTTCTCGGACTCATCAATGGGGGAGTAGCTGGACAGTGCCTCGGCGCCGCGCATCACGTTGATCGCGTTGATGTAGAACTCACCGGCCACGCGGGCGGTCTGCTTGTTGGCGCCGTAGGAGAACATTCCGACGCCGGGAACCAGCACGATGGCAGGGTCGGCTCCGCGCATGGCCGAGCTGGCCTCGTCCGCGTGGCGCTCGTAGTAGGCGGCGTAGTCCTCACGGTACTCCCTGTGCAGTTCCTTCAGGCGCTGCACGGAGTCCTCGACGGAGGCGTCTGCGGGCAGGTCGAGCACCAGCGGCTTGACCTTGGTGCGCAGGAAATGGTCCGGGCAGGAGGTGCCCAGCCCTGCCAACCGCGGGTGTTCGGAGGCTGCGAGGAAGTCCAGGACTCCGTCGTCGTCCGTGAAGTGGCCTACCTGCGCCCGGTCGGTCGAGGCGAGGCCGCGGATGACGGGGGCGAGGGCGGCAGCCTTGGCACGGCGCTCGGCGGGGGCAAGAGGTGCATAGCCCTGCAGCGGCTCCCCGAACGGGTTGGGGCGGCCATTCTCGGCGATGTACCGTTCAGCGGTTTCGATGATCCAGAGCGAGTTGTTCTCTGCCTCGTCGGAGGTTTCACCCCAGGCAGTGATGCCATGGCCGCCGAGAATGGTTCCCACTGCCTGTGGGTTCTCCGCCTTGATCGCCGCGATGTCCAGGCCAAGCTGGAATCCGGGGCGGCGCCAGGGCACCCACACCACCTTGTCGCCGAAGATCTTGGAGGTCAGGGCTTCCCCGTCCACGGCGGTAGCGATAGCGATACCGGAATCCGGGTGAAGGTGGTCAACATGGGCTGCGTCGACCAGTCCGTGCATCGCGGTGTCGATCGACGGCGCTGCCCCGCCCTTGCCGTGAAGGGTGTAGTCGAACGCGGCCACCATCTCGTCCTCGCGGTCCAAACCCGGGTACACGTTGGTCAGGGCACGCAGGCGGTCCAGGCGAAGCACGGCGAGACCCTGTTCCTTCAGGGTGCCGAGATCGCCGCCGGAGCCCTTCACCCAGAGCAGCTCCACATTTTCGCCGGTAACGGGATCCGTGTCGGTGCCCTTGGCGGACGTGTTGCCGCCGGCGTAGTTGGTGTTGCGCTTGTCCGCGCCGAGACGGTTGGACCTAACGATCAGGTCCTGGACTGTGGTGTTTACGTTGCTCGCTGCAATTGCGCTGTTTTCCATCTTTACGCGCCCCATCCTGCCTGCTGACCACCCTGGCGGTCCGCATTGATCTTTTCCTGGTAGCCGCTGGCAGCGTAGGCCGCCATCGGGTCCGCGGGAAGGCCGCGGGAATCACGCCACTGGGCAAGTGCCGGGCGGACGTCGGTGTAGAAAGCGTCCATGAAGACGGCGTGCGCGCCGAGGACGTCGCCTGCTTCCTGGGCTTTGGTGAGCGCGTCGCGATCGACGAGGAGCGCACGGGCTGCCATCTCCTGGACGTTGAGCACAGAGCGGATCTGTCCGGGGATCTTTTCCTCGAGGTTGTGGCACTGATCCAGCATCAGCGCAACCTTGCTGGAGGGCTCGAGGGCACCGCCGCGCGCCACTTCATACATGATGCGGAACAGCTGGAAGGGATCCGCTGCTCCCACAATCAGGTCATCGTCGGCGTAGAAGCGGGAGTTGAAATCGAAGGAACCGAGCTTCCCGAGGCGGATCAGCTGCGCCACAATGAACTCGATGTTGGTGCCGGGAGCGTGATGGCCGGTGTCCAGGCAGACCATGGCCTTCTCGCCGAGGGCGAGGGTGTGCGCGTAGGAAGTGCCCCAGTCCGGAACATCGGTGTGGTAGAAAGCCGGCTCAAAGAACTTGTACTCGAGCACCAGTCGCTGGTCATCGCCCAGCCGGTCGTACACCTTCTGAAGGGAGTCGTGCAGCCAGTCCTGGCGAGACCGCATGTCACCCTGGCCGGGGTAGTTGGTTCCGTCCGCGAGCCAGATCTTCAGGTCCTGGGAACCGGTCACGTTCATGACGTCGATGCATTCGTACATGTGGTCCAGTGCCTTGTTCCGCACAGCGGCGTCGCTGTGGGTCAGGGAACCGAACTTGTACATGTCGTCCTGGAAAGTGTTGCTGTTGATCGTGCCCAGCTTGATGCCGAGTTCCTGTGCGAAGTCGGAGAGCTCGGAGTAGTTCTCCACCTTGTCCCAGGGGATGTGCAGCGCCACAGAGGGCGCAAGGCCGGTCAGCTCGTTGACCTTGGCGGCATCGGCAATCTTCTCCTGCACAGTCCGCGGCGTGCCGGGGGTCTGGAACACCTTGAACCGCGTTCCGGAGTTGCCGTAGGCCCAAGAGGGCACCTCGATAGCCAGCTGCTCAAGGGTTGGCGTGATGCGGCTTAGGTCAACCATGATTCTTCTCCATCTACAGCTGCTGGCATCCGGGCCGGCGCGCGTCGTCGTTGTTTTGCACCGACTCTTCACGCACCGTAGAGGCGCTTGAGTGGAGAGTCAGCAGATGAATCAAATAATCAACTATAAGTTGAATCGATTCATTAGCACGTTTCAAAGGTATCCTTGGCGACAGGTGGTGTCAAGCAATTCCTTCCGTCCGTGCTTTCGCGGACTTTGCACCACAGAACCCGCTCAATCACAGGGAACGAGGCCTACCGATGGTCAGTATCAAGGATGTTGCCGACCAGGCGCAGGTGGCAGTCGGCACGGTGTCCAACGTGCTCAACAACCCGGAGCGCGTGGCCGACAAGACGCGTGAACGGGTGCTCAATGTGATCGCCGAGCTCGGCTTCGTCCGCAACGACGCCGCGCGTCAGCTCCGGGCGGGGCTTAGCAGGACCATCGGCTTGATCGTCCTGGACGTGAGCAACCCGTTCTTCTCCTCGCTCGCCCGCGCAGCCGAAGACCGCGCGGCGGAGTCGGACAGCACCGTGCTGCTGGGCGACAGCGGGCACGATACCGGACGCGAGGGCAGGTACCTCGACGTGTTCGAGCAGCAGCGGGTCAAGGGAGTGCTCATTTCTCCGGTGGGAAACGTGGATCCGCGGCTGGAACAACTGCGGGCGCACGGCGTTCCCGTGGTGCTGGTTGACCGCGTGGACCCGCAGCGCCGGGTGAGTTCGGTGTCCGTTGATGACGTGGCTGGCGGCTACATGGCTGTGAAGCACATGCTTTCCCGGGGCCGGCGGCGAATCGCATTCATCGGTGCGTCAACTGAGATCCAGCAGGTGGCGGACCGTCTCGCCGGTGCCCAGCAGGCGGTTGACGAGTACCCGGAGGCATCGCTGGAGGTGCTTGAGGCTGAGGCGATGACCGTTTTGGCCGGCCGCGCCGTCGGCGAGACGCTTGCCGGGCGGAACCGCGAGCAGCTCCCGGACGGAATCTTTTGCGCCAACGACCTCCTGGCGATTGGCGTCATGCAGGCGGTGCTGCTCATTCGCGGTCTGCGCATACCGCAGGATATGGCGCTCATCGGCTATGACGACATCGACTTCGCGCAGTCCGCCGTCGTGCCGCTCTCGACCGTGAGGCGGCCCACCGAGCTGATGGGGCGTACCGCCGTCGAACTCCTGTTGGAAGCCATTGAGCAGAAGCCGGCCGAAAGCCGCCAGGTGATCTTCCAGCCCGAACTCGTCACGCGCGGAAGCACCCTCTAGTTCCCCTCGCGGAACTCTGGTTCAGCGAGCGCGGGTGCCGTAAAGTGTGAAACGATTCACAATGGACCTAGAAGCCCGAGGACAACCCGCTCGAAGAGGAGAACCATGGAACGCGTCTGCTTCCAACTACAGGTGAAGCCCGACCGCCTGGAGGAGTACAAGGAAAGGCATGCCGCAGTGTGGCCCGACATGCTGCGTGCTCTGAAGGACACGGGATGGAACAACTACTCTCTGTTCCTTCGTTCCGACGGGCTGTTGATCGGCTACGTGGAGTCCGAGGACTTCGCCGCCGCACAGCGCGCTATGGCCGAAACCGACGTCAACGCCCGGTGGCAAGCCGAGATGGGCGAGTTCTTTGTTGAGCTCGAGGGCCGCCCGGACGAAGGGTTCGTGCAGATTGAAGAGGTGTTCCACCTCGAAGACCAGTTGGGCCGATGAGCCCGACGACCCGCACACTGCGCGCCGCCATCCTCGGTACTGGTGCTGTTGCCCACCTTCACGCCGAAGCTCTTCGACGTATCCACGGCGTCACCGCTGTCGCCTCCGCTGACCCCAGCGAGGAGCGGGTCCGCGACTTCAACACCCGGCACGGGATTCCGGCCGGGTACGGCAGTCTCGAGGAGCTGCTCGCGGCGGAGGCAGTCGACGTCGTGCACATCTGCACGCCGCCGGCCGGGCATGCCGAGCAAACCGCTGCCGCGTACGACGCCGGTGCTCACGTGATCGCCGAAAAGCCGCCAGCGCTGTCGCTGGCCGAAGTGGACCAGATGCAGGAGGCGGCGCATGCCGCTGGGCGGCAGCTCGCCGTCGTCTTCCAGCAGCGGACAGGAACCGCGGCTACGCATATTCGGAACCTGCTGCGCTCCGGCGAACTTGGACGCCCGCTGACCACGGTGTGCCACACACTCTGGTACCGCGGAACGGAATACTTCGAGGTGCCGTGGCGCGGGACGTGGGAATCCGAGGGCGGCGGCACCACTCTGAGCCACGGAATTCACCAGATCGACCTGTTGGCCTACCTGCTCGGCGAGTGGAGTTCGGCAACCGGTCAACTGTTCCGGCTGGACCGGGGCGTGGAGACGGAGGACACCTCCTGTGGAGTGGTCGTGTTCGAGAGTGGGACGGTTGCTTCGGTCCTGACCACCGTTCTGGCGCCCCGGGAGTCCAGCCTCATCCGCATCGACACGGAGCACGCCACCATCGAACTCGAACACCTCTACGGGCACAACCATGCGAGCTGGAAGATCACCCCGGCCAGGCACATCAGCGCGGAGCGGGCGGCGTCATGGGCGCTCCCCGGAGATGAGGTGCCGAGCGGCCATGACGCGCTGCTGTCGGAAGTGTACAGCGCACTGCTTTCGGGAGCCGATGTTCCCCCGGTTGCAGCCGCACCGACCCGTGCCATGGAAATAGTGGCGGCGCTCTACGCCTCAGCGGGTACCGGCCGCCCCGTCACGCGCGCAGAGCTCTCCGGCCCGGCCATCCGCGGAAGCATGCGTGCTCCCGTGGTCGACCTGAGGCAGGCCCGATGAGCGCGCCGCTCCTGGTCGATCCGCTCGGCGGGCCCACCGACCCTACCGTGATCCGCAATGAGCAGACCGGGCAGTGGTTTATGTTCTACACCCAGCGTCGCCCTGCTGACCCCGGTGCGGGCGTGGAATGGGTGCACGGCAGCAGGATCGGTGTGGCCATGTCCGACGACGGCGCACGCTGGGACTATCACGGCGTGGTGGACGGGCTGGACCCGGACGGCGAAAACGGAGTGAACACACACTGGGCCCCTGAAGTGGTGTGGGACGGGGAGCGCTACCACATGTATCTCTCGTGGATCCGCGGCGTTCCCGGGGCATGGGCCGGCCACGAACGCCGGATCGCCCATCTCACGAGTTCGTACCTTTCCGACTGGCAGCACCAGGGTTTCGTCGAGCTGAGCTCGAACTACGTGATCGACGCCGCCCTCGCCCGGACTGCCGACGGGCAGCTGCGCCTCTGGTACAAGGACGAGGCCGACCATTCCACCACCTGGGCCGCGACCAGCACCGACTGGCAAACCTGGCGCATTGAAGGGCAGGTGATCGGCGGCGACCCGCACGAAGGGCCCAACGTTTTTGAACTGGGCGGCTGGTTTTGGATGATCGTCGACGAGTGGCGGGGCCAGCGCGTTTACCGGTCCGACGACGGCATCGGCTGGACCGCACAGGGCCTCATCCTCGATCGGCCCGGCACCCATCCGGAGGATCGGCAGGTGGGCCGGCATGCCGACGTCGTTGTCTGCGGAAACCATGCTGTGGCGTTCTACTTCACGCACCCGGAGTGGGCCGGGAGCAACGACGTCGAAGTCCAGAGCGGCGCGCTGCGGCGCTCGGAGGTGCACCGCGCCCGGTTGTGGGTGCGCGCCGGTGTACTGGTCTGCGACCGGGACGTCCCGGCCGACGAGCCGCTCTGAACGGAGGCCGGACCCTTCCTATGCTCGGCTATGTTTTGACTGACAACAAAATAAATACGCTCGTAACCATGGCACTTTCCGTCACTTGGCCTTTTACTGGTTAATAAGTTGTCGATCACAACATTTCCTCGCTGGCGTGGATGTGGTGTCCTCGACGGCCGAACAGCTGGAGTCCGCCCTGCGACTCCCGTGCTGGGACAGTCAAAGTAGAAGGAGCGCAATGAAGCGATACATCAACCCGACTCTGCTCGGCGTGCTTGGAGCGGCGCTGGTGGTTCCGGCGCTGGCCATGGCGCCGGCCCAAGCCGAACCGGTCTCGACAGGGGCGGAGGCGGTTGAAGACTACGACGTGCTTGTCGTCGGAAAGACCACCGGCTTCCGCCACAGCAGCATCGACGAGGCGACGACGGCAATCATCGCCCTCGGCGAGGCGAACGGGTTCACCGTGGACGTTTGGGACCCGCCGACCACACCGAGGAATCAAGGCCAGCCCGAGCGTACGCTGCCCAGCACTCCGTTCA
The DNA here is from genome assembly GCF_035189165.1 of Arthrobacter sp. JZ12. Taxonomy (NCBI): domain Bacteria; kingdom Bacillati; phylum Actinomycetota; class Actinomycetes; order Micrococcales; family Micrococcaceae; genus Arthrobacter; species Arthrobacter sp. JZ12. The sequence continues at coordinate 3,117,400 of NZ_CP045246.1, read as the reverse complement.
CGACGGCGGCGGATCTTGCCAAGTACGAGACCATTGTTTTCGTTTCCACGGTGGATGGCACCAACAACCTCGATCCGGCGAAACCGACGCTGCTCGACGAGGGTGAACTGAAGGCATTCCAGGGTTACATCCGTGCAGGCGGCGGCTTCGCCGGCGTCCATGCGGCGACCGATTCAATGCACACCATCCCCTGGTACAGCGAGCTCACGGGCGGCGGTGCGCGGTTCGTCAGCCATCCTGCCCAGCAGACGGCAGTCCAGGTGGTTGAAGACGGCACCCACCCTTCGACGGAGCACCTGTCGGAAACCTGGACACGCTTCGATGAGTGGTACAACTTCACGCAGAGCCCCCGCGATGCAGTGCGGGTCCTCACCAACCTGGATGAGGGTACGTACAACCCAGGAGGCAACGCGATGGGCGCTGACCACCCGTTGTCCTGGTGCCACAACTTCGAGTCTGCCCGCTCCTGGTACACCGCTGGAGGGCATACGGAAGCGTCGTACACGGACCCGGTCTTCCTGGAACACCTGCTGGGCGGGATCGCATGGTCGGCCGGCGCGGTAAGCGGCGGCGGTGACTGCGTCACCTGGGGTGAGGTCGAAACCCTGACCGCAGGCTTGCTCGCTGAAGGAGACATCTCGGCGAAGGCTGCCACCCAGGTGGCGAAGCAGCTTGAAAAGGCAAAGGAGTTCGCCGAAGCCGGCCTGCATGCCGATTCCGCAGCCAAGCTCAACGCAGCGGCGGCCCAGGTCTACGCTCACGTCGAGCGTGATTCCGAAGCGTACGATCAGCTGCTCGAGAAGGTTGAGGACCTCCAGGTCTGGCAGAGCGAGCTGGACTAGGGGCGGTGCCTGCCGCACCGGCTGCCGAACTGCGCCGGTGCGGCAGGAGCCGTTCCACCGCCCGCCGCGGCGGAAGTAAGAATCCGCTGCCTGCGCACCAACCGCCGGTGCAACAGAGCAGCGGCTCAAGAACTACGAATCAACCCTGAAGGGCCGACGATTCCCTTGAAGCATCCTTCACGCCCCTCCTCCAAGACGCGTTTTCTTGCCGCAGCCGGCGTGGCCGCCGTCGTCGTAGCGTTAACTGGTGCCCTCGCCGCAGGACAGCCGGGTACAGAACAGAACGCGCCCGAACAAGGGTCCATTCATGCCGTAGCTGAACAAATGGCGGCGCAACAGGCCGATGACAGGGCTGAGCTCAACGCCGACCTTGCTGCAGCCGGCGAAGAGGCACATGCGCACATCGCGCACGTGCTGCAGGAATTCGCTTCCGCTGTGCCGGTGGAGGGGACCGGCAACTCGAACCCGGCGGGCCTTGACGAAGTGAACGCGTGGCATTCCGAACTTGCGCTCGCGACGTCTGCCCTGGAAACCGTCGAAGACGGAACAAGCGATCAGACGGTTGTTCGCGAGTCCTTCATCGGTGCTGCCCAGCTGCTTCACGCAGCAACCGATGGGTACAAGCAGCTCCTGACCGTGCACCCGGGAGAGCGGGAAGCCCTCACTGCAACCGTGGGCGCGCAGCGCGACGCCGCGGTACGTCTCTGGCAGGCCGGTGCAGCCCAACTCGACACCCTTACCGTCGGCTCGGGCGGAGGGCACGTGCACCTCTTCCTGGCACCGGACGGTGACCCTGATGCCGTTCCGCTCGAGTTCCGGGAGCCGGAAGGTCACGGCTCCTAAGCGCTCGTCCACAGCGGGACTATCGCTGGGCCAGGCGCGCCCAGCGGGGAAGTGTGCTGGTTCACATTGACCTTGGAAAAACCTTGACCTTCGCCGAGCACTTCCCCTAGCGTTGAGAAAGCGTTTTCCCTTGAAAGGATTCAAAGATGAACCCGCGCTATCGATTCATCCCCGTTCCGGCAACGCTCGCCCTGAGTGCAGCCCTGATCGCAGGAGGCGGGGGAGTTCCCGCCGCCGCAGCTCCGGCTCCGGATGCCGCCCCAGGTATCCAGCTCGAACACCTCGACCGCGGCCTTGTTGCAGCCGCCACTTCCGAAGGAACCTTCCTCAGCTGGCGCCTCCTCGCCACGGAAGTCACTGGCGCAGGCGACACCGGCCAGACCGGCGCCGACTTCGCCGTCTACCGCAACGGCGAAAAGATCACCACGGTGACCGACAGCACCAACTACCTCGACCCCGACGCCACGGAGGGCGCCACCTACTCGGTTGCCGCCGTCGTCGACGGCGTTGAACTGGACCGCAGTGACGAGGTGAGCCCCTGGGCACAGGGATACACCGAAATCCCGCTCCAGAAGCCGGCCGACGGTGTCACTCCGGTAGGGCAGAGCTACACCTACAACGCCAGCGACATGAGCCTCGGCGACGCCGATGGCGACGGAAGCTACGAGTACGTAGTGAAGTGGGAGCCCAATAATTCCAAGGACGTGTCGCAGGTGGGCTACACCGGCAACACCTACATCGACACCTACACCCTCGACGGGACGCTGCTGCACCGGATCGACCTCGGCGTGAACATCCGCTCCGGCGCCCACTACACGCAGTTCATGGTCTACGACTTCGACGGCGACGGCCGCACCGAGTTGATGATGAAGACCGCGCCGGGCACCACCATCACCAAGTACACCGACGGTGTAGCCGGCGAACCCGAGTACATCACCCTGCCGGCCGACGACGTCGCCGCGGGCTACAGCAACACCGACGACTACCGGCTCTCGGCGGAGGGCTACTACGAGCACGTGGTGAATATGTTCGCCACCTGGCACGAGCACCCTGAGGTTGTGGCCGGCAACTGGCCCGCGACGCTCGAGGAAGCGTTCGGCATCGAGCAGCGGTACGAGTACCCGTTGTCGGACGCCGATGCGCGCGCCATGGCGGATTACTTCATCGACGTCTACGCACCGTCCCGCAGCACGCGCAACAACCTGCGCGCCTTCGAGGGCTTCATCCTCAGCGGTCCCGAGTACCTGACCGTGTTCGACGGCGCGACCGGCGACGAACTGCAGACCGTTGACTACGAGCCGGGCCGCCACGACGACGGCCTGATGTGGGGCGATTACGCCATGAGCCGGATCGAGCCGGGCAACCGTGTGGACCGCTTCCTTGCCGGCGTTGCCTACCTCGACGGCCAGCGTCCCTCCGCGGTGTTCGCCCGCGGCTACTACACCCGCTCCACCCTCGTCGCCTACAACTGGGATGGCAAGAACATCTCGAAGGTCTGGAACGTCGACAGCGGCTGGACTCCCATGACCAACCCGTTCAATGACGGCCCGCACGGACGCCTCGGAACCGACCCCGAATTCGGCTCGATCACCACCCAGGGCTTCCACTCGCTCAGCGCGGCAGATGTCGACGGCGACGGCAAGCAGGAAATCGTCTACGGCTCGGCCACAATCGACGACGACGGCTCGCTCCTCTACAGCTCGTTCGACACCATGCCCGCCGGCAGCGGCAACCCGGGTGCCGAGGCCGGCCTGGGCCACGGCGACGCAATGCACGTGACTGATATCGACCCCAACCGTCCGGGCCAGGAAATCTGGACCGTTCACGAGGGCGGCCAGTGGGCTCCCTACGGTTCCGTCCTGCGCGACGCGGCCACCGGTGAACCGATCTTCGGCGCCTACTCCGGCCGTGACACCGGCCGAGGCATGATCGGCGACGTCCGTACGGACGTCAGCGGAATCGAGGTCTGGGCCAGCATGCCGGGCGGCTCTGACGGATCCGGACTGCTGTCCTCCACCGGTGAGCAGCTGGAAGGCCGTACCCCCGGCACCAACCAGAGCATCAAGTGGGGCGCGGACATGACTACCCAGCTGGTCAACGGTTCGGGCAACTCGACGGTCACCATCGATGACTGGACCCGCGGGCGCGTGCTGACCGCCGAAGGAACCCGCACCAACAACGGCACCAAGGGCAACCCGGCACTTGTCGCGGACGCGTTCGGCGACTGGCGCGAGGAGTTGTTTGTCCGCACGGCGGACAGCTCGGCCATCCGCGTGTACCTCAGCACCGAGGTCACCGGCCACAAGCTCACCTCATTGATGCACGACCCGCAGTACCGCGCCGAGGTGGCCCGCCAGAACACCAGCTACAACCAGCCGTCCTACACGAGCTACTACTTCGCCTCGGACATGGACTTCGCCAACGTCCCCGTTCCGGACACCTGGACCCCGGGTATCGTCGCGGACCTGCAGGGCATGCTGGAGGAGCTCGTTGAGAGCGGCGATGTGGCCGGACCGGTCGCCAAGCAGCTCGAAGCCGCACTGGCCCAGGCCCGTGAGGGTGTTGAGCAGGGCAACCTCGGTAACGTCGGCAAGGCGATGGACCGCTTCGTGAAGTTCCTGGACCAGGGCAAGAAGCCGGACGTTGTTTCAGACTCTGTCCGCGCCATCCTGGGCTCCTCAGCCCAGACGGTGCTCGGCATGGTCCGGTAGCCGCACCGGAGATTCTCGTAGATCTGGCGGGTCGGGCATGTGCCGGGCCCGCCATCTCTCTGCTCAGAAGTTACGCAAGGGCTAGACGTCGTTTCGGGTGAAAGCGGCGGCGCGGACAACGTCGTCGTTCTCCAACCCCGCGCCCAGCGCACCGCCTACGGTCGCCAGCGCCGCCGTCAGCAGGCTGAGCTGCGCGTATTCCGCCAGTCCCACCGGCTGACCGACGACGGCGGCAAAGACACCCGAGTCCACGAGCAGCACCGCTGCGAGGAACGATAGGACAAAGAGCGCGCCGAAGAAGGTCACGACGCCGATGACCACCGTCGCCGTCGTAGCCAGGTTGAAGAGGGCCACCTGCTCGCGCTCGATCCGGCGCCGCGGGCGCTCCCAAAGATCCGCCCCGATCATCAGCGTGAGCGTCACGGCGCCCACGGCGAGAAAGGTCAGCAGCACGAGCCGCCAGGGTCCGTAGGCCGTCGCAAGCATCCACAGGTCGCTGGTTGCCAGCGTCACGACGCCGGCAGCGGCCGCCGCGGTCAGCGCGCGGGACAGGCTGACGGCCAAGCGCCATGGCCGGTTGGCAAGGATGAGCCCGAGCAGCACCCGTGCATTTCCTGCAACCACCCGACCCGTGAAGGACACCGGGTTCTCCTCGGCGCGGTCGGGCAGGTCGTCAGCCATCTCACGCGCCCTGCGTGCCCGGTCGGCGGGTTCATCGTCCTCGTCCCAGCCGGCGAGCGGACCGACCAGCCGGGCAACCGCCGTCGTGATGCTTTCCCGCCGGCCGACCGCGCGCAGTGCCGGCAGGGCGACCAGGCCCACCTTATGAACAGGACTGATTTGGGTAAGCACCGGCTTGCGCCCGCTGCGCAACGCAAGGTCGCTCAAGACGACGGCTAGGTCCCAGTCCTCGTCGAGCAGCCTGTCCCGGGCGGTTTCGAGCAGTTCGGACGGCGCTGCGCCGTCGAGGGCCTCGGTCTCTACCTCCAGGCGCCAACCAATGCCCGGGTGCGACTCGCTCAGAAGCCGGGGCAGGGCCTCGCCAATTTCCTGCCTGGACTCAGCATCCAGGCTCGGCGGGACAACGACGCCGAGGGTCAGGACGGGCTTGTCGGTCGGCTGCGGGGATGGCGAAATTTCTGACGGCGATGTTTCTGACACCGGTCAATTTTCGCCGCATGTCGTGCGTAGGCCGAAATCGGAGGTTGCACGAACACCGCGGATCCGTTGCCTCGGCTCAGAAGGGGTGCGCCGCCGCAGCCCAACGGGAGCGAGGGCAACGGATCCGCGGGCCAGGCGCCGGGTGTACCAGTGCAGACGTCTCACGCGGCGCTACACGGAGGCGAACATCTCCCGCTGGAACCGGATGGCCGCCTCGCTCTGCAGTGCGCCGCCGTGTTCGTGTCCGTTGTAGGGGTAGACGTTGATCGACTTTGGACCGGCGTAGGCGTTGTAGGCCGCGTAGACGCAGGACGGGGGGCAGATGTCATCCAGCAGCCCAACCGAGAACAGCGCCGGCATGCTGGCGCGCGCGGCGAAGTTGACGCCGTCGAAATAGCTGAGGGTGGAGAAGATCTCCTCCTCGCGGCCGCGCTGGACGCCGAGGTAGCGCACCAGCTCCCCGTACGGAGCTGTGTCCACAATTTCGGTAGCGCGACGGATGTGGGACATGAACGGCACATCCACGACGGCGGCGATCGGCGCGGTCTCAAGCACCGTGGGTGCCAGCGCCGCCGAAGCAAGCGCGATTGCCCCGCCCTGGCTGCCGCCTGAGATCAGGACACGGGACGGGTCCACGAACGGGTGGGCCTGGGCGGCCTCGACCGCCCGGACGGCGTCGGTGAACAGGCGACGGTAGTAGTAGGTCTCGGGTGAATCGATTCCCAGCGTCAGGTGTCCGCCGAAGTGGGGCCCGCTGACTCCGGGATCGGGGGTGTCGCCGCTCCTGTGCCCCGCTCCCTGCCCGCGCAGGTCCATGACAAAGTGCGCGACGCCGGTGCTAGGGATTGCGGTCCACTCGCCGAGAAGGCTCCGACCGCCGCCATAGCCGATGTAGGTCACCACGGTAGGAAGCGGTCCGGCGGCAGCCCGGGGACGCAGCATCCACGCCTTGATCGGGTGGCCGCCATAGCCGGCGAAGGTGGCGTCCTCGGTGATGAGCTCCGAATAGCCTGCGTCCACCTCCTCATACCGGGCATCGAGATTGAAGGACGCCGCTTCAGCGAGCGTCTTTTCCCAGAAGGCGTCGAAGTCAGCGGGCTCGGTGCGTTCAGGCGCATATTGCTCCAGCTGCGCGAGGGGAAGGTCAAACTGCGGCATTGCGGTAGTCCCTTGGCTCGGATGGTCTCGGAAGTATCACAGATCACATTATTCTAGGAGTAGGTCTTGCGCCTTGAGACGATTCAATTTAGTCTCGTTGGAGAGCGCTTTCCGTGACGTACACCACTGTACCAGCGGCTTGAAGAGCTTCACCTCATATCTGAGCCGTTCCCAGGAGGACAAAGATGTTCAATAAATTCTCACGACGTGCCGGGTCCGGCGTCGCGGTGACCGTTGCGGCAGCGCTCATGCTGACTGCCTGCGGCGGCAACGGCGGCGGCGAGGCGGGCGGCACGCCTGATCCCAATGAGGAAGTGACTCTCAACTTCACCTGGTGGGGCAACGAGGACCGTGCCAAGCGCTACGAGGAGGCCATCGCACTGTTCGAGGAAGAAAACCCGAACATCGACGTCAACGGCACCTTCATGGACTTCCCTGCCTATTGGGAGAAGCGTCAGACCGAGGCAGCAGGTGGCGGCCTGCCCGACGTCATGCAGTTCGACTACAGCTACCTGCGCCAGTACGGCCAGAACGGACTGCTCCTCGACCTCAACGACTACATCGGTAACGGCCTGACGACGGACGGCATCGACGAGACTCTGATGGCCACCGGCAAGCTTGAGGACCAGACCCTCGGCGTTCCCACCGGCTACAACGCCTGGTCCCTCTTCGAAAACCCGGCCCTGATCGAGCAGGCCGGCGTCGAAGGCTACGAAGGCGGCACCTCCTGGGAAGAGTACGAGGAGTACATGGCAAGCGTCAGCGACGCCAGCGATGACATCTGGGGCGGCACCGACTACACCGGGCGTATTCAGAACTTCGAACTCCAGCTTCGCCAGGAAGGCCGCGAGCTCTTCACCGAAGACGGCCAGCTCAACTTCACCCAGGAAGAGCTCGCTGAGTTCTGGAGCAGCACTGCTGATCTCCGCGAAAGCGAGGCAGTAATCCCCGCCCGCACGCTGGAGGAAGTCCTGCCGAAGTCCGGCTTCGGTTCCAACCTCACTGCAAGCGAGATGACCTGGTCCAACTTCATGGGCGGCTACCTCGGTGACACGGGCGCTGAAGACCTGAACATCGTAGCTCCGCCCACCAGCGACCCCTCCGTGAAGGACCTCTACCAGAAGCCCTCCATGCTGCACGCCGTGTCGGCCGGGACCGAGCATCCTGAGGCTGCTGTCGCTTTCGTCGAATTCCTCATCAACAGCCCTGAGGTCGGCAAGATCTTCGGCGCATCGCTTGGCGTTCCCGCTTCGGAGACCGCTCTCGAGGGCGCCGCACTCGAAGGCCCGGAGCTCGAGGTCAAGGAGTACCTGGACTCAGTCGCTGACCGCATCGGCGAACCGCCCGCAGCTCCGGTTGTCGGCTACGGCGCGCTCGAGAACACCTTCCTGACCCTGGGCACCTCCATCGGTCTCGGATCCGTCACTCCTGAAGACGCTGCACAGCAGTTCTTCGACGAGGCCGCAGTCACACTCGCCGGCTGATCATCGACCCGAGTTATCCCTGTTATATAGGAGCAGTTCATGACAACGGGATCGGCGCACGCGCCAACTAAAACCCGCACTACCGCCGAACCCGGCACCCGTCCGGCGGGCAACCGCCGGACGGGTGGTCAGCCCAAGCGCAAGGGCAGCAAGGAATACCTCCGGCAGGAGAACTTAATTGGTTACGCATTCCTGTCGCCGTGGCTACTGGGGCTCTTCGCACTCACGCTGGGGCCTATGCTCTTCTCGCTGTACCTGGCGTTCACGGATTACAACATCTTCACAGCCCCCGAGTGGTCCGGCCTGGCCAATTTTGAACGCATGGCCGGTGACACGGTTTTCTGGGGATCAGTCCAGATCACCCTGATCTACGTACTGGTGGGAACACCGATCAAGCTCGCTGCGGCTCTCGCCGTGGCTATGCTGTTGAACTTCAAGTCGAAGGGCACCGGGTTCTTCCGCTCGGCGTTCTACGCCCCCAGCCTTATCGGTGCCTCCGTCTCGATCGCGATCGTCTGGCGGGCCATGTTCTCCGCAAACGGCCCCGTAGACAGCGGACTCAGCCTCTTCGGAATCAACCTCGGCGGCTGGGTCGGCGTTCCGGCCCTGATCATGCCGATGATGATCCTCCTCGCAGTCTGGCAGTTCGGAGCCCCCATGGTGATCTTCCTGGCGGGCCTGAAGCAGATCCCTGCCGAACTCTACGAAGCAGCTTCCGTGGACGGCGCCAAGGCAGGACGCAAGTTCCTCAGCGTCACACTGCCGATGCTCTCGCCGGTCATTTTCTTCAACCTGCTGCTCGAGATGATCGGTGCCTTCCAGATCTTCGCATCCGCCTACATCATCGGTTCGGGCACCGGCGGCCCCGCAGGCGCCACCAACTTCTACACGGTCTACCTGTACACCCGCGCTTTCACCAACAACCAGATGGGCTACGCCTCGGCCATGGCCTGGGTACTGCTGGTAGCGGTAGGCATTCTCGCTTTTATCCTTTTCCGCACCTCCAAGAGTTGGGTGCACTACGGAGGTGACTCCCGATGACCACCATGAATATTGGGTCAGCAACCGGGTCCGACAAAAAGGCCGTCCAGCCCACACGCGGGCGGCGCCAGAGCACCCGAAAGACCGTTGCCACGGCGGTCTGGATCGTAGGCATCCTCCTGCTCACCGCCGTCGTGCTCTATCCGCTGGTCTGGATGATTTCCGCTTCCTTCAAGCCCAGCGCGGAGTTCGGGTCAAACCAGGGCTTCCTGCCCGAAAATCCGACCTTCGACAACTTCATCAAAGTGATGGAGGGCGTTGCGGGTATCCCCACCTGGAAGTTCTTCTGGAACTCCACAATCCTGGGTATCGGCGCCGTGATCGGCACCGTTATTTCGTCCTCCATGGCCGCGTACGCATTCGCCCGCCTGGACTTCAAGGGCCGGCCGATGCTCTTCGCCATGATGATCGGAACGCTCCTGCTTCCGTTCCACGTGCTGATCATTCCCCAGTACATGATCTTCAGGAACCTCGGCATGGTGGACACGTTCTTCCCCCTCCTGGTCGGCAAGTTCCTTGCCACCGAAGCATTCTTCGTCTTCCTGATGGTTCAGTTCATCCGCAATCTGCCCAAGGAACTGGACGAAGCAGCACGCATTGACGGCTGCGGGCACTGGCGGATCTTCTGGTCCATCACCATCCCGCTGATCAAGCCGGCGCTCATCACCTCCTCGATCTTCGCGTTCATTTGGAGCTGGAACGACTTCCTCGGCCCGCTGCTCTACCTGAACTCGCCTGACAACTACCCGCTGCCGCTCGCCCTGCGCGTCTTCAACGACCAGACCAGCGGCTCCGACTACGGAGCAACCGTGGCCATCTCGGTCCTCGCGCTGCTGCCGGTGATGCTGTTCTTCATCATCTTCCAGCGGTTCCTCGTGGACGGCGTTGCCACCCAGGGCCTCAAGGGATGACACCCCGCAACCTCCGCAAGCGGCGCGAACGGCCCCTGCCAGACGGTTCCCAGCTCAAGTGGCCGGGAGCCGAGGGGAAGTTCGCGCTGTTCGCGGAGGTTCTCTGGCTTGGAGTCCTGACCGCGGTTGGCGGCCTCCTGCTCATCACCCTTCCGGCGGCAATCGTTGCCTCCACGCGACACCTCCACCGCTACCTGCTTGCTGAGCGGTCAACGATTGGGCAATGGCGGTCGGACTTCGTCGCGGCACTTCGCACCGGCTGGATCGTGGGGCTTGCGACGACGGTGCTCGCCGTCGTCCTGATCTTCAACCTCCTGCTCTCCGGGATGCAGATCCTGCCCGGCTGGCAAGTGGTCTTCGGTGTCGGGATCCTCGCCCTCACCGCGCTGGCGATCCTGCTGCTGCAGTCAGCCGTTCGATGGACCCCGCACAAGGGATGGCGCGAGGCCGTCCGCGAAGGTCTGGCCAGCTTCACCAGTGATCCGGGGGCGATTGTTCCGCTGCTGATCGCGCTGGCGCTGACCGTCGTCGTGACCTGGCAATTGCCGCCGTTGTTGGTGCCAGGGCTGGGTTGCCTGATGTTTGCGGTGCTCGTGGTCAAGGAACGCGAGCGCCGGTAGCAGTACCTCTCCGAATCCGCAGCACCTCTCCAAACTCTCTTCGAAAGGAACACCACCGTGCACTACGGCGGCGATTACAACCCTGAGCAGTGGCCGGAAAGCGTTTGGACGGAGGACGTCCAGCGGATGCGGGAAGCGGGGGTGACCATGGTCAGCCTCGGCATCTTCGCCTGGTCGCGGATCCAGCCCGCCGAAGATGTCTACGACTTCGAGTGGCTGGACAGGGTGATCGACCTCCTGCACACCAACGGAATCGCCGTCGACCTGGCCACCGCCACGGCGTCGCCTCCGCCGTGGATGACGGTCGCCTACCCGGACATCCTCGCCGCCGACGAGAACGGTGCGCCCTACTGGCATGGCAGCCGGCAGCACTACGCGCCGTCGTCGCCGTCGTACCGCCGCCTTGCCTCCGCGCTGGTCCAGCGCATCGCCGAGCGGTATGCCGACCACCCCGCGGTGGTCCTGTGGCACGTCAACAACGAGTACGGCTGCCACATGAACCTCGACTACTCCGACTCCGCACGGGACGCCTTCCGTGTATGGCTGAAGCGGAAGTACGGAACGTTGGAGGAACTGAACGCTGCGTGGGGAACGTGGTTCTGGGCCCAGCACTACGAGTCCTTCGACCACATCTTCCCGCCCCGCAAGGCGCCTTACAGCCACAACCCCGGCCAGTTGCTCGACTTCCGCCGGTTCACTTCCGACATGCTGCTCGAGTGCTACCGGATGGAGCGGGACATCATCCGCGCCGCCGGGGCCACCCAACCGGTCACCACAAACTTCATGGGCGCATTCAAGCCCGGAAACTACTGGGAGTGGGCCGCGGAGATGGATGTCATCTCCGACGACTGCTACCCGGACCCCAATGAGGCCGAGTCCTTTCGCGCCGGTGCTTTCCAGCGTGACCTCATCCGGTCCTTCAAGCCCGAAACGCCGTGGCTGCTGATGGAACAGTCCACCAATGCCCTCAACTGGCGGCCGACGAACGCGCCCAAGGCACCGGGCCAGATGCAGGCACTCAGCATGCAATCCGTGGGCCGCGGCGCTGACGGCATCCTCTTCTTCCAGTGGCGGCAGTCGCGTGCCGGTGCTGAGAAGTTCCACTCTGCGATGCTGCCCCACGCCGGAACATCGACGCGTACCTGGCGCGAAGTGGTTCAGCTGGGCGAGGACCTTGCAGCCCTGCCGCAGCTTCCAGTAGGCGCGCGAGATGCCCGTGTGGCCATCGTCTTCGACTGGGAGAACTGGTGGGCCATCGAAAACCCCGACCACCCGGTGGTGCTGGACTACGTCGAATGCGTGCAACGCTGGTACTTCGCGATTCACCGTCAGCACGTTCAGGTGGACTTCGTCCGCCCGACGTCGGACCTCTCCCAGTACGCCGTTGTTGTTGCCCCGCAGCTCTACCTGCTGACCGCCGACGGCGCCGCCAACCTCACGCGCTTCGTCGAGGCCGGCGGGCACCTGCTCGTGTCGGCCTTCAGCGACGTTGTTGACGAATACGACCGCTTCCGCGAGGGCGGCTACCTCACCCAGCTGGGACCGGTGCTCGGAGTGACCCTTGAGGAATTCGGTGCCCTCGTACCGCCGAACTCCGACGGTCCCGGCCAGCGCACCGCACCGGTCACGCTGGGTGGGAACACCTTCGACGGCCTCTACTTCGCCGAGGAGATCGCCGCGGTCGGTGCGGAGGTTCTCGCGACCTTCAGCACCGGCCGCACCGAGGGCATGCCCGCCTTCACGGCGGCCACCGCCGGTGCCGGCCGTGCCTACTACCTCGCAACCGTGCCCGACGACGACGGCGCGCGCCTAGTGACTGCGCACGTGTTCGCAGGTGCCGGCGTCGTGCCCGTCCTTGAGGGCCTGCCCGAACAGGTGGAGGCGGCCCAGCGGGGCGACGTGGTGACCGTGATCAATCACGGAACCGACGCCGTCGCGGTCGAGGTGTCCGGCACCGACCTGCTCACGGGCGACGCCGTGGACAAGGTTCACCTGGAGGCCTACGGATACGCGCTGGTGCGCCGGGGCTGACTTCCGCCGGTTAGCCGCGCGTCTTGGAATCGCTCATGAGGGCTGATTCCCGCTCGTTCGCGGGCATCGGCGCGTCAAGGAATGGAACCACCAGTTCCAGCACCAGGGACGGGCGGCTCAGGCCGAAGAAGTGGGTGGTGCCCGGGAGCACTGCAAGCTGGGAGGCGGGCACGCCCTCGAAGTCGCCGTTCACGTCCCCGCCGCGCAGCTGAAGGAATCGGACGGCGTGCTCGAGGTGCACCATGTCGCAGTCACCGACGGTGATCAGGGTCGGCGCCTCGATGGCCTTAATCTGGTCCTCGGACCAGCCGGAGTTGCCGTTGTCGAAGCAGACCAGTTTGTTGAGCAGGTCCTGCAGTTTCTCCGGGTTCGGCGACTTGGCAAGGTAGTCCGCCTCCATTGGGGTGCCGGCGATCATGTCCACGGTCATCTCCTCCATGGCGCCCTGGTCCTCACCCCGGTCGCCGGAGGGGTCGAAGGACACCGACGATACGACGATTTTCCGCACCAGTTCGGGGTACTGGGTCGCGAGTTCGATGGTTACCGCACCGCCGATGCTGTAGCCGAAGACATCCACCTTGCCGATGCCCAGATGATTCAACAGCCCGGCGACGTCGGATGCCAGTCCCGCACTGGTCAGCGGGCGGTCTGCATCCCCTGTCCTTCCGTGGCCCTGGAAATCCGTGGCGATCACCTTCCGGGATTGGGCCAGCCCCGGGATGAGTCCGCCGAATTGGAGGTCGATATTGAACAAGCCGCCGTGCAGGAGGAGAAGCGGAACTCCTTCTCCGTCACCGTGGATCTCGTAGTACATGTCGAGCCCGCTGACGGGGGCATATCCGGTGATTGGTGTGGTGGCGTTCATCGTGATGCTTCCTTTCGTCGGTCCAGCGGTTTCTGGATTCGCTTGGTAGACGGGACTCGCTCCGAAGAATCATCGGTCCCGTGAAAGCCGATGACCACGGATCTGCCCTTAGGCTGGGTGCGACCACACAATGGAGAGTGAGTACACCCATGCCGAGCGCCCGCACAACGGTTCCGCCCAGTTCAGCCCCCACCCTGCCCGACGAAGGCCACGTGTCCGCAGCCGTAGCCGACGTTATAGCCCAACGGACAAGCCATCTCTTCGGGCTCATGGGCAACGGAAATGCGCACCTAATCAGCCGGCTTACCCGCCGCGGCTTCCCCTTCACGTCAGCACGCCACGAGTCGGCAACCGTCGCGATGGCCGACGCCTACTACCGCGCCACCGGACGGATAGCCGTGGCAACAACCACTTACGGTGCCGGCTTCACCAACGCCTACACCACCCTGGCGGAGGCGCGGATCGCCCGTATCCCGCTGGTGCTGGTGGTGGGGGACGCGCCGTCCGCCGGGCCCCGACGCTTTGACATCGACCAGGCGAAGGCAGCCGAAGCGCTGGGCGTGACCACGCTGGTCGCTACCCAACGGAACGCCGAAGCCATCACCCACCGCGCCTTCGATCTTGCCCTGCAGACGGTGCAACCGGTCATCGTGTCCATCCCGTACGATCTCGCCACGGCGCCGCTCGCCCGACCGGAACACGAACCAGAACGCGAACTGGAACCGCTCCCCGCCAAGCAGCCGTGGCCCCCGAGTGACGCCGAGTTGGACCGGGTGGCGGCGCTGCTCTCCGCCGCCCGGCGTCCGGTGGTCATCGCGGGAAGGGGAGTGGTGCTGGCCGACGCCGCCCGGCCGCTGAAGGAGCTCGGCGACCGCCTCGGAGCACTTTTCATGACGTCGGTCATGGCAGTCAATGCGTTCGACAGCGAGTGGGACCTTGGTGTCGCGGGCGGCTTCACCCGCCGCCACCGGCTCGAGGTGGCCCGGCAGGCCGACGTCGTCCTGGTGATGGGTGCCAGCATGAATATCTTCCAGACCCGGTATGGGACGTTGTTCCCGCCGTCGACCAGGATCATCCGGGTGGACAACGAGCCCCAGGAAGAACACCCGATCGCGGTGGACTACATCCGCTCCGACATCCTGCCCTTCATCGAGGGGCTGCTCGAGCGCGTTCAGCCCTCGTCGCAGCCTTGGCGGGACGCTGTTCCGGAAGTGGCCGGCGAGGAGTTCCGATCTTCCCGTCCGATCGAGGATCCGATGGAGTTCGGCCCGGACGGCCGGCTGAATCCGCGCGCGGTGGTCGCCGCCCTTGACCGGATCCTGCCGGCGGAACGCTCGGTGGTGATGGACGGAGGGCATTTCATCGGCTGGGCGCCCATGTACCTTTCCGTCCCCGACCCTCACGCGATGATCCTGGTGGGAACCGCGTTCCAGTCAATCGGCATGGGGTTCGGATCCGCCGCGGGCGTCTCGGTGGCACGACCGGAACGCACCACCGTGCTGGTCAGCGGCGACGGCGGAGGGCTAATGGGTCTCGCCGACTTCGAGACCTTCCTCCGCGCCACACGCAGGGGAGTTGCGGTGGTCCTGAACGACTCCGCCTACGGCGCGGAGCTGCACCAGTACGCCGCGAAGGGGCTGCACGATCAGGCGATGCTGATCGAGGAAGTGGATTTCGCCGCCGTCGGGCGCGCTTTGGGGGCCAGCGGCTGCAAGGCGCGCTCGTTGGCGGACCTTGGGGCGCTTGAGGAGTGGCTTGCCACGCACGACGACGGCGTTTTCGTTCTCGACGTCGCCATCTCCCAGCAGGTGGTTGCTGAATTCATGGCCGAGTCGGTGGCTCTCACGAAGTAGGAAGAAAAGTGAGTGGACGGCCGGCACCACTCTGCCGGCCGGCCGCTCGGTTCCAGACCCTGCCGGCCCTACTCCCTGCCAAGGACGACGGCGGTCACCTCGCCCTGCTTCACGGTCACTTCGAAGCGGGTGACGGTTCCGTCGGGTGAGGGTACCGGCACGACGGTACGGTGTCCTTCCGGGACGGCGAATGCCCTGAATTCGACATTGGCGGCCCAGTCATAGTCCGGCCGGGTGGACACTGTTCCCAGCGGCAGCACCGTGCCCGGCCGAACGAACAGCGCGGCCTCCATCACCGAGAAGGAGCGGGTGTGCCAGCGGGGCCCTTCGAGGGTTTCCCCGGACTCGAGATGCGTCCACGTTCCGTCGGGCAGGTAGAAGGCGTGCTCCCCGCCGGCTTCCAGAATCGGTGCAACCAGCAGATCGCTGCCCAGCATGTACTGCCGGTCCAGCTGGGAGCACCCCGGATCGTCCGGGAACTCGAGAACCATGGGCCGCATGACCGGTGTCCCGAACGAGTAGGCCTCCTCCGCCGCGGCTGCCACATAGGGCATGAGCCGCATCTTCAGCTCCGTGAAGTGGCGCAGCACGTCCACCGACTCCTCATCCACGAGCCATGGCACACGATAGGAGTTGGAACCGTGCAGCCGCGAGTGCGAGGACAGCAGCCCGAAAGCGATCCAGCGCTTGAAGATCTCAGGCTCCGGTGTGCCTTCGAACCCGCCGATGTCATGGCTCCAGAAGGCAAAGCCCGACGACGCCAGTGACAGTCCGCCACGCAATGATTCGGACATCGCCGCGAAGGTGGATTCACAATCACCGCCCCAGTGCACGGGCAGTTTCTGCCCGCCGGTGGTCGCCGACCGGGCGAAGAGCACGGCTTCGCCCTCGCCGAGTTCCTTCTCGAGGAGCTGGAAGACGGCCTCGTTGTACAGCTGGGTGTAGTAGTTGTGCATCCGCTGCGGGTCCGAGCCGTCATGCCAGACGACGTCCGTGGGGATACGCTCCCCAAAGTCGGTCTTGAAGGAATCGACCCCCTGTTTAAGCAGCGCCCGCAGCTTGTCCTGGTACCAGAGCACGGCGTCGGGGTTGGTGAAGTCCACCAGGGCCATGCCGGCCTGCCAAAGGTCCCACTGCCACACGGACCCGTCCGGCTTGCGGACCAGATAGCCAAGCTCCCGGCCCTCCCGGAATAGGTGCGAGCGCTGGGCGATGTAGGGGTTGATCCAGACACACACCTTCAAATCACGTTCGTGCAGGCGGCGGAGCATACCTTCCGGGTCCGGGAACGTCGCAGGGTCCCAGATGAAGTCGCTCCAGTGGAAGGCCCGCATCCAGTGGCAGTCAAAGTGGAAGACGGACAACGGCAGATTCCGTTCCGCCATTCCGTTGATGAAGGACATGACCGTCTTCTCGTCGTACTCTGTGGTGAATGACGTCGACAGCCACAGACCGTAGGACCAGGCCGGAATGCGGGCAGGCCTGCCGGTCAGCGCGGTGTAGCGGCGGAGGATCTCCTTGGGCGATGGCCCGTAGATGACGAAGTACTGGAGCCGCTGGCCCTCCACGCTGAACTGCGTCCGGGAAACGACCTCCGATCCCACCTCGAACGAGACCCGTTCCGGATGGTTCACGAACACCCCGTAACCGGAGTTGGTCAGGAAGAACGGAACGTTCTTGTACGCGAGGTCGCTGGACGTTCCGCCGTCCTCATTCCAGACGTCCACGGACTGGCCGTTCTTCACGAAGGCTCCGAACCGCTCGCCGAGCCCGTACACACTGGTTCCGACGCCGAGGGTGAGCTGTTCATGCACAAAGGACCGGCCGGCGTCATCGGTGATCAGGCCGACGCTGCGGGGCACCGAGCTGGTGAGCAGGCGCCCCTCGCCCGTGAAGTCGACGTTCCAGTCCGCACCCAGGCTGACCGATGCTGTCAAGGGGCCGGAGGTGATCGAGGCCTGTGTCTCGTCCACCGTAACGTCGACCGCGGGATCACCCTCCAGTACGTCGAAATGCGGTCCCTGATTTAGCGCGCCCTGGAAGTGCTCGATCGTAACACCAATGACCCCCTCGAGCGGCGAGGAGAAGCTGACCGTGATTTGCGGACAGTTGAGCGCGTCACCGCGTGCGTTGATCGGGCGCGTAGGAGCGTAGACCTCCAGCCCGGCCGGCGTGGTGACGACGTCGACGACGTCGCGCGGATGCAGCGCTGTAAGTCCCTTGCGGTACATCCAGTACCCGTCAGTGAATTTCATGACTTCCTTTGGATTGATGCGGAGAAAGAACGTGGTGGAAAGAAAAAGCTGGTGCGGCGGTTAGTGATCCGAGAGTGTCGAAGCGCTTCTCTACAATCACCGAGAAAGACCAATGTCGCGGGTCGAAGCGTGTCGAAGTTAGGATGGGCCGATGGCCACCATGAACGACGTCGCACGTGCGGCGGGAGTATCACTGAGTACCGTTTCCTACGTGCTGAGTGGTAAACGGACCATCTCGGAGGAAACGCGGCAGGCCGTCCTGGAAGCCATCCGAAAGCTCAACTACAGCCCGCACTCCGGCGCCCGTGCCCTGGCCTCCAACCGGTCCAACGTGCTGGGGCTGATGGCGCCGCTGCGGGCGGACGTCAACGTCAGCGTGGTCATGCAGTTCGTTGCTGCCGTCGTAACGACCGCCCGGACCTTTGACCAGGACGTCCTGCTGCTCACCCAGGACGACGCCGGCGGGCTGGAGCGTGTCACGTCGCAGTCCATGGTGGACGGCCTCCTGATGATGGACATCGAGGCGCGGGACTCCCGCATCCCGCTCCTGGCCCGGCTGGGCAAGCCGGCCGTGCTGATCGGGTTGCCGGATGACCCGCACGGCCTCAGCTGCGTCGATTTCGACTTCGCCGCAGCCTCCCGCACCGCCGTGCGTCACCTGTCGGAGCTGAACCACATCCGGATCGGTTTCATCGGGTCTCCGCCGGCCTCCCTCGAACGCCACGCCACCTACGCGGACAGGGCACGGAAGGGGTTCACCGAAGCATGCGCGGCCGCGGACGTCGGTTCCGTCCTGCGTGCGTGCGAAGCGACTGTCCCGGCCTTGACCGAGGCGCTCGACGCGGTCCTCGGTGGTGATGATCCGGTCACGGCCCTCGTGGTGCATAACGAGGCGCTGCTGCCGCTGCTGCCCCAGGCGCTGGCCTCGCGCGGCTTGCGCATCCCTGAGGACCTCTCGGTGGTTGCCATCGCGCCGGAGGACGTTGCGCTCGCCGCAGCGAAGCCGTGGACCGCAGTGTCCATTCCGGCACATGACATCGGCCGCGCGGCCGTCGAAATGGTGATGGACCGCCTCAACTCGGACAAGCCGGTGGAGGTCCGGTTGATTGTGCCCAGCCTGGTGCAGCGGGAAACTACCAGCGCCCGCTGATCGGCACAATTGGTTCATCCCTTCACCGCCCCGATCATTACGCCCTTCGTGAAGTGCTTCTGCACGAACGGGTAGACGAGCAGGATAGGAACCATCGCAAGCACGATGACCGCCATCTGCAGTGCCAGTGACGCCGCTGCACCCTGTCCGACGTCGATCTGGCCAGGGACGGTGACCCCCTGCAGCACGTAGGAGCGAAGCACCACCTGGAGCGGATTCTTCGCGCTGTCGTTGATGTAGAGGACCGCGTTGAAGAAGGCGTTCCAGTAGCCCACTCCGTAGAACAAGGCGATGACGGCGGTGACCGCCTTGGACATCGGAAGAACGATCTGGGCGAGGATCCGCCATTCGCTGGCGCCGTCAATGCGTGCGCTGTCCAGGATTCCCCGGTCGATGCCCATGAAGAAGCCGCGCAGGATGATGATGTTGAACACCGACACCGCGGTGGGCAGGATCAGCGCCCAGTAGGAGTTGATCAGTCCCAGCCCGGAGACCAGGAGGTAGGACGGGATCATCCCCGCGCTGAAGAACATGGTGATCAGCAGCGTGAACAGCAGCGGCGTGTGGGCAAAGGAGCCGGGCCGGGAGAGGCCGTAGGCGCACAGCACTGAGACCACCATGCTGAGCAGCGTTCCGACGACGGTAACTCCGACGCTCACCAGCACCGCCCGGGTCACGACGCCGCCGCTGATGATCTGCCGGTAAGCGTCGAGGGTGATCTCGCCGGGGACGATCACGAGTCCGCCGGCCTGGGTGATGGTGGCTTGTGAGGAGAGACTGGTCAGCACGATGGTGTACAGCGGACCCAGCACCGCGAGCACCACCAGCGAGAGCAGGACAACTTTGCCCGCCTTGGCAATGGCGCTCGGCTCTTCTTCCCACACCGGCCGGGCGGGAGGGGTACGACGACGCGCGGCCGGCTTGATGATCGTTGTCATGACTTGGAATACACCCCGTTTTCACCGAAGAGATGCGCCACCTTGTTGGCGGCGAGGATGAGCGCCAGTGAAATGACACCCTTGATGAGTCCTGCGGCGGCCGCATAACTCCAGTCACCGTTTTGGATGCCTGTGTAGTAGACGAAGGTGTCCAGAACTTCTGCGGCTTCGGCGCCGACGGCGTCGCGCTGCAGGATCAGCTGTTCGAAGCCAACGGTCAGCGCGTCGCCGAGCCGGAGGATGAGAAGCAGGATGATGACAGTGCGCAGCCCGGGAAGGGTCACATGCCACATCCGCCGCCAGCGGTTCGCGCCGTCGACTGCTGCCGCTTCGTACTGCTCGGGGTCGATCGCTGCCAGGGCGGCGAGGAAGACGATGATGCCCCACCCCGCGTCCTTCCAGACCGCCTGGGAGGTGATCAGGAACAGGAAGGTATCCGGGTTGGTCATGATGTCCATGCCGTCCCAGCCGTTGGCCCGAAGCGTCTGGCTCAACAGGCCTGCTCCGCCGAGCAGTTGCTGGAAGACCGAGACGACCAGCACCCACGAGAAGAAGTGTGGGAGATAGACGATCGCCTGGATGGTGGCACGCAGCGCCGGCCGTATCAGTGAGTTCAGCAGGAGCGCCAGCGCAATCGGTACGGGAAAGAAGAAGACCAACTGGAAGCCGGTGATCACGAGGGTGTTCCGGACAGCGTTCCAGAAGTCCGGGTCACCGAAGACCCGGCCGAAGTTGTCCAGGCCCACCCAGGGGCTCGAGGGGATCCCGATGAACGGGGAGTAATCCTGGAAGGCGACCACGTTCCCGAGCATGGGAATGTAGGCGAAGACAATCAGGAGGATGACGGCGGGCATCGTCATCAGAATCAGCGTGCGGTCCCGGCGGAGGCGGGCACGGACGCCCAGCTTGCGCCGGACTGGACGAGAGGCACCCGGCGGGGAACCGCCGTCGGGCCCCGCGTTCCGCTGCCGGTCACTGGCGAGATCAGTTGTGGTCATCGCGGTTCACGCCTAGGCGGTGAGGAAACCGGCGTAGAACTCGCGGAGTTCGTCGCCGCCGTTGCGCTTCCAGGTGGCGAGCTCGGCGTCGAGATCCTTCAGGGACTTCCGACCGCGCGGAATGTCCTTGGCGAGGTCGTCGAACGGGGCGCCCAGCGAACCGAATTTCGGCGGTTCCTGGATCTGCATGCCGAAGAAGGCATCCTCCTGGACGTACTCCGCCTGGCGGGCTTCCCACTCGGTCTTGGCCTTGACGAAGCCGGGGTATTGGACGTGTGAGTTCACCGTCGGAGGGCTGACGAGGAACTGGTAGGTGCTGGTGACTTCCTGGCGGCCGAGCTCAGTCATCTGCGGGATGTTGTTGCTGTCCCGCTCGAAATGCTTACCCTCGACGCCGTTGTTGATGAGAAGGTGCTCCTCGGTGCCGAACGGTGCCGCCATGAAGTTCGCCAGGGCCAGTAGTTCCTCGACCTTGGCTGTGTCCTCGGTTTTCTTGATGAAGCTGAAGATGCCCGCCGGCTGACCGCTGTAGAGCACTGGATCGCCGCCGTCGGGCGCGAAGAAGTCCATGGGCTGCATGACGAAGTCCGGATTGCTCGGAAGCACGCGTCCCAGCGCCTCATGCCAGCCACCCACACCGTCGACGGTCATGAGGGTTGCGCCGGACTCGAACCGCGGCTTTGCCTGCTGGGAGTTGCCTGCGACGGCGTCGGGGTGGACCACGCCGGCGTCGAAGAGTTTCACCATCCATTCGAGCGCCGCCCGGTATTCCTCGGTTTCGAACTTGTGGACCAGCCCGCCGTCCACGACCTTCCACTTCGGCACCACTCCGTACATCAGCTGGGCGCCGTTCCAGATATCCTCCGAGCCCCAGCGGTTCTTTGCGGGGTCGGTGATCTCCTTGGCGATCGTGAGGTACTCGTCCGCGGAGCGGGGCTGCTCCAGGCCGAGCTCGTCGAAAAGGTCCTTCCGGTAGAAGAACGCATCGTTGACCAGCGGCGTCGGCATGGGCAACCCGTAGAGCCCGCCTTCGAAGCAGCTGTACTTCCAGGCGGCGGTCGGGATGTTCGCGAGGTTCGGGTACTTTTTGACCTTGTCTCCGGCGAGGTAGGGGGAGAGGTCGGTGAAGAGGCCCTTGGCGGCCTGTCCAAAGCGGGGCGGAATGTTCCACGAAGGGATAACCACCCAGTCGGGAACATCCTTTGGGGAGGCGAGCACAGTCTGGATCTTGTCGCCGTAGGTGTTGCCGTCGTTCGCCTGGAAGTTGATGGTTGCCCCGAGGCGTTCGTTGACTGCCTGGTAGTAGGCGTTATCCGGCAGTCCGCGGGGGATCGCCCACCAGGCGGGGGTCATGGCCGTGTAGGTTCCGCCGCTGCCCGGAGCTTTCGCAACGGACTTCACCAGGTCGGTCGGGATGCTGGTGAAGCCGGGCGTTGAACCCTTGACGCCCGGGATGTCCGGTTCGACCAGGTTCAGCGGAATGTGGTTCGGCACCAGCTTTGCCACGCTCTCCGCCAGCCCTCCGGCCGTCGTCGCCTGTGGTGCTGATGATCCTGCGCTGCAGCCGGTCAACAGCGTCGGCGAGGCCGCGAAGAAGGCGGCTCCGCCTAGCAGTCCCAGAAAGGACCGGCGGCCCAGCGGTTTTCGGGCGACGGCATCGGGAAAAGCATCGGGAAAAGGGTTGGGGCGGTTTGAAGAGACTGGCATCTGGTTCACTCCTTTGTGTCCAAGCGCGCCGCACGGCGCACGGATAGCTGCGTCGAAGGTGCGCTCGTCGGCATGTCAGTCAGTCGAAAGTGTCGAAGCGCTTCGACGAACTCCCACGCTAGGGCATGTCGGGAAAAGCTGCAAGGGATTTTGTGTTGCGCGTCACAACGGTTGCTGTCAGCATGGTGGGCGGACCGCGCTGTGCAAGCGCTTAAACAACAACCATCGATCGGAAACCGCCGCCGTGGCCGAAACCACCCCCTCTCGCACTCCCGAAAGCATCATCGCTGCCCTCACTGTTCCGGAGAAGATCTCGCTGCTGCACCAGCATTCACCCGAGATCCCCGCCGCCGAACTTGCGTCCTTCCACACTGGTGCGGAAGCAGCGCATGGCGTCGCCTGGCTCGGGGAAGCAACTGTCTTTCCGCAGTCCGTCGGGCTGGCTGCGGCGTGGGATGAAGAACTGTTACACCGAATAGGCGGTGTTGTCGGCAGGGAGATGCGCGCGAAAAAGGCGTCCGATCCGACCGTGAGCCTGAACGTCTGGGCTCCGGTGGTCAATCCGCTGCGGCACCCCCTCTGGGGGCGCAACGAGGAGGGCTTTTCCGAGGACTCCCGGCTTACCTCGCAGCTGGCGACAGCCTACTGCGAGGGGCTCAAGGGGGATCACCCTGGGCAGTGGCTTACGGTGCCCACGCTGAAGCACTTCCTGGGCTACAACAACGAGATCGACCGCAACGTCACCTCAAGCCAGCTTCCCGCTCGGGTCCTGCACGAGTATGAGCTTCCTGCCTACCGGTCGGCGATCGAGTCCGGTGCCGTCGGGGCCGTCATGCTGTCCTACAACCTCGTCAACGGACGCCCGGCGCATGTTTCCGACCTTGTTGGGGGTCACCTGCGGACGTGGCGCAACGGCGATACGCTGGCGATTGTCACGGACGCCGGCGCGCCGTCGTCCCTGTTCACGGCCGAGAAGTACTTCGAGGACGGACCCAGCGCGTACGCGGCTGCGCTGCAGGCCGGCGTCGACAGCTTTACCGACGACGGCGACAACCCGGCGCCGTCGATCGGCTATCTCGAGGAAGCGCTGGAGCGCGGGCTCATCTCAATCGGGGACATCGACACCGCGGTACTGCGCCTACTCACGCTCCGCGAACGGACGGGGGAGTTCCTGCCCGGCGGCGGGGTCTACGGGTCCATCTCGGCTGACGAATTGATGGCCCCCGGCCACGGTGCCCTTGCCCGGGAAGCCGTCCGTAGTTCGGTGGTGCTGCTTCGCAACGCAGGCGTGGGGGGTGCACCGCTTCTTCCGTTGGGAGAGCAACCCGGAACCGTTGCGGTGATCGGTACACTCGGCTCGCGCGTCCTGACTGACTGGTACAGCGGCACCCCGGCGGACCCGGTGAGCATCGTTCAGGGGCTAAGCGAGCGCTACGGGAACGTTGTTGACGAAGACGGAGTCGACGTCATCGCCCTGCGCAGCACCCGGACCAACCGGTACCTCTCTGTGCCGGAGGGTTCCGCGGCCGTCACCGCGGCAGTCGCCGTACCGCAGGAGGCCGAGTCCTTCCTCCTGAAGGACTGGGGCGGCGGCGAGTACACCCTGCAGTCGCAGGCGAATGACCGCTTCGTCTCCGGTGAGACAGGGTACCTGCGGGCCACGGCGGACCGCGTCGGCGGGTGGGTCGTGCAGGAGACCTTTGCCCTGCACCGGGCCGTGGACGGATCGGTTGCGGTTCGCCATATCGCCTCAGGCAAGTGGCTCCGCGTCGAGGAAGGCACGGGCAGCGCGGCTCTGGTTACGGGTTCCGAGCAGGACGCCGACCGGTTCTGGCTGCGGACGCTGCGTTCCGGTGCCGAAGCGGCGCGCGAGGCCGCGGCGTCGGCGGATGTCGCCGTCGTCGTTGTTGGAAACGACCCGCATCTGGGCGGCCGGGAGACACTTGACCGCTCCACATTGGAACTGCCGCACAGCGAGCAGGAGCTCATCAGGACGGTCCGGGAGGCCAATCCGCGGACGGTGCTGCTGATTGTTTCGTCCTACCCCTACGCGCTGGGAGAGTTGGCGGATACGCCGGCAATCGTCTGGTCCTCACACGGCGGCCAGGCACTCGGTGGTGGGCTGGCGGATGTCCTGAGCGGCGACCACGAACCGCGCGGGCGCCTGACCCAGACCTGGTGGGCACGCGATGCGGACCTGGCGGACATCCTGGACTACGACATCATTGAAAGCCGCTCCACCTACCACTACAGCACCGCCGAACCCCTGTATCCGCTGGGGCATGGGCTGGGCTATAGCGAGGTGGAGTACGTTTCGGCTGAGCTGGCGGGTGAAGTCCTCACGGTCACGGTGTGCAATGCCGGGCAGCGCCCCATCCATGAACTGGTCCAGGTCTACGCGACCGCCGACCGGGCCGGCTACCCGCGGCGGAACCTGGTGGGCCATGCGCGGATTACGCTGCAGCCGGGAGAACTCGGCTCTGCCGCCGTCCCCGTACACGTTGAGAGGCTTGCCACCTTCAGCCCGGCTGCGGGAAAGCTGATCGTGGAACCGGGGGAGTACACCCTGCTGGTGGGCCGTTCGGCGGAGGACCTGCCCCTTGCCGTGACGCTGGATGTGGACGGGGAGCCCGGCCCGGCGCGTGCTCGCGGTACGTGGCTGCGCGCCGAACTCTTCGATGAATCGTCCAACGCGCTGTTGGTGCCCGAAACACCGTTGGAAGGCACCGCCGTCACTATCGCAGACCCCAAGCTGCAGCGTGCTGCGCTGCTCTACCGGGGCTGGGAGGGAGCCCTGCCAGGATCGGTCACGGTCAACGTAGTGAGGAGTTCGGGTGGGAGGCTGAGCGTGCAGTTCGCTGGCCCGGGCGGTACCTGGCGGGAACGCGGCTCCGTGCCGGTTGCGGCCGGCGCTACGGGGAAGGTTGATGTGCCGCTGACCGTTCTCGATGGCGTCGACGAACCGGGGACAATCCGGTTGGTGCTCGAGGGAGCTGTGACGGTCAGCGACCTTTATGTGCCCTGAGAACTACTTCTCGTCCGGCGCCGATCCCTCATTGCGTTCGTGCTCGCCGGGGTTCCGATCCTCGGTGCGGCGGCGGAACATTCGGCGGGCCGGGCCCACCCAGGACAGGATGAGCAGGACGGTGAAAAGGTGGTTAGCCATTCCGCCGAGCACCTGGAACGGAACGATCTGCACCAGCGCGATGATGACCAGCGCGCCCAGAAGCAGTGTCTTGATGGCCTTCAACGCCTGCGGGCTCAGTGGGCGCGGCCATACGAACATAGCGGTGACGTCGCTCCCGCTGGCGTCGTTCCTGCTGTTGGCGCGTGGCATTGGTATCCCCTTTCCGCTTAAGGCTATCGCGGGTGGGATCGGGCGTGCAGGTGCTCGCCTGGGGGCCCGCTTTTGGTCGTAGTGTTTACTGTCGCAATGCACCTGCCGTTGGATTACGACGACGCCCGTTGCGTAAGGTTCTACGTATGGCCCCCCTTCGCAATAGCCGCGCTGCCGCGCTTCCCGCCAAGTTGTCCCGTTCCTGGCTGCTCGCTTCGGCGGCGTCTGAAGCGAACTTTGCGCCGGCACTGGCCTCGGAAGCGGACTCGGTTGTCTTCGATATCGAGGATGCCGTTCCCGCCGAGTCCAAGGCGGAGGCCCGCGAGCGGGTAGTAGAGGCCCTCTCCACCGGAATGACCGCTTGGGTGCGCGTGAACGGCATCGAAACGGATTACTGGGCAGACGATCTGGCGGCCCTCTCCAAGGCGCCGGGTCTGCGTGGGATCATGCTCGCAATGACCGAGAAGCCTGAACAGGTTACTCACACCGCCATGCGACTGCAGGCCGGCACTCCGGTGCTGGCGCTGGTGGAATCGGCACTTGGGATCGAGAATGCCACTGCAATCGCCAGTGCCCCGGGTACCTTCCGGCTCGCATTCGGGGTTGGAGATTTCCGCCGCGACACGGGTGCTTCCGATGACCCGATGGCCCTGGCATACGCCCGCGCCAAGCTCGTGGTCGCCTCACGCGTCGGCCAGCTTCCGGGTCCGATCGACGGCCCTTCGGTGGGAGCCCTCGGCGAGGATCTGCTCTCCGCATGCAAGGTCACAGCCTCGATGGGCATGACCGGCAAGCTTTGCCTCATGCCCGAAGCGGCGGACACCATCAACAAGGGACTCTCGCCCAGCGAGTCCGAGATCCAGTGGGCGCATGAGCTTCTGGACGCACATGCTGCCGGGGCCGTTGTCGGCGACGGCTCATACCTGCCGCGTCTTGCCCGCGCCCAGAAGATCTCGGCGCTCGCCGACTCCTACGGACTCTGGAACGCCTGATTCAGGGAGGGCCCAAACGGGCTCAGACGCAAAAACGCCGGTTCGTTGCAGGATCGTGGGGTTCACCCAACGATCCCGCAACCAACCGGCGACTTTGTTGCTGAGGTACTACCGGCGCACGCTGCGACGACGGCCCGCCATGCTTTCGGCAACGCCGATGAGCAGGACGGCTGCGATCACTGCGACGATGAAACCAAGAACGTTCAGTTCGAAGATTCCGCCAGTGTGGAATAAGCTGGCGACCAATCCGCCGATTACCGATCCGGCAAGTCCCAGCAGCAGGGTCGCAAGCAAGCCCAGGTTCTGCTTGCCGGGCTTGATGAGCCTGGCAAGCGCCCCAATAATCAATCCGGCGATGATAAAGCCAATCATGATGCCTCCTTCAGGTGTGAGTGGTACCTTCCCGAAGACACTAAGCCTGCTTTGCTTTTTTAAGCAACTCGGGGTCAGCGTCCCGCCGGAGGAATTGTGGTGTCTGCGGCGGTGTCGGCGAGCTGCGGTTGCCACCAGTCCGGGCCCCGCAGGTAGTGACTCGCCGTGAAGCCCGCCGCTTGTGCCACTGTCATCTGGGGGCGGTCAGGGGAATGGGCCGATCCCGGTCCGCTGTTGTGGAATTCGTGGAATCGCGCGTCCCGCCAGGAGAAGCCGCTCATATCAGTCCAGGGCGCGCTCTTGATATGGGCGCCGAGGTGACTGTCCCGCACAAGAACCTGGGCAATCGCCTGGGGATCACCGCTGGGGTGCCACGGCCGTCCCAGATACACGGTGGCCCGGGCGGCCGCCGACTCAAACCGACACTGGTCGAAGAGGTAACCGAACGGGAACACCTGGTTGATACTCCCTGCAGTGACATATCCGTTGTTGGATGAGGAGCCCCGATTCAGTGACTGGATGACGCAGCGCTGGAAGACCGCCGTGGCCCGCCCGAAGATGAAGTCAACGTCTCCTTCCACGTAGCTGTCCACAAAGAAGTGCCGCGACACCGTGGAAGCGTTCGGCGTATTGACCAGCAGCGAATCCTGGTTCCCCAGTACCCGAACACCGTTGAAGACGCAGCGGTCGCCTGTGACATGCAGCGCTACTGCCTGGCGGTTTCGGATGTGGGCATTTGCGGCCTCATCAAAATCATTGCTGAAGGTCAAGTTGCGGGCTTCGAAATCGGAAGCGTCGATCCTGACCGAAGCGCTTCCGCTAGTCCCGTAGGTGCCCGACCCGTCGGGCTTCGACGTTCCAGAGGCGTTGTTGTAGACGAGCACGACATCCGAAGACGAACTGCCGGTCCCGCGGAAGCTCACCAGCGGCTTGCTCCGGGGTACCAGGATCAGCTCGCGGTATTCGCCCGGCGCTATCCGGATCTCATGGCGGGTACCCGCATTCTCGGGAACGGCGTCGACTGCCGCCTGCACACTGGAGAACCGGGCACCGGGACCCACATCCAGAACCACCGGCTGATCCAGCGGGCGCTCCGAAGGCCAGAAGATCCCTGCGAACAGGCTCTCGGCGTCCACACCTCGGAAGGCGGGCCTGGCTGAGGCGAACCCGAGCTCCTGTAGACCATGGGCTACAAGTCCGGCGACAGCCAGCGCTCCCTCCGCGCGGAAATGCGTGTTGTCCTCGACGCCATCCGGGTACTGCTGGAACTCTCCCGGGGCGGCGTGAAGGAACATGCTCCTGGTCCCCTCAGGCCCGAGTTCCTGCCACAGGGTCAGGGACTGCTCCTCCAGGTCGATCAGCGGAGTGCCGGTTGCGGAAGCAAGCTCCCGCATGGCGGCCGGATACTGCCCATGGCTTCTGCGGGCGTTGCCCGCCGGGTCGAACCTGCGCCGTTCCACCGGAGTCACAAGGATGGGAAGAGCTCCGGCAGCACGGGCACCGTCGATGAAACCCCGAAGGTATTCCTTATAGGTGCTTCCCGGCAGCGTGCCCCGGGCGGGGTCAGTGACCTTCTCGTCATTGTGGCCGAACGAGATAAGGAGATAGTCGCCTGGTGCGAGGAGCGAAAGAGCCTCCGCTGCCAGACCCGAGTCCGTATAGCTCTTCGAAGAGGCGCCCGAGAGCGCAATGTTCACTACCCGGCTGCCGGAATTGAGGGCAAGCGGGAGGGCCTGTCCCCAGCCCGCCCGGGGCAGTTCCCGATGAGCGTACGTCGACGCGGTGGAATCTCCCACTACGTGCAGGGTCGGTTGACCGGCGCCCGGTGTTGCCTGCATGGGTTGCAACGCCGCGGCGGGCGAGGCTCCAAGTGCCAGTATTCCGGCGGCCCCGGTGATACCTGTCAGGACCGTCCTTCGACTGACGGTGTGCGCCCGCTTCACTCGCTACCCTCCGCTGTGAACACCGGTCCCACATTGCCCTTCAGGATGGACGGCACGGCCTGGGCGGGATGGACCAGCGTGCGCAGGACGGGCTGCCAGGAGGTGTCTTCGGCCAACTGCTTATCGGCAGGAGCGCTCGCGTTGTACGCCTCGCGCAGGTCCACCACCTTGCCGTTGATCGTGTTGTCGATCGTTGTGATGCGCGTTCCCTTCCAGTGGGCGATGATCTCCGAAGGATCGATGTCCGAAGTCAGCGAGAACGCGTTCGCTTCAGCCCAGAGGTGGGAATCGAAGCCTGCGCCGAGGCTGTACTGGTATGGGATCCGCGACTCGTCGTTGACCACGAAGTGGTTGTTGTAGGCGTCGACCTGGCCGAACCTCAGGCGCGGGGCGCGCTGGCCCACGTTGATGAACTCGTTGTGGTGCAGGGTGATGCGAAGCTTTCCCGGGTCGCCGCGGCCGGGGGAGTCGGTGGATCCGATCAGCATGAGCTTGTCCCGGTCCGCAAACCGGTTGTAGGACACGGTGATCAGGTCAGAGCCGTTGGTCATGTCGATTGCGCCGTCGTGCTGCTGGAACAGGCGGCCAAAGTAGACGGGGGCCTCGTCGTCGTAATAGGGATCATCGGTGTAGGAGTTGTGGTCCATCCAGACGTTGGTGGTGCCGTTGATGATCTGGACCATGTCGTATTCGCTGTTCCAGTTGCCCGAGCTGCCGTCGGTGGGGTCCCACTGGGGGAAGCAGTCGATGACTCCCTTGTGGTGCAGGTTTCGCACAATGACGTTCGTTTCACCGCTGATACGCAGCGAGAGTCCGTTCAGTGTGGCGTCCGAGGTGGCGCCAACAATTGTGGTGTTGCTCGGTACGTCGACGAGCATCGTTGCCCGCTGCTTCTGGGCTGCGCGGTTCCGCGCGTCTTCGAGTTCGCCCTCGGGTTCGCGGTCCCACCCCCAGGTCTCCGGGCTGTACGCAGCGAGGTAGGCGTCGATCGAGTAGCCCGTGCCCGCCGCATAGTCGTCGCAGGAGAGGGGGCTGCCGGCGTCGTCCGCGTTGCCGAGCAATTCACCGTGAACGCGGATGATCTTTTTCTCGTCCCCTGCTTCGGCGAAGGCGGACTTCAGTTCGGCGCGGGTGTCGACGTCGTAAATCCGGTGCGCGGCAGCGCCGGCACCGCCGGTGGTTCCATTGCCGGCGGAACCCCAGCCGTCCCCTGCTGGAAGGGTCTGCTGCTCCAGGGGACCGGACGCTTGAAAGGACGGCGGTGCGGCATGGGATGGTGGAGCCGCGGCGACCGGCGGGGCGGCAGTTGCGGCCAGCGCGGCCGTGCAGAAAAGCGCAAGGGCAGGGCGAATCAAACTCACTGAGTTTCTCCTCATTGAGATGGAAGTGAAGGTTCGAAAGCTTTCTTGGCAGCGCCTCGACGAGGGCCGCCCCCGGTGGAGCCACTCTAGGAAAACGTTTTCTCGAATGTCAACAGGGCGACTGCAGCGGGCCGGGCTGTGCTACTGTCGGGCGGCTCCGGTAGTCCCGCGCTGCCGAAGCTCCGGCTGGAAGGTGGAATGGGCGGGCGCGCCTTCGCCGTTGCCGAGCAGTCGGTGCATCTCGTGCCAGGCCTGCTCACCGATCTCGGTGATCGGCACAGCTGCGGTAGTGAGCGGCGGCGTGGTGAAGTTGGCGAACGGAATATCGTCGAACCCGGTGACGGAAATGTCGCCCGGAACGTCGAGGCCCCGCTCATGCAGTCCGCTCAGCAGGCCCATCGCAACGAGGTCGTTGAACGCGAGCACGCCGGTCACGCCGCTATCCAGAACGGCGTCCACCGATCCGTGACCGGCCTCGAAGTTGGAGCCGCCGGGCAGGATGGTCAGGTCGATTGCAGGGTTGTCCACGCGGAACTTCTCCAGTCCGAGCAGGCGGGCCTCATTGGATACGCTTCGCTCAGGACCGGCAAGGAATGCAAGCTTCTGGTGTCCCAGCTCCACCAGGTGCCGCGCGAGGTCCTGGATCCCCTGGCCGTAGTCAACGATCAGGCTGGGTGTGCCCGGATCCGGCGAGGTCCGGTTGACCAGCACCAGCGGCCGCAGGGAGGGGAGCAGCGCCTCCAGTTCCGCGTCATTCATACGCGGCGCACACAGCACGACGCCGTCACAGCGCCTCCGTGCCTCACCCGCCAGGATCGACTCCTCGCTGGAAACCTCGGAGGAGTCGGCAATCAGCACCCGATAACCGTTCTGTGCCGCTGCCCGGCTTACGCCGCGGAGCATCCCCTGGAAGGTCGGGTTCGCAAGGTCGGGGACGACCACACCGATGGTGTCTGTCTTGCCGAGGGCAAGGCTGCGCCCGACGGCGTTTGGCTGGTAATTCAGCTCTGCCGCGGCTGCCTTCACACGGGCCGCGATGTCCGGATCCACCGAGAAGTTTCCGTTCATGACCCGCGAGACCGTGGCCAGCGAGACCCCTGCGCGCTTTGCCACGTCGGTTATGCCGACCCTTCGGTTGGCTGCTTTCCTGGCCATCTTTCCTCGCTCGGATGGGGATCGACGCTACCCGCAGAACATGGTTGACTGCTGCGCCGATCTGTTGATACAAAGCATATAACCTTTTCCAGAAAACGTTTTCTCAAAACGTTTCCGAATCTTCCCAACGGTGTCTCATCATCGACGATGCCGGGAACCGAAGGAGCCCCATGAGCACCGCCCCGCAAGCCCTTGCCACGGAAGAGTCTTCCGCCGTGGACGCCAAACGGAACAGGCTGGCGCTGATCGGCACGGGCTCACGTGCCGAGATGTATGTCCGCGCAGCCCTTGGTGATCATGCCGCCTCAGCAGAGTTGGTCGCCATCAGCGACACGAATCCGGGACGGGTGGACTACTACCTCGGCCTCGCGTCTGAACTGTCCCCGTCCACACAGGTAGACAGCTTCCTCCCGGCGGACCTGACCCCTTACATCCGGGACAACAGCATCGACCGCGTCATCGTGACCACCCCCGACTTCACCCACGCCGACTACATCGTCGAGGCGCTGGAGGCGGGAGCCGACGTCGTCGTCGAAAAGCCGCTCACCATCAATGCCGAAGGCTGCCGCCGTATCTGTGAGGCGATCGAGCGGACCGGGCGCGACGTCGTCGTCACCTTCAACTACCGCTACTCGCCGCGCAACAGCGCGCTGAAGGAAATCATCCAGAGCGGTGCCATCGGCACCGTCACGTCGATCGACTTCAGCTGGATGCTCGACACTGTCCACGGCGCGGACTACTTCCGCCGGTGGCACCGGCAGAAGAAGAACTCCGGTGGGCTCCTGATCCACAAGGCGTCCCACCACTTCGACCTCGTGAACTGGTGGATCGATGACGTCCCCGAGCGGGTGTTCGCCAGCGGCGGCCTGAAGTTCTACGGCGACCGGAACGCGGCCGACCGCGGCCTGTCCGACCGTCCGGAGCGAGGCACCACCGACTCCGCGAACGATGATCCTTTCGCCCTCGACCTGCGCGAGGACAGCAAGCTCAACGACCTCTACTACGCCAACGAACACCACGACGGCTACCAGCGGGACCTCGACGTCTTCGCCTCCGGTATCACGATCGAGGACAACCTGGCTCTGGTGGTCGACTACCGGTCCGGTCCCACGCTGAGCTACTCGCTCAATGCACACAGCCCCTGGGAGGGTTACCGGGTGGCGGTCAATGGAACCGCAGGGCGGGTTGAGCTCGAGGTCGTGGAGCGCGCCGCGGTGTCGGCCAGCACCGACAAGAAGAACGTGGTCGATCCCAGCGCCACGCCCATCGAGGAGGAAGACGCCGTCCGCGTGAACGGCGAGCGGCTGGTCCTCCAGCGCCACTGGGAGGAGGCGGTCGAGGTGCCGATCGTGAACGGCGAAGGCGGGCATGGCGGCGGCGACGCACTCCTGCTCACCGACCTCTTCGAGGGCCCGGGCGATGACCCGCTCGGCCGGCCGTCCGGCTACCTTGACGGTCTCCGCGCGGTCGCAGTTGGAATTGCAGGCAATGCTTCGCTCGAGTCCGACCTTCCCGTGCGTATCACGGAGCTAGACCTCGGCGCAGACCTCGCTCAGGACAGGCAGGTGCGTCGTGGCTGAGCGCGCACAGACCACCGTCCTCGTCACGGGCGGATCCGGCCGGCTGGGCCGCAGCGTGGTGACGGGCCTCGCAGAGGCGGGGTACGACGTCGTCTCCGTAGACCGGGCGCCCGTCCACGACGGCGCGTTCCCGGCCGGAATCCGCCAGGAAGCCGCGGATCTGCTGGCGGAGGGCGAAGCTCACCGCGTCATAGCAGCCTGCGCTCCCGACGCCGTCGTCCACCTGGCTGCCATCGCCGTACCGTTCAGCGCCCCCGAGGACGTCATCCTGCAGACCAACTGCCGCCTCGCCTTCGCGGTGATGGCGGCGGCAACTGAACTGGGCGTTGGCAGGATCATCACCGCGAGCAGTCCCACCGTGCTCGGTTACGGATCGCCGGCCGGCTGGGTACCCGAGTCCTTCCCGCTGAATGAAGAGACCACTCCGAAGCCGTGGAATGCGTACGCGCTATCGAAGCTGCTGGCCGAGGAGACCATGCGGATGTTCGCCGCTGCCCAGGGCGATCGGCTTCGCTACGCGGCATTCCGGCCCTGCTATGTCATCTCTCCCGAGGAATGGGAGGGAGCGCTAACCCAGCAGGGGCACACTGTGCGCGAGCGCCTCGACGATCCCGCCCTCTCCGCGCCAGCTGTCTTCAACTACGTGGACGCGCGGGATGTGGCGGACTTCCTCGACGTGCTTCTGCAGTCGATGGACCGCATTCCTAACGCTGAGACATTCTTCGTGGGGGCGGCCGATGCGCTGGCGCGGAAGCCGCTCTCCGAGCTAATCCCGCAGTACCTGCCGTCCGCCGGTCCTCTAGCTGCCGGCCTCACCGGCTCCAGCCCCGCCTTCTCCGTGGACAAGGCGCGGCGCCTGCTCGGTTGGGAGCCCCGCCGCAGCTGGCGCACTGAGCTGGTGGACTCCATACCGGAGTCGGCAGACCCTCTCTTAATCCCCGCAATCCAGGAAGCAAGGTAATCATGCAGTTCGATGGAGTGCTGTTTTTCCCCGTCACACCCTTTTCGCCGTCCGGTGCAGTGGACACCGCCAAGCTGCGCGAGCACATTGAATCGCGGCTCGAGTTTGGCCCCGGCGGTGTCTTCCCCGCCTGCGGCACGGGAGAGTTCCACGCCCTGGACATCGACGAGGTCCGCGCCGTAGTAAGCACCGCGGTGCGTGCCGTTGACGGCAGGGTTCCCGTCATCGCAGGTGCCGGCGGGCCGCTCGGCCATGCCCGGGCTGCGGCACGGGCCGCGGAACAATCGGGCGCGGATGCGCTGCTCGTGCTCCCGCCGTACCTGGTGAAGGGTCCCTCGGACGGGCTGGTGGCGTACGTCGAGGACGTCGCAGCCGCGTCCAGCCTGCCGGTGATCATGTACCACCGCGCCAACGGCTCCTTTACTACGGACGCCGTCACCCGCCTCGCCGCGAACCCCAAGGTGATCGGCTTCAAGGACGGGGTGGGCGACGTCGGCCTCGCCCAGGAAATCGTCTCCGCGGTTGCCGCCACCGGCCGCACGGACTTCCAGTTCTTCAACGGTCTGCTCACGGCCGAGCTCAGCCAGGGAGCCTACCGCGGGCTTGGCATGCCGCTGTACTCCTCCGCCGCTTTCGCCATGGCTCCCGAAATCGCTACCGCCTATCACCGGGCGTATATCGACAACGATGAAGCAGCACGGCTCCGCCTGCTGGAGGGCTTCTATGCGCCGCTGGTCCGGCTTCGGGACCAGACACCGGGCTTCGGTGTCTCGCTGATCAAGGCCGGCCTGCGCCTCGACGGGTTCGACGCCGGCTCGGTCCGCCCGCCGCTGGTGGATCCGAGCGAAACCCAGCTCGTAGAGCTCAAGGGAATCCTCGCTGCAGGCCGGGAGCTCGTGGGTTCATGAGCCCGAAGATCACGGCGTTCGAGGCGAGGCTTATCACTGTGCCGCTGGCCCGGCACTGGGGTGCCGACGTACCCGAGAACCACTTCCTTGCCACGACCGTCACCGCGGACGACGGCGCGGTGGGGCACGGCTTCTCCTGGACGCCCACCATCGGTCCGCAGGCTGTACTGGCACTTCTTGAGCATGACATTGCACCGTTTGTCGTGGGCCTGCCGGCACAGCCGGAAGCGGTGTGGGACCCGCTGTGGGTCCGCCTTCACGAGGCAGGTGGAGGCGGGCTGACCACTATCGCGATGGCCGGCGTCGACCTTGCCCTCTGGGACCTGGCCGGGCGCCAGGCCGGTTGTTCGGTGCCGGACTTGCTGGGCCGCCGTCGCGATGTCGTGCCTGTTTACGGCTCCGGAGTGAATCTGCATTACAGCCTCGAGGAGCTCGTTGACCAGGCACAGCGCTGGGTGGCCGAGGGCCGCCGGGCCGTGAAGGTCAAGGTCGGCAAGCCGGACCTGCGTGAGGATGCCGAGCGCATTGCGGCGGTGCGGGAGGTGATCGGACCCGACCGGGCGCTGATGATCGACGCGAACCAGCGGTGGGACCTGCCCACCACCCTGCGCGCGCTGGACCGGCTGGGCGAGTACGGGCTGCACTGGCTCGAGGAGCCGATCCGGGCCGACGACCTGGCGGCCTACCGCCGGTTGCGGAAGTCCTCCCCGGTGCCGATCGCGCTCGGTGAGAACGTGCACACCATCTACCGATTCCGCGACTTCATCGAGGCCGACGCCGTGGACATCATCCAACCGAACATCGTCCGCGTGGGAGGGATTACGCCGTTCCGGCGGATCGTGGAACTGGCCCGGGCCAACAGCATCGCCGTGGCGCCGCACCTGCTTCCGGAACTTTCCGGGCAGCTGGCTTCCACGCTGGCGGAAGCGGCGTGGGTCGAGGCGATCGACGGTGCGAGCTTCAGCGAGCTGGGCATCCTTGCCGGGCCCTCGCCGGTGAGCGTTACGGACGCTGGCCTGTCGGTGACCGGGCAATTAGGCCTGGGTTTGAAGCTCACCAACCCCTAACCCCACATTGATCCGGCAGGACACACCCCTTATGCACGCTCATTAGGGGAGTGTCCTGCTAAATCAAAGGTCCCCGGAATATAATCCTAAGTACATGCATTTGCATGTACACGCGTCGACCGCAGCGGCCGACAGGAACTCCGGAGGACCACAATGACAGCGCACACCACCGGGCTGCACCATGTCACCGCCATCGCCGGCGACCCGCAGGCCAACGTCGACTTCTATATCCGCGGGCTGGGCCTTCGGCTCGTGAAGAAGACGGTCAACTTCGATGACCCGTCGACGTATCACCTGTACTACGGGGACGACGCCGGCCGCCCCGGATCGCTCATGACCTTCTTCCCGTGGGGCAAGGTGGCGCCGGGACGGATCGGTTCCGGTCAATCCACCACCACCGCGTTCTCGGTCCCGCAGGGCAGCATCGGCTGGTGGCAGGACCACTTCCGCTCGCTCGGCGTCGAATCCGTCATCGACCGGACCTCTTCCAACGAGGAACGGCTCTCGCTGCGCGATCCGGACGGACTGCAGTTGGATCTGGTTGCCTCCTCGACCGCCGACCCGCGTAACCCCTGGGACTCCTCCTTCGTCCCCGCCGAGCACGCCGTCCGCGGTCAACACTCGTCGGTGCTCACCGTGGCCAACCCCGAACGCACCCTCCGCGTACTCACCGAGGACCTCGGCCTGCGCATCACCGACTCCGGCCCCGACCGCACCCGTCTCGAAGCGGGCGACGGCGGTGCAGGCAACATCGTGGACGTCGTCGCGGACCCCTCCGGGCCCTACGGCCTGGTGGCCGGTGGCACCGTGCATCACATTGCCTTCCGGGTCCCTGACCGTGCGACTCAGGAACTCTGGCGCCAGGACCTCGTCGAGCGAGGCTTCAACGTCACGGCCATTCTGGACCGCCAGTACTTCACGTCAATCTACTTCCGGGAGCCAGGGGGAGTACTGTTCGAGATTGCTACGGACACCCCGGGCTTCAACGTCGACGAGCCGCTGCTCGAGCTTGGCCGCTCCCTGAAGCTTCCGCCGTGGCTGGAGCCGACCCGCGAGGACATCGAGATGTCCGTGGCGCAGATTGATGTGCCCCAGGAGAACTTTGTCCTCAATAACGACGACGACGACGCCCCGCAGCCCTCCGGGGAGCCCTCCTGATGGGATCCATCCGGCTGACAGAGTGGCCCCACCTCTACCGCGAGGGTTCGCCCGGTGCTCCCGTGCTTCTCATGTTGCATGGGACGGGCTCCGATGAGCACGATATCGCTGCGCTCGCCCCCGAGCTTCATCCCGAGGCCGCGGTACTCGCACCGCGCGGTCGCACGCAGGAACACGGCGCGCGCCGGTGGTTCGCCCGCCGTGCGGAGGGTGTGTTCGACGTCGACGACGTGATCGCGCGCGCCGGTGAACTCGCGGACTTCATCACCGAAGCGCGCGAGCAGTACGGGCTGGAGGGCAGACAGCTCGTCGCGGTGGGCTTCTCGAACGGCGCCAACATTGCACTGGCCACCGGCATGCTCCATCCTGATGCCGTCGACCGCGTCATCGCCTTCTCGGGCATGTACCCGTTCGGGGACCGGACGCTCGACCTGGCTCTTGCGAACAGTCGGTTCCTCACACTCAACGGGAAGTCGGATCCAATGGCGCCGCTGGCCAGCGCCACGCACCTGGTGAGTGAGCTGCGACGGGGAGGGGCCGACGTCGTGCAGGTGCTTCGTGAGGGTGGGCACGGTATTGACCGCTCCGACCTGGCTGCCGCCGTCGACTGGCTCCGTAGCCTTTAGATCTCCAAGGTTGCGGGGCGCAGCCGGCCGTTCACCTCGACGGTCGGCCAGCGCTCGTCGACGCTGAGCACCTGGACGCCGCTGCTGGTCACCAGGACGGTGTCCTCGATCTTCACGCCGGGCCCGGACGGGTTCCAGGTGAAGGCCTGGTTGAGGACCACTGCGTCGTCGGTCTCCTCGGTTACGCGCGGATCGCGGCCCGCGTAGCCGGCGGGGCCGCCCTGGTGGTGCAGCCGCCACTGATCCGGACCGAACCCGTGCGCGTCGTAGGAGCGGCGGATGGTGTCGAAGATGCCGTTCAGCCGCGCACCGGGGACCGTTGCGGCGAAGATGTCCGACTCAACGGCCGCGATTCGCGCTTCCGCGTCGAGCTCCGCCTCAGTCGAGCCGTCGAAGCGCACCCACCGCGTCACGTTCGCGACCATGCCGCGCCGACGTGCGCACACCACGGCCATCGCGCGCCGGCCCAACGGTGACGACGTCGGAAGCGGGTGCCGGAACGATGAACGCGCCTTACCGTTGCACAACAGCACCAGCGGTTCGGCTCCGAGCGCGATGACCCGCGATGCCAGTTCGGCGGCTACGTCGCGTTCCCGGGTATGCGGCCGGCTGGCGGTTAGCACGTCGGTCATCGCGCGCGCCACCTCGCGGTTCAGCCGCTCGTATTCCGCCACCTCAACCGGCAACAGCGACTGGCGCGCCGCCCGCAGTTCCCGGCGCACAGCTGCCTCCGGCAGCGGCTCTGCCGGCACGATCCGCCGGGCCACGTCGATCAGCGATCCGTACCAGGGCACGGGATGAACGACGACGTCGGCCGGCACCTCCTCCCGGAGCAGCCTGTCCGCCTCGTTGTTGAAGGTGATCAGGTGGTCGCCTTCGCGGTCCACCAGCAGGGCGGCGACGGGATCACCGGCGAGGCTGATGTGCAGGCGGCTACCGCCGAGGTACCAGGTCATGGCCGTGTTGGTGGTCAGCAGCAGTGAATCGTGCCCGGTTTGATCCAGGATGTCCAGAACCCTGCTGCGCTTGGCAGCCCGTTCATCGGCAGGATTTGAAACCGCTGCGTCCGCGATGTCACCGGCAAGAGGCGTGGTGGTGGTCATGACTGCCTTTCTTCCGCCACGAGGGAGCGGACTGCGTGGGGATCGAGGATCCCGTCCGCGACAAGTATGGTGACGGCGCGCGCCACCGGAGCGGTGGGGGTTGTGGTGATCGCTGTGTCCCAGGCAAGGGCAAGGCCGACGCCGGGATAACCCTCGGAGCGAACGAACCAGGGGTCTGTAGCGCCGTCGTCGGGCAGGAAAATCAGAGAGGCGGGCTTGCCTTCAAAGAGGCCCTGCCAGCACAGCCAGTCGGAGACGGTGCCGTGAACGTCTGCCTCACCGGCGGCCTCGGGAGTGGTGATTGAGACATCCGCGCATCGGGGCAGACGCCAGAAGAAGCCGCCGTATCCGCCGCCTTGCCGGCCGTTGGATCCCGGGCTGCCAAGCGAGATGGGGCGATCGACGGCGGGCGTGAGCGCGAACTCGATCCGGAGCGCCCAGACCGTGTCGCCGACGCCGCGCCAACTGATCCGGCGCGCTTCGGAAAGCAGTGGCGACCCGTCCGGCGCGTTCCAGCGCAGGGTTTCCTCCAGCGCATCGCCGGCACGGGTGATTCCGGTGCGCGTGACGGTCCCGTGGTCGGGGCGCCAAATGTAGCCCTGCTCCTCGCGGCGATAGGTCCGGCCGCCCCAGAAGTTGACGCCGTCGACATCCTGGAGCGCCACGCCGACGCCCAGGTGCCACACATGGTCGGCAGGGAAGTGGTCGGTCACTACCACGCCGGCCCGCGTCGTGGCCGGATGCAGGTACGGACGGGGTGAGAGCAGCGGTGAGACGGTGGCCCCGTCACGGTAGCGGCCAAGTTCCTGCCCGTCGAGGACAACCGGCAGGGACGACGACGGCGGCGCATCCGCCCAGCCCGGGTCCAGTTCACGGAAGGTCGCCTGGGCGAGGCAGGCCCGCTGCAGCAGGTCTTCGATGTCCCGGACAACGGGGTGGGCGTCGTCGCCCTCGCCCTGCCAGGTGACGAATGCAGAGTCAATGGGCTGAGGCGGTGGAGCCAATCGAATTGCATCGAGCACACGCATGAACGCGCCCGATGACGACAGCGGGCTCAGCAGCGGGACGCCCTTCGTGCGGTGCTCCAGGAGGTTCTCCAGCAGGTTGGTTCGGCTGAAGTGCTCGGTGACGGTGCCCTGGGCCGTGGTGATTTCAAGTTCGTCGTCGGTGTAGTACAGGACGGCGGTTCCCTGTGTGCCGTGGAGCGTCACGGTTGGGCGCGTTTGCTCCGCGGCACACAGGGTGAGTGCGAGCGTAACCACGGTTCCGGCGGCAGTGCGCAGCCGGATAGCCGAGGTATCGTCACACTCGATGTCGTGGGCCCGGTACAGGTCCGTCTCGACGGTAGCCACGTCGGACGCTTCCCGTGCACCGGCCACACGGAGGGCGGTAGCAACCGCATGGGCAAGGGGGTTCGTGGCCACGCCGTCGACCACGTCCACACCGTCCAGCGTCCGCTTACCCGCCCAGCGGGACCGCGCGAAGTAGCCGCGGGACCGTACCCAGGCACCCTTCGCGCTGACGCCGCGCACCGAACCCAGCGCTCCCGACGCCAGGAGTTCGTCGATCCGGTCCAACGCCGCCGATCCCAAGCTCTGGAACCCGGTCTGCACCGCAACCCCGGCGCGCTCCGCCGCAATCAACAGCTCTTCATACTGGGGCATCGAGGCAACGGGCGGCTTCTCGACGTACACATCGGCTCCCGCCCGGATCGCTGCGAGGGCGGCCGGGGCGTGGGCCTGGATGGGGGCGGCAATAACGACGACGTCGGGCGGCGCCCCCGCAGACAGCAGCTCGTCTACGCTCCCGTACACTGAGACCGCGCTGTCCACCGCGCCCTCGGCCGGCGGCCGGGGGTCGGCGACCGCCACCAGCCGAGCACTCCCGATGGCCTCCAGGCGCCGGAGGTTGTCGAGATGCCTGGCACCGTAACCGTGAACGCCGATCAGCGCGACGCGGGGCGTGACGCTGTAACCGTTCCGGTCGGCGGCATCCGCGGGCTCGTTCAGGAGGTCCAGAGGGCGGGTTGCGGGGTCGAGCATGATCGGGATCCGTTCCGAATGATCAGCCTGCGCTGATCATTCCTTCAATTTCGGTGGTCATCTGTTCCGTGGCCTCGGCGGGAGTCAGCTTGTCGAACAGGACTTCGGAGGCATAGCGCTTGACGACGTCCTGTACACCACCGGCTCCCACGGGGGAGGGCAGCGGCGGTTCGGCCATGTCGGGCCGGATCTCGTCGAGGAAGTTCACGACGGACTGGTCGTTCTCGTCGAGTTCCGGTTCGATCGCTTCGGCCATGTCGGGGTTCGCGGGCACGCCGCGGTCCACGAGCATCTTCTTCGCGGCGTCCGGGTTGTTAGCCAGGTAGTTCACGAACTCGGCTGCTGCTTCCTGGTCGTCGGACTGGCTGGAGATGGACCAGTACATGGAGGCCTTGTAGTACATGCCGTTGTCGTCTGCCTCGCCGTTGTGGGAGGGGAAGCGCAGCATCGCCACGTCGCTGCCGCTCGCCTCGCGGAGTGCGGACAGCTGGTTGGACCAGTACCAGCCCATGGCTGCACGGTTGGTCGCGAAGCCTCCAGCTTCGAACGAACCCGACATTTCCTCGGTGTAGCGGGCAGCGCTCGGACCGCCGCTGTCGCGGACGGTGAGCAGATGCTCAAACCAGGACTCAACGTTCTCGGGTGAGTAACCCACCTTGCCGGGTTCGGCGTCGTCGTACAGGTTTTCGCCCTGCTGGCGGAGCCAGACCCTCAAGTCCACGTCCTGTGCCCCGTAGTCGGTGCCGACAATGTCACCGCCGAGCTTCTGCTGCAGTTCTTCCGAGATCCGGTAGTAGTCGTCCCAGGTCCAGGTGGTGTCATCGGGAACTTCCACCCCGGCCTTGGCGAAGAGATCCTTGTTGACCATCAGCACATACGCGTTCTGGCCGGTGGTGAGTCCGTATAGCCCGTCCTCATAGCGGCCCAGGTTCAGCGCCGCGTCGTCGAACTTGGAGGTGTCCAGTGCGTCGAGGGTGCTGAGGTCGGCCAGCGCGCCGCGTCCGGCGTATTCCTGGAGGTACTTCTCGTCCATGGTGATGACGTCGGGGGCATCGCGCCCCGCCGTCGTTGTGGCCAGCTTGTCCCAGTACCCGCTGAAGTCCGAGTATTCACCCTCGATGGTGATGCCCTCATTCTCGGCCTCGAACATGTCGATGATCTCCTGGTTGGCGACGTGGCGGGGGTCGGAGCCCCACCAGGAGAAGCGCAGGTTGCTGTCTCCGCCGGCGCTGTTGCCTCCGCTGCCGCCGCTGCCACAGGCACTCAGCGTTGCGCCGAGCACCAGAACGACGGCGGCCGCCGTGAGGGTGCGGGTGGATCGAGCGAACTTCTTCATTGAATCTCGTCCTGTCTGTGCTTGGTGGGTTGGGGTTGGCTCCGGGTGGTCAGCCGGCGCTGATCATGCCTTCGATCTCGGCGGTCAACTGTTCCGTTGCTTCAGCCGGCGTCAGGTTGCCGAAGAGGACCTCGCCGACGTAGCGGACGATCGTCTCCTGGACGGTTCCTGCGCCGATGGGGGAGGGCTTGGGCGAGTCGGAAACCTCGGGCTCGATCTCCTCGAGGAACGAGACGACGGTCTGCTGCGCCTCGTCGAGCTTCGGCTCGATGGCGGCTGCCATGTCCGGGTTGGCCGGGACGCCGCGGTCCACGAGCATCTTCTCTGCGGCGGCGGGATCGTTCGCCAGGAAGTTCACGAAATCGGCGGCAGCGGCCTGGTCGTCGGACTGGCTGGAGATGGACCAGTACATGGAGGCCTTGTAGTACATGCCGTTGTCCTCGGCGTTGCCGGTGGGGGAAGGAACACGCAGAATCCGGATGTCGTCGCCGGTGGCCTCGCGGAGGGCTCCCAGCTGGTTGGACCAGTACCAGCCCATCGCGGCCTTCTTGGTCGGGAAGTTCTCTGCCTCGAACGTGCCGGCCGCGGCCTCGGTGAACTGCGCTGCTGTTACTCCACCGCCGGTGTCGCGGACGTGCAGGAGGTGCTCGAACCAGGACTGCAGGGTCTCCTGCGAGTAGCCCACGGTTCCCGGCTCGTCCTCGCTGTAGAGTTCCTCGCCGTTCTGGCGAAGCCAAATGCGCAGGTCGCCGTCGAGAGCGCCGTAGTCCGTCCCCTTGATTTCCCCGAGCTTCTCACTGATCTGGGCCGAGA
Source organism: Arthrobacter sp. JZ12 (assembly GCF_035189165.1). NCBI lineage: Bacteria > Bacillati > Actinomycetota > Actinomycetes > Micrococcales > Micrococcaceae > Arthrobacter > Arthrobacter sp. JZ12. The sequence continues at coordinate 3,074,078 of NZ_CP045246.1, read as the reverse complement.
TTTCGTAGTAATCGTCCCAGGTCCAGGTGCTGTCGTCCGGGATCTCCACTCCGGCTTCAGCGAACAGATCCGCGTTGACCATCACCGAGTAGGCGTTCTGCCCGGTGCTAAGGCCGTAGACGCCGTCCTCATACCGTCCGAGGTCCAGTGCCGCTTCCGGGAACTTGGACAGGTCCAGGTTCTCGAGTTCGGTCAGGTTGGCCAGGGCACCGCGTCCCGCGTACTCCATGATGTATTTCTCGTCCATGGTTATTACGTCCGGGGCGTCGCGTCCCGCCGTCGTCGTTGCAAGCTTGTCCCAGTAGCCGGAGAAATCGGAGAATTCACCGGCGATAGTCACGCCTTCGTTCTCGGACTCATAGATGTCGATGATTTCCTGGGTTGCTTCGTGACGCGGGTCCGATCCCCACCAGGAGAAGCGGAGGTTGCCGTCACCGGCGGCTTCGCTGCCGCCGTTGCCGCAGGCTGCCAGCGACGCTCCGAGGACCACAGCGAGGGAGGCTGCAGTGGCGAGGCGCGCAGGACGTGGGAACTTCTTCATTGAACTTCTTTCCGATCTATAGATTCTTGTCGGGGTGTGGCTGGTGTCTGTGCGTATTGGTTTGAATTACTTGATGCCGGTGGTAGCGATGCCCTTGACCAGGTACTTCTGTCCGAAGAGGAAGACAAGGAACACGGGCAGTAGCGAGACGATGGACATGGCGAACATCGAGCCCCACGAGGAGGTTGCTGTGCTGTCCACGAAAGAGCGCAGGGCGACGGGCACGGTGTACATCTCCGGGTCGGTGAGATAGATCAACTGGCTGAAGAAGTCGTTCCAGGTCCAGATGAAGGTGAAGATCGTGGTGGTCGCCAGGGCCGGCATCATGAGCGGAAGGATGATCCGCGTGAAGATCCTTACGTGACCGCAGCCATCGATGCGGGCAGCCTCATCCAATTCCCTCGGCAGGCCGCGGATGAACTGCACCATGAGGAACACGAAGAACGCGTCCGTTGCCAGAAGCTTAGGCAGCACCAGCGGGATGAAGGTGTTCACCCAGCCGAGCTCCGAGAAGATGATGTACTGCGGCACGATGATCACGTGGATCGGCAGCATGATGGTCATCAGCATGATGGCGAAGAGCAGGTTCCGACGCCGGAACTTCAGCCGGGCAAAGGCGTAGGCGGCCATCGAACAGGACACCAGATTGCCGATGATGGATCCGATCACCACGATCATTGAGTTGATCATGTAGTGCCCGAACGGCGACTGGAGCGCGTTCCAGCCCTCGGTGTAATTGCTGAACTCGAACGACGTAAGCCAGAGGCCGGCTTCGCGGAAAATGACGTCGTTGGGCCGCAGGGAGCTGACCAGCATCCACAGCAACGGGTAGAGCATGATGATGCCGAAGGTCGTGAGCGCAATGTGCTTCAGGAGCCTGCGTCCTGCGCTTCCGCTCAGCTCCTCGTTCTTGTTCCGCCGACGTGCCGGCGGGGCAGCAGGAGCTTTCTGTTCAGGAGCCGCTTGGGACTTCCTTGTCCGGGGCTCGATATTAGTCGTCATAGAACACCCACCATTTCGAGGCGATGAAGTTGATGAACGTGAAGGCCGCGATGATGAGCAACAGCAGCCAGGCCATGGCTGACGCGTAGCCCATGTTGAAGTTGCCGAAGCCCTGTTGGTACAGGTACAGCGTGAAGAACATGGTGGAGTCGGCCGGCCCGCCGGTTCCGCCCGAGACCACGAAGGCCTGGGTGAAGGACTGGAAGGCGCCGATGATCTGCAGCACCAGGTTGAAGAAGATGATGGGCGTGAGCAGCGGTACCGTGATCGAGGTGAACTGGCGGACCTTCGAAGCGCCGTCCATGGCCGCCGCCTCGTAGTACATGGAGGGGATTTGGCGTAGGCCGGCCAGGAAGATGACCATCGGAGCGCCGAAGGTCCAGACGTTGAGGACCATCAGGGTGCCCAGGGCGGTGGAGGGGTCGGCGATCCAGCCTTTGCCCTCGATCCCGACCAGCGCCAGGACCTGGTTGATCAGGCCGGTGGTGCCGAAGATCTGTCGCCACAGTACGGCGATTGCCACCGAGCCTCCCAGGAGGGAGGGAAGGTAGTAGACGGAGCGGTAGAAGCTCAGGCCACGCATGCCCCGGTCCAGGATCAGCGCGAGCGCCAGTGCTGCGATGAGCTGGAGCGGAACGGAGACGAAAACGTAGAGGAACGTGACACCCAGCGAGTTCTGCAGTCGGGTGTCATCAAACATCCGGAGGTAGTTGTCGAAGCCTGTCCATTCGGGTGTCTGAAGCAGGTTGTAATCGGTGAAGGAAAGATACAGAGACGCGGCCATGGGGCCGATGGTGATCAGCACCATGCCGATCAGCCATGGTGCAAGGAACAGATACGAGACCCGTTCCTCTTTCTTCTCCGCCTGGGTCAGCTTCCGCTTGGTGCGTGGCTCCTTCTTGAGCCTGGACATTTCAGTCAACGCTGACATCGGCGGTCCTTTCCGCAGTCGCGCGGCCGCGTGCCGGTATGTCGGCGCGCGTGCTGTTCGCAAGCTTCATGGGGAACCTCTTGTTGGGGTCGTAGGGCCGTACTTTCGTTCGCTGAGAAAACGCTTTCTCGCGATTGCACTTGACCCTAGTGTGTGATGTGGCGCACGTCAAGGAAAACGTTTTCTCGCCGTCAAACGCCCCGTCACACGGGCTTAGCGGCGGCGGCGCAGGCTGAGGAAATCCAGTGCTTCCTGAACCATTGCGGCGGTCACCACGTGACCGGCGTCGTGCCAGGAGCCTGTGTACTGATCCGGTGTCCCGGCAGTAAGGGCGGCGAGCCTGGTGTCGGCGTCGCGCATGCCCTGAAGCGTGAACAGTGGATCGTGCGAGGCGAACTGCACAAGGTAGCGGCAGGCCGGGTTGAGCCGGACGAGGTCCGGCCAGTCGAAAGCGGCCGGAAGCCCGGGCGTCGCAAGCAGCCAGGAGTGGGTGTCCGTGTGCGTGGGGAAGAGGCCCTTGAAGGTGGTCATCATGCAACTTACGACGGCGGCACTCACCTGGGGTGCCAGGGCCGAGAGCACGAGCGCGCGGCCGCCGCCGCCGGAAAAACCACCGATGGCGACCCGGTTTGCATCTACCTCCGGCAGGGACTGAAGGAGTTCAAGTGCAACAAGGTCCTCGAACGCCACCATGCCCGCGTAGCTGGTGCCCAGGAGGCCCGCGGTCTTGGCGACCGTGTGTTCGTGCAGTGCTGCGGCGGCGTTGTACTCCTCGGCGGGGGTTGGTTGGATTCCTTCCTCCCGCCAGAGCGCGCGACGTGCGGCCATTCCCTCCGCAACTCTCGCCGGCGCCGGATGGAGGGGAAAGCGGCGGCTGCCCCATGTGAAGGAGTCGTGTACCAGGACGGCGAATCCGGCCCGTGCTATGTCATTTGCCAGGGCCCGCCCGGAATAGAGGTTCTCCTGGACGGCACGAACCTCCGCAGCAGTGTCTTTTCCCCGGTCGACGAGGCGCTCGGCTCCCAGCCACTTGTTGCCGCCATGGCAGTGCAGCCACAGCACCCCGGGCAGGGGCCGTTCGGCGTCGGCATGATCAGCGGGAGTGAGCAGGTAACCCCGTGTCGGCGGACCATAGGGAAGCTGCCACTCAAGCTCCTGGATGCGCACGCCGTCAACCAGGCTTCGGTCGCGGGCGGTGAGTTGCGGCGTCGGAATTGGTGCCGGAACGCCGAGGGCCCGTGACAGCAGCTCGCTGTCGGGGCTGAACCCGGGATGTCGGCCAAGCCGGCCCACGGCGCCCGGCCAGTCCTCGTACCCTGCGATGGGGCTGGGCGTGCTCATGAGCCTTCAGGGGCGAAGGAACCGGGCCAGTCCTGGAGCCGGATCCTGCTGATGCGCCGTACTTCGCCGAGGGTTGACCACTCATCCCGCCCGAGCCGTGCCAAAGGGCGGAGTGAATCGGGGCGGGGGTGGTCGTCGTCGAGCACGTCCTCGCGGATGGCGGCGTGGACAACCTCGCCCAACACGAGGGTGCAGTTGCCTACGGGCACAAGGCTATGTAGTCGGCACTCCAGTGCGGCAGGGGATTCGCGCACCCTGACCGTGCTCACAAACTTGCCGTCCTCGCGGTGCAGGCCAACGGCGTCGAACTCGCTGACCTCCGGGCCGAAGGGTGTCCCGGTGGCGTTGACGCGCTCAAAAAGATCCTCGGATGTGAGGTTAACGGTGAACTCGCCGGTGGCACGGATGTTGCGCAGCGAGTCCTTCTCGCCCACCGAGGTGAACTGGATGACCGGGGGGTCCGTTGAGGCCACCGTGAAGAAGGAGTGCGGAGCGAGGTTGTCCACGCCGCTCTCCGACCGGGATGAAACCCAGGCGATGGGTCGGGGAATCACGGTGGCCGTCAACAGTTTGTAGAAAGCTGTCGCCGACAGCTGGTCCCGATAGAAGTCCCTTCGCATGCACCGAGCCTAGGACAACAGTCCGTCCAGGCGCTCGTAGCCCTCGCTCATGCCGTACTCCATACCGGATTGCGCCATGCCGTCACGTGCCTCGAGGGTGGGGTAGACGGAGTGGCCGATAAGCTTGGAACGTCCCCCGCCGAGGTCCTCGAACGTCATGAACTCGATGCTGACAACGTCGGGGTAGCCGTCAAACTCGAAGGTCTGGATGGCGAATTCGTTCTCCCGGACCGTGTGGAAGACGCCTGTGAAAACGTACGGCTGGCCGTCAGGGCCGATATGCGTGTAGCGGTAGCTGCCACCGGTGCGGAAGTCGTAGTGGTCGAGCTGGATATTGGTGTTCCTCGGCCCGAGCCACTTGCTGATCATTTCTGGATTGCGGTGTGCTTCGAAGACTGCCTCAACCGGGAAGTCGAACTCCCGCTCAAAATCGATGAAGGGAACGCCCTCCGGCACGGAGAGCTTCAGGGGGTTGCTCATGATTCATTCCTTGGGTGCGCGGCTGAAGCCTGCTTGGCTCGCCTTTGATTCGAGTATGTTGTCGAGTGCGCGGAACTGGCTCTCACGGACAAGCCTGTACTGGTCAATCCACGCTGTGAGCGCTTCCAGCCGGGCGGGGTTCAGGTGAACGGGTCTGCGCTGCGCGTCGCGTGAGCGCGTCACCAGTTCAGCCTGCTCCAAAACCCGGATATGCCTGGAAACTGCCTGTTTGGTGATTTCGAAGGGCTCGGCCAGTTCGTTGACCGTTGCAGGCCCACGGCTGAGGTGGGCAATGATCCGGCGACGGGCTGGATCTGCCAGGGCCATGAAGGCCTTGTCCAGAAGCTCGTCGTCCGTCATGATCAACCTGCTTGTTTATCAATGAATTGGTTGATTACAACTCTAGACCTGTCCCTGACAGGTGACAAGGGTTTTTCCTAGCCTTTCAGCAACTGCTCAAGAGTCAGGGGAGGTCTCCCGGTCAGCTCCTCGACCGCCGTCGTCGGTTGCGCCAGCTGCCCCGACGCGATGGCGGTGTAGGTGCTGACCCACGCGTCGAGTTGCCACTGCGGAACCCCGTAGTGCGCCCGGGAGGCATACGCCTCCTCCACGGTTTCCTTCTCGTAGCGCGTTGGCCGGCCGGTGACGCGGGTAATCACCTCGGCTGCCTCGGCGAGCGACAGTGCTTCCGGTCCGGTCAGGTCGTAGCTGCGCTCTTCGTGCGCGCCCGGTTCTTTCAGTACGACGACGGCGGCGCGGGCAACGTCGGCGCGCGCGACGGCGGCCACCCGCCCATTCCCTGCAGGTCCGCGAAGGACTCCCTCCTCGCCGGCGAAGAGCGGGAGGACATCGAGGTAGAAGTTGTCGCGAAGGAAGGTGAACTTCATACCTGAGTTGCGGATGTGTTCCTCAGTGGCCCAGTGGTCCCGCCCCAGGGTGAAGGTGGCATCGGGGGCAGCGGCGAGGAAGGAGGTGTAGATGATGTGCTGCACGCCCGCCTCTGCGGCGGCGTCGATGAAGGTCCGGTGCTGGTCTACGCGGTCCTGTGCCTCGGCGCCGGACACCATGAAGAGAACCCGGCTGCCGCGAAGTGCCTCCACGGAGGCCGCCTTGTCGGCGTAACTGGCCGCTGCGACTGGAGCTCCGGGCAGCTGCGGCGCCCTGGCTAAATCCCTGACGACGAGCGTCTGCTCATGGCCGGCTTCGGCAAGGGCGCGTGCCACGGCACCACCCACGTGGCCGGTTGAACCTGTCACTGCAAGCTGAGGAGTCATGTTGGACGCAGCGCCGGCTCTGCTGCGGATATTCCGGGCGCTGGATATTCCGAATTCACCGCCGCTTTCCTTGGCCGACACGTGGGAGACCGGCCGCCGTCGTCCTTGATCCCTACCGTGGAGCAATGTCCAGGCTATTTGTGGCGATCGGCGACTCCTTCACGGAGGGAGTGGGGGATTGGGACCCCCGCTATCCCAACGGTGTACGCGGCTGGGCGGACCGCGTGGCGAAGCAGCTCAGCAAGCAGGATCCCACCTGGCGGTATGCCAACCTCGCCATTCGCAGCAAGCGGCTGAGGCAGATCATTGATGAGCAATTGCAGCCAGCCCTTGACCTGCGTCCCACCCTGGTGAGCGTTTACGCCGGAGGCAACGACATCCTTGAGCTGCGTACCAGCATGACTCCATTGATGGAGAGTTATGAGGAGATGGTCGCGCGGATCGCCGCAGCCGGTGCGCGCCCCCTCCTGTTCACGGGTTTTGATGTACGGCTCCATCCGGTGCTGGAGCCTATGCGGCGGCGGAATTGGATCTACAACGAGCACGTCCGCCGCATCGCAGAGACCTACAATGCGCTGCTGGTCGATTACTGGTGCTTCGACGAGTATCACGACCCGCGCTACTGGGATTCCGATCGGCTCCACATGTCACCGGCCGGCCACAAGAACATGGCAGCACACGTTCTGCGGGTCATGGGCGTGGACCATACGCTCACGTCGAAGCCGCTGCGTCCCCGCCAGCGTCCCACTATGACCGAACTGGTCCGCAAGGAATCGGTCTGGCTGCGCGAATGGGTCATTCCGATGTTCGGGCGACGCCTACGCAAGATCACCCTCGGGGACCACCTCCAGCCGCGCTGGCCTGAACCCATTCGGCCGGCCGACGGCCTCAAGCGGCTGGCAGCCGCGCGCGAAGCGCTCCTGGCTCCGCAGGACTAGCGGCGGGACCCGACGACGGCGGGAAGCCGCCTGTCGCTTCAGTCCTTCAGCGGGTCGTGGCCCCAGTTCATCAGGGAGTAGCGCCACTTCGAGTGTTCGATGTCCGACGACGGCTTCTGCGCGAGGTGCCGGTGAACATAGCCCACCACCTTTCGCATGTGTTCCGCGTCGGAATCGCTGAGGTCAGCTTTCTTCGTTCCCAGGATCTTGATGATGCGGCGCCCTGACGCGTGGCCGACCGATTCGCCGCCGTCGTCCTTCTGGCCCACCTCCTGGGACTCTTCGGTGTCGAGCCACTTCTCGAGCTCTGACGCGGTCATGTTGACTGCGTCCTTCCAGTCCTTCCAAACCTCGTCAACTGCGGTGCTGTCGCTCATGCCTTCTCCTGCCCTCGTACACTGGATCTACTATGGGTTTCATCAACAAGTACCGTGTCCCGATCGTTTGGCTTCTGGTCATCGCCATGGTTGCGTCCATCGGGGCCGGCTTCTTCGCCACGATCTTCTAGCCCGGCATCCCGCGCTACCAGAGCCGACCGGCGTCGGGAGCCTGGATCCGCAGCCACCGGTATCCGTAACCAGGCAGTTTCACCTCGAGCTCATCGCCGACCGAGATGTCTGCCATGGTGTTCTCCAGCAGCTCGGTCAGCACCCCTCCGCCGTCGGGCACGTCGCCGTCCTTGAGTTTCACGGATACTTCCGCGGGTTCAGCCGCGAAGTTGTGGAAGAGGAACAGGGAATGATCCTCCCAGTCGCAGCGGTGGGCGAGCACGGACGGGACGGGCGTATCGATCAGGCTGAAGGTGCCCCAACCCAATTCCGGGCACTCTCGGTAGCGGCGGATCAAAGTGCTCATGAATGACAGGAGCGACGACGGATCGCGGCGTGCGTCCACCACGTTCACCGACTGGGGCCCGAACTCGCCCTGCACCAGCGGAGCCACTAGTTTGTCTGGCGGGGCGGCGGAAAATCCGGCGCTTTCCTCGTGCGTCCACTGCATAGGGGTGCGAACGGCCATCCTGCCTTCCGCCGCGAGGTTCTCGCCCATCCCGATCTCCTCCCCGTAAAAGAGCACGGGGGTGCCGGGCAGGGAGAACAGCAGTGAGTAGACCATGCGAATGCGCTGCTGGTCGCCCGCAAGCATCGGCGGAAGGCGGCGCTTGAGCCCGCGGCCGAACACCTGCATGTTCTCCTCGGGGCCGAAGGCATCGAACACCTCCCGGCGTTCGGAATCCAGCAGTTTGTCGAGAGTCAGTTCGTCGTGATTGCGGACGAAGGTTGCCCACTGGTTGTCGCCGTCGATGGCGGGGCGGTCGGTGATAGTGCGGGCCAGGGGTCTGGCGTCACCGCGGGCGAGGGAAAGGTACATCTGCTGCATGGACACGAAGTCGAACTGCATGTTGAGCTCATCCGCAGCGTCCCCGAAGAAGGCCACCTGCTGCTCGTAGGGGAGGTTGACTTCCCCCAACAGGACGGCGTCGCCGCTCCGCCTCGACAGGAACCGGCGCAGGTTCCGGAGGTAGTCGTGCGGGTCGCCGGCCGGTGAATCCAGGCCTTGCGTTTCCAGGAAGAACGGCACCGCGTCCACGCGGAACCCCGAAAGCCCCAACTCCATCCAGAAACCAACCGCCTTGGCGATCTCGTCGCGGACTTTCGGATGAGCTACGTTCAGATCCGGCTGGTGCGAGTAGAAGCGGTGCATGTACCACTCGTCCGTCTGCGGGTCCTTCGTCCAGATCGAGTTCTCCTTGTCCGGAAAGACCACCTCGGCCGAGGTGTCCGGGGGCGGGTCCGCGCGCCAGACGTAGAAGTCGCGGAAGGGGTTGTCCTTCGAGGACCGTGCCTGCTGGAACCAGGGGTGCTGGTCGGAGGTGTGATTGACCACCAGGTCCGCAATCACCCGCATGCCCCGGTCCTTCGCGGTGCGGACAAACTCCACCAGGTCGCCGAACGTACCCAGGCGTCCATCGACGCCGTAGAAGTCGACGATGTCGTAGCCATCGTCGCGCTGCGGGGACGGATAGAAGGGCATGAGCCAGACACAGGTAACGCCGAGTTCGGCCAGGTAGTCCATCCGCTGGGCGGCGCCGGCGAAGTCTCCCACGCCGTCGCCGTCGGAATCACAGAACGTCTCGATGTCCAGGCAGTAGATAACGGCGTTCTTCCACCACAGGTCGGAGGTGTCGGTGATGCGCATCAACGCACCTCGGGCAGCACATGTTCGGCGAAGGCCTCAATGAAGGGCTTCTGCTCGGTGCCGACAAAGTGCAGGTACAACTCGTCGAAGCCCAAATCGGCGAACTCCCGCAGCCGCTGCGCATGCACGGCAAGATCGGCGGAGATCTGGACCGTACTCTGCAGTTCGTCCTCCGGCAGGTTCCGTGTGGCTTCCTCGAAATCGGAGGGACGCTTGAAGTCCCAGATTTCCGGCGGGGTAAGGCAATTTGCGGACCACTGGGCGCGTGCGATTTCCATGGCCTCGTCCTCGGTTGGGGCCCAGGACAGATGGACCTGAAGGATGGCCTTACCCTGCCCGCCGTTCTCGCGGTAGGCCCGGATCATGTCTGTGAGTTTCTCATGCGGCTGGTTCACGGTGACCAGTCCGTCTGCCCACCGTGCGCTCCTCGCGGCGGTCTCCACACTCACGGCCGGAGCGATCAGGTGCGGTTTGATCTCAGGAGCGTCCCAGAGTCGGGCCTGCTCCACCGTGACCAGGCCGCGGTGGGTGACCTCCTCGCCGTCGTGCATCCTGCGGATGATGTCCACGCACTCCTCGATGCGCTGCTGGCGTTGCTCCTTTTCGGGCCAGGGGTCTCCCGTGATGTGCTCGTTGAGGTTTTCTCCGCTGCCGAGCGCCGCCCAGAAGCGACCCGGGAACATGCTGGCGAGCGTTCCGCTCGCCTGGGCGATGATCGCGGGGTGGTAGCGCTGGCCGGGGGCAGTCACGACGCCGAAGCGAAGGCTGGTGGTGGCCAGCGCAGCTCCCAGCCAGGACCAGGCGAACCCGGAATGCCCCTGCACGGCGGACCAGGGTTCGAAATGGTCGGAGCACATGGCCGCGTCGAACCCCGCCTGCTCGGCCAGCTGCACATCGGCGAGGAGTTGGGCGGGAGCCAGCTGCTCGTGTGAGGCGTGGAAACCGATGGTCGTCATGAGCGCGCCTTTCCGTCGAAGTGCCCTTGAACGTCCCGGACGGTCCGTCCTAGTGTGATCAATACGCGTGTGATCAGTAGGCTTAGCATTTGCTATCGAGCCTAGCTGTACCGCAGGTGGCCCTCAAGGGTGATATCCGACTTACGCCTATCAGGAGGAAATCATGACCGACCAGTACACCTTCCAGAATCCGGTAACCCGATTCCCCGAGATCTCGCCGCCGAAGCAGGATCAGCCCGAGCCGGGCCTTGACCGTGACCTCGAACCGCAGAGCGACCGGGGTGAGCAGTCGTACCGCGGGACCGGCCGCCTGGAGGGCAGGAAGGCACTGATCACCGGGGCCGATTCGGGTATCGGTGCCGCCGTGGCGATCGCCTTCGCCCGGGAGGGCGCCGATGTCGCGTTGTCCTACTTGCCCGAGGAGGAAGCTGACGCAACCGAGATCGCGGGTCTTATCGAGGAGTGCGGGCGCAAGGCCGTGAAGCTCCCCGGTGACATCAAGGACGCGCAGTTCTGCAAGGACCTTGTGACCCAGGCGGTCGAGGGGCTCGGCGGGCTGGACATCCTGGTCAACAATGCCGGAAAGCAGATTGCCGTTGAGAAGCTGGAGGATCTCGACGACGAGCAGTTGGACCACACGTTCAAGACCAACATCTACTCGTTCTTCAGGATCACCCGCGAAGCCCTGCAGTATCTGCCTGCCGGGTCGAGCATCATCAACACAACGTCAATCCAGGCGTACAACCCCTCGCCCACGCTGCTGGACTATGCAAGCACCAAGGCTGCGATCAACAACTTCACGAAGGGCCTGGCCCAGCAGCTGGCTCCGCGGGGCATCCGGGTGAACGCGGTTGCTCCGGGCCCATTCTGGACGCCGCTTCAGGTTTCCGACGGTCAGCCGAAGGAAGAGCTGCCGGAGTTCGGCAAGAGCACTCCGCTGGGACGTGCGGGGCAGCCCACTGAGCTGGCGCCGGCCTACGTATTCCTGGCATCGCCCGAATCGAGTTACGTGCTTGGTGAGACGCTCAACGTCAACGGTGGTAGCCCCACGCCGTAGGCGTCTTGCCTTGAGTTGGCAGGACACGCCCCGAATGCTGCCGCAAAAGGGGTGTGTCCTGCGAAATCAACGAGACCCGGAGTTGTTCCGGGATTAGGTAGACCCGGAGTTGTTCCGGGCGGGACCGCCTCAGTCGGGGAAACGGACGGTCCCGCTCGGGGGGCTCTGGCTAGCCAGTGCCAGCGGGTTTGGACGGTGGTCTCGGGCCGTCTGCTACCTGCCTGTTCAGGATGACTGACGCACCTTTGAAATAACTTGGGGCTGAACGTCAGGAAAATAAGTTTGCTTATCACTTCCCATGTCTCGGCGGCCGGGGATAGGTTCGAAACACTGGCTCCGAGCTCTCCAACCCGTACAGATGAGTTGGCCGTTCAGGCCCGGAGCCGCTTCAATGCGGAGGTTTCCCCGTGTTTTTCCATAAGCAGGAACTGCAATTCAAATCCACCCCAGACAAGCCCGACGCCGTCTACGCAAGGAAGCTGCAGGAGGTCCTTGGCGGCCAATACGGTGAAATAACCGTAGCCATGCAGTACAGCTTCCAGGCATGGAACACCCATATCCCAGGCAAATACCGGGATCTGCTCTTTGGTATCGGCGCTGAGGAGTTCGGGCACGTTGAGATGCTGGCGACCATGATCGCGCAGCTCCTGGAGAAGGCGCCCCTCGGAATTACGGAAGACGCCGTACAGTCCGATCCGGCGATTGCCGCCGTCGTCGGTGGAACTGACATGCAACAGGCGATCGTTGCCGGCGCCGGTGCCCGGCCGGTGGACAGCATGGGCAACCCCTGGCAGGGCAGCTACATCACGGCGAGCGGGAATCTGCTCGCGGATTTCACCGCGAACGCCAATGCGGAGATGCAGGGGAGGCTGCAGGTCGCCCGGCTTTACCACATGACTGATGACCACGGTGTCCGGGACATGCTGAAATTCCTTCTCGCGCGGGACACCATGCACCAGAACCAATGGCTGGCCGCAGCGCGTGAGCTGCAGGAGGAGAAGTCGGAGAACCTTCCGGTGCCGAGCAACTTCCCCCTCAACAAGGAGGAGCGCGACGTCGCGTACCAGTACCTGAACTTCTCCGACGGCCAGGCGGCCGCCGAGGGATCGTGGGCTTCCGGCCCCACCCCTGACGGGCATGGCGAGTTCTCGTATCACAACGGGCCAACAACCTCTGCGCCGATGCCACCGCCGACGCATCCCGATTCCCGGTTCTACGGCACAACCGAACTGCCGAACACGGTAGAGAAGATGGCGGGAGCAGTACAGGACAAGCTCCACAAGGAGTAGGTCGCGGTACCGGCTTCAGTGAGGCCCGCGGCGCTGCTGGTGCCGCGGGCCTTGCCGCGTATGCAGGCTTAGCTCCATAAACAGTAGGCTTAGTACTATCTGAGTGAGGGGGACGACGACGTCGGCCACCAGTTAGGAAGGCTTGCCATGAGAAATCCACAGGCCCGGGGGGCCGCGAGTGATGCGCTGTTGAACCTGCTGCCGCAGGAGCCGAACGCCGAAGGCGTGCAGGTCCTGGCCGATGCGGTACAGAAGAGCCTTGAGGGCAGCGACGGAATCCTCACGGACGAAGATCTTCAGCTGACCCTTTTCTGCCTCTACGAACTGCATTACGGCGGCATCGAGGGAGCGCACGCGGACTGGGAGTGGGAGCCGGAACTCATCGGCATCCGCCGACGGATTGAGCGGGACTTCGAATCTGCCCTGCGTGCCGCCGTCGAACTTCCACCGCTTGAAGCGCATGATAGCGACGCCGTTGCTGCCGTCCTCTTCGAACTCACCTCCGCCGACGGCGGACCGAGCGTATCCCGCTTCCTGGCCAAGAAGGCCACTTTGGAGCAGGCGCAGGAGTTCCTGATCCACAAGTCGGTTTACCAGCTGAAGGAAGCCGACCCCCACACCTGGGCCATCCCCCGGCTGCGGGGCCGGGCCAAGGCCGCGATGGTCGAGATTCAGGCCGACGAGTACGGCGGCGGGCGACCAGACCGGATGCACTCGGCTCTTTTCGCTCGAACCATGCGCGGCGTTGGACTGGCCGACGACTACGGCCACTATGTTGACGCGGTTCCCGCGCTCACCCTCGCCTCCACCAACATGATGTCCCTGTTCGGCCTGAATCGACGGTTGCGCGGCGCCATCGTGGGGCACCTCGCCGCCTATGAAATGACCTCATCCCAGCCCAACCGGTTCTACGGCAACGGCTTCCGGCGGCTAGGTTTCGACGAGGACGTCACCTGGTACTTCGACGAACATGTCGAGGCCGACGCCGTCCATGAGCAGATCGCCGGCCGCGACCTCGCCGGTGGCCTGGTCGAGGCCGAACCTGAATTGCTGGAGGACGTCTACTTCGGGGCAACCGCCGCGTTGGCGCTGGACGCAATGCTGGGTGAACACATCATCGGCAGCTGGGAGAAGGGCGAGTCCTCACTGCGCACAAGCGCTGCCGCAGCGGCATGAGCCGGCCCGCCGCCTCCTACGTCCTGCCGCTGAAGTGGACCACGGACAACGGGATCGCGGCGCTCGCCGACTACCTGGGTGAGGTGGCCGGCTGGGCCGAGGTGCTGGTGGTCGACGGCTCGCCTGAGGAGCGTTTCGCGCGCCACGCCGCAGTGCTTCCGCCCGGCGTCCGCCATCTCCGCCCGCGCTTCACCTGCAGGAACGGGAAGGTTGCCGGCGTGCTCACCGGCCTCGCCGAGGCCTCCTTCGAGCGGGTCATCATTGCCGACGACGACGTCCGGTACACCGAGGCAGCTTTCCGGCAGGTTGTCGGGTTGCTGGCAAAGGCCGACGTCGTGCGTCCGCAAAACTACTTCCTCACCCTTCCTTGGCACGCCCGCTGGGACACGGGACGGGCGCTGCTGAACCGGGCGCTTGCTTCCGACTACCCAGGGACGCTGGGCGTGCGGCGTTCCGTTCTGTCGGCGACCGGCGGATACGACGGCGACGTGTTGTTTGAAAACCTCGAGCTCATTCGGACCGTGCGGGCTGCCGGTGGGAAGGAATTTCGCGCGGACTCCGTCTTCGTGGGCCGGATCCCCTGCTCAGCCGGGCACTTCCGCTCCCAGCGCGTGCGCCAGGCGTACGACGACTTCGCCCAGCCCGCGCGCCTCCTGCTTGAACTCGCCTTACTGCCCGGACTGGCTGCCCTGTACCGACGCGGCGGGTGGCCTGCCCTCGCGGGGGCTGCCGCCGTCGTCGTAGGCCTGGCGGAAACGGGACGACGACGGCGGGGCGGCACCGCTGTCTTCCCGCCCACCGCGGCGCTGTGGGCGCCGGCATGGGTGGCCGAGCGCTCGCTGACGGTTTGGGCGGCGCTGGCGCTGCGCCTGACGGGTGGGGTGCCGTACGCGGGCAGCCGGCTGGCCAAGGCGGGGAACACAATGGGCAGCTTGCGGCGCAGGCACAAAGCCATTCGCGTTGCGGGAAGAATGAATGAGCCGGAGGGAGACAGGTTATGGCAGGAAAAGACCGCATAGCTGAACCGTGGGGTACCCGCACGCCCTATGCGGTGGGTGAGGAGTGGCCCGTCCGAGTTGATATGCACCTCGAGGACGGTGTCACCGCCGACGAGGTGGACCATTGGGTCCAAACCGCCTCGATCCTGCACTCCAACGGTGATGCCCTGGACATCGCAGTGAAGGATGACCGCATGGTGGGGGTGCGGGGACGGGCGGAAGATCGCGTGAACCATGGTCGCCTCGGACCAAAGGACCTCTACGGTTGGCAGGCCAACTCCTCACCCGACCGTTTGACCCGGCCGCTCATGCGCAAGCGCGGCAAGCTCGTGGAAACCGACTGGGACACCGCGATGGAACTCATCGTGAAGCGGACCAACGAATTGCTCGAGGAGCAGGGCTCCAGTGCGATTGGCTTCTACACCACCGGGCAGCTTTTCGCTGAGGAGTACTACACGCTGGGTGTTCTGGCACATGGAGGCTTGGGAACCAACCATGTGGACGGCAACACGCGCCTCTGCACAGCAACCGCTGCCGCCGCACTGAAGGAGTCGTTTGGATGTGATGGCCAACCGGGCTCCTACACAGACATCGACCATGCCGACGTCATTGCGCTGTATGGGCACAACATGGCCGAGACGCAGAGCGTGCTCTGGACACGAATCCTGGATAGGTTGGCCGGACCCAATCCGCCGCAGATCATTTGCGTGGACCCCCGGATGACGCCCGTCGCCAGGGTAGCCACTGTGCATTTGGCTCCCCGACCCGGCACCAACGTTGCCCTGATGAATGGCTTGCTGCACGAGATCATCGGGAACGGCTGGATCGACCGGGACTATATTCAGGCGCACGCGGTGGGCTACAGCGAGCTCGAGCAGCGCGTGAAGGAGTACCCGCCGGAGGTTGTCGAGACGATCTGCGACGTTCCCGCCGAAAAGATCCGGGAAACAGCGCGCATCATCGGGAACGCCGAGCGGCTGCTTTCCACGGTGCTTCAGGGTTTCTACCAGTCCAACCAGGCAACGGCTGCGGCTGTTCAGGTGAACAACGTCAACATCATCCGTGGCATGCTGGGCAAGCCGGGTTGCGGAGTACTCCAAATGAACGGGCAGCCCACCGCCCAGAACACCCGCGAGTGCGGCGGTGACGGTGACCTTCCCGCGTTCCGTAACTGGTCCAACGACGCGCACGTGGAGGATCTCGCCCGGGTCTGGAACGTTGATCCCATGGCAATACCGCACTACTCACCGCCCACACACGTCATGCAGATGATGCGTTATGCGGAGGACGGTTCCATCCGGATGCTCTGGGTGAGCGGCACCAACCCCGCCGTCTCTCTGCCGGAACTACGGCGCATCCGGTCCATCCTCACCCAGAAACGGCTGTTCCTGGTGGTCCAGGACATCTTCCTCTCTGAGACCGCCCAACTGGCCGACGTCGTGCTCCCCGCCGCCACTTGGGGCGAAAAGACCGGTACCTTCACGAACGTGGATCGTACCGTTCATCTGTCGGAGAAGGCCGTTGATCCGCCAGGAGAAGCGAGGCCGGACCTCGACATCTTCCTCGACTACGCCCGTCGCCTGGACCTTCGTGACAAGGACGGACAGCCACTGATCAAATGGCACGACCCCGAGTCCGCGTTCGAAGCCTGGAAAGAGTGCACACGCGGCCGTCCGTGCGACTACACCGGCATCACATATGAGAAGCTCCGCGGTGGTTCCGGGATCCAATGGCCCTGCAATGAGGAGAACCCACAGGGATCCGAACGCATTTACGAGGATGGAAAGTTCTGGAGTGCACCCGAATACTGCGAAAGCTACGGGCGGGACCTGGTGACCGGTGCACCGCTTGAGCCGGACGAATACAAGGCGCTCAACCCGGAAGGGAAGGCAATCATCAAGGCGGCCGGCTACCTGCCGCCCCATGAGGTCCCGAGCGAAAAGTTTCCGCTGCAGCTCATCACGGGCCGCACTCTGTACCACTTCCACACCCGGACCAAGACCGGTCGTGCTCCGCAGTTGCAGGACGCCGCACCCGAGGTTTGGGTCGAGATGTCGGATGGGGACGCCCGCTCCCACGGCATCAGGGAGGGCGATCTCGCCAGGATCACCACCCCGCGCGGCTCCGTCGAGGCAAAAGTAAGGATCAGTGGCATTCGACCGGGGGTGCTGTTCCTTCCGTTCCACTACGGCTACTGGGACACCGACGCCGGGCACAAGCCGGTCAAGGCCGGCAGGGCAGCCAACGAACTCACGATCACGGACTGGGATGCGGCGTCGAAACAGCCCATCTTCAAGACTGCAGCGGCCAGCATCAGGAAGATCAAGCTGGGCAGCGGGCCCTCATCGGCACCAACGACGACGGCATCCGCTCCCGTCCGTCCCATTGGTTGGGAGACCACCGGGTCACACAACGTCGAGGTGCAGGAAAGTCTTTATGAAGCAGGCGAGGGAGGAAGCAGATGAAATTGGGGCTGGTACTGCACGAGCTGCACCGCTCGGAGAACGACCTCGCGCTCGAGCTGCTGGAAGCGTCCGAGCGGCACAAAGTGGACCACGAGATCTATCACGTCGCTCGCGACCTCGCAAAGTGGTCGCAGGACCATGTACGCGCAATTGCGGAAATTGGCAAACAGTACGGTCAAGACCTCGATCCGGAGCCGCGCCACGAGTTCAACCTTGCTGAGAAAATCCGGGAAAGGGGAAGCGACCTCCTCGGGCGAAAGAGTGCTCCAGCTTTGCTGATGCTGCGCGACCTCCGGGAAATCTACATGAAGGCCTCGGGCGTTTCGGTTGATTGGGAGATGCTTGCGCAGGCCGCGCAGGGGATCAAGCACACTGATCTGCTGGATGTGGCCGCGCGATGCCATCCGGAGACCCTGCGGCAGATGCGGTGGGCCAACTCGATGCTGAAGGTGAACTCCACCCAGATCCTGGTCAGTTAGCGGTTGTCGTCCATGGCCTCGTAGTCCGCATGGTCCACCTTGCGATGGAAGCGCATGCCGGCGAGTCCTCCGAGCACCGCTCCGGCAAGGGCGGCCAGGAGTGCTACAACGACGGCGATGATGCCCGCCGTGGTCAGCGTGCCCTCATTCAGCGGGAGGCGGGGGAAGCTGTTCAGGTTGGCGAGGACGTCGAACTGGGACCCGAAGATGAGGCCCAGAACGGCAACCAGGACGGCGATGATGATGGCCCACAGCCACACCGCAATGCCCTGCTTCGCGCCGTTGAACCGCGCCATCCTGCCGGCCACATATCCACCGCAGTAGTAGGCGATCAGCAGGATCACGAGCAGGATAATCGCGCTCGTGATTCCAACGCTCTGCGGATTCTCCGACGCCTGGTTGGTCGCTTCATTGATGTTGGTGCCGGTGGACAATCCGAAGGCCGCTCCGGCAGCTGCAACGAGCGCCGTGAGGATGACGGCCATACCGGTTGCGGTAAGCCAGCCGAAGAAGGCTGAGCCGAACTTCATGCCGCCGAAGGTTTCCTTTTCCCTCTGGCGGAGCGCGTCCCGTTCGGCTGCCGCGGGTACGGGGGTGACGTCCCGGTCGCGGTCGTAGTCACGGTCGTAATCGCGGTCCGCGTCGGGGTCGAGGTCGCGATTACGGGTACGACGGCGGTCGTCGCCTCGGGAGCCCGACACCGGAACGGCTGCGGTCTGATCGCCCCGGTAGTCATCGCGGTTATCGTCGCGGTCGACGTTCAGCGCCCGGGTCTCGGTATCGGACGAGCGGTCGTAGTAATCGGACGAACGGCCGCCGTCCGGAACAGCCGACTCGTCAACGTGCCTGGCGCGATCGTCCCGATCATTGTTTCCTGCTGCTGTGCTCACTGGTGCCTCCCGATTTCAGGCCCTAAGGCGACTTCCTAAGCAACCTTAGTATTTCAGTACCGGTGTTACAAGGGTGTAACTGCGGATGCAAGACTGGGCGCATGGACCTGGAGATTGTTGTCACCGTGCTGTGCGGCCTTGCGATCGGAGTCGGCGTGGCAGGAGTTGTTGTTCCTGTCCTTCCCGGCAGCATCCTC
Organism: Arthrobacter sp. JZ12; assembly: GCF_035189165.1. Taxonomy (NCBI): domain Bacteria; kingdom Bacillati; phylum Actinomycetota; class Actinomycetes; order Micrococcales; family Micrococcaceae; genus Arthrobacter; species Arthrobacter sp. JZ12. The sequence continues at coordinate 3,055,248 of NZ_CP045246.1, read as the reverse complement.
ATCATCGGCGCCCTGCTGGCCTGGGCGCTGACCGTGACCAGCGGCGCCGGTTGGACGGCTCTCGGTGTCGGCGGCTTGTGCGCGTTGGCCGGACTGCTGGCCGGGATCATCCTTACGGGGCGCAGACTCCGGGAGCGCAGGATCCCGGGACGGTCCATAACCATTGGACTGGTGTTGGGCGTGGTGGGCATGTTCGTGATTCCGGTGGTCGGCCTGTTTGTCGGCTTCACCGCTGGGCTGCTGCTGAGCGAAACTGCGCGGCTGCGTGATCTGAGGTCGGCTGCCTCGTCCAGCGTGGCCGCGCTAAAGGCCATGGGCCTGGGCATTCTCGTGGAACTGGCCCTTGCCTGTGCGGCGGGCAGTGCGTGGATCATTGCAGTCTGGGTGCACTTCGCCACGCGCTGACCGGCCCTACTGCCGGCCGGGGAAGGTTACTGCCGGACGAAGCGCCCGAGGGCCTCGAGTTGCGCCAGCCGGGACTCGGGCTTCAGGTACATCATGTGTCCGGCCTCGTGGTAGTGGTGTGTGATGCGCTCGCGTGCTGCGTCGTCCAGCTTCATGTGCGCAAAGACGTACTCGGCCGCGAAGTGGGGAGTGGCGCCGTCGTGATAGCCATAGTCGACGTGCACACGCAATGCCGTGTTGTGAACCATCAGCCGCTCAAGCACGTCGGCCACGTCGACCGGAGCGCCTTCGAAGGTTCGGTAGCTCCAGGGTTGTACCCGGGCGGTGAGAATCTCGTAGGGCAGGTCGTTTTCATACCCGAGTTCCGCACGCACGTAGTGGTTGATTGCAGCGGCAAACGGTCCGGTAATCGCCCGCATGCTCGGATCGTCGGTGGAGCTGGAGGACTGCAGGTTCGCGGGAGGTGCGGTGAAGCGGCCATCGATCCGCCCCACCACCAGGCCCTCTGACCGCAGTAGTTCCGCCGCGAACTCGTGGTAAGCCCAGCGCAGGTTCGTGCGCCGAATGAACCCCTCGTCGAGGGTGGTGATGGCACTGAGGCGGCTCACGGCGTCGTCGTACTCCGCCAGAGTAAGGCGGGCGCCCTGGGTGAGGGCGTAGCCGAAGTCCCGGCTTGCGTACTCCTCGGCTTCGCTGACGACGTCGGCCAGTTCCCTGCCGGGGTGCCGGCCGTGATAGTGCGCAATCGCCGCGTAGGTGGGCAGATGCAGCGCGTAGGGGACATCGCTGCCGGGGAAGAAGCGCAGGGTGGACATGTTGAGCACGGTCGAGATGAGCCCGAGGCCGTTCACGGCCATCCCATAGGCGTCGAACAGGCGTCCGGCTACGGCGACGGCGCGAAGGGTGCCGTAGGACTCGCCGACAAGGTACTTGGGCGAGAGCCAACGGTTGTTGCGCGTTGTCCAGAGGCGGATCACCTCGGCGACAAGGTCGCGGTCCTCGATGAAGGCGTGAAACTCGTCGGTTTTTCCGCCTTCGACCACCCGGGAGAAACCCGTGCTGACGGGATCGATCATGACCAGGTCGCTATGTTCCAGAAGGGTTTCGGGGTTGTCCACCAGGCCGAAGGGTGGGGGAGTCATCGCTTCGACATCGCCTGCATCAACGCGCCGCGGACCCAGGAGGCCAAGGTGCAGCCATACCGAGGAGGAACCCGGTCCACCGTTGAAGGCGAAGGTGACCGGGCGGTTCCCGCCGTCGTCCTTGGTATAGGCAACCACGAAGATCTCGGCCTTCGGCTTGAAGCCCTCGGACTTTCCATCCTTGGTCTCCTCCCGGCGCAGGACGAGCCGCCCCGTCACGGTGGTGTACGCGAACCCGGAGGGCGAGGTGTGCTTGCGCGTCACGAAGTCGTCGCTGACTTCTTTCACCGCTTCAGGTGCTGTTTCCTCAGTAGTGGTGTCTTCAGTTGCAAACTCTTCAGCCATAGAGAGGAGCCTAGCGGTAGTTGTGGGAAGCAACTACCCCTTGCGGGACGCGCCTACCGAAGGTGGGGAATCTGAAGCCCAGACCTGGTGCTGTTCAGGGCGGGCGAAAAACAGTGCGGCGATCAGTCCGATCACAACAACCGCGCCTGGCAGCAGCAGTGACTCTCCCATCGCAGCGGCGTAGCCGGCGTCCTGTCCAGCTCCTTCTGTGCCGCCGTTGGCGACCAGGCGTGCCTGCATCATTGCGGCGATGCCGGCACTGCCCACTACCGCGCCGACCTGGCGTGTGGTGTTGTAGACGCCGGAGCCGGCTCCAGCGAGAGTCGGAGCTAGGTTGCGCGTTGCCGTCAGGGATACCGGCGCCCAGATTCCAGCGCTGGACAGGCCGACCAGTGCAAGGGGAAGCAGCAGCATCCAGATGGGAGTCTCCGGCCGAAGCAGGGCGGCAAGCCAGAACAGCGCCGCCGCCATACCGCTGAATCCGAAGATGGCCATGTACTTGGGGTTGCCCCGCTGAACCAGCTTTCCAACGAACGGCGCCAGAGCCCCGGAAATCACAGCCATGGGCGTGAGTAATAGAGCGGCCTCAGTGGGAGTGAGATTTCGGACGTTCTGTGCGTAGAGCATCAGCGGCAGGCTCATGGTGGTCACCGTGAAGCCCATGGAGGAGATTGCGGTGTTAGCAAGAGAGAAGTTTCGGTCGCGGAAAAGCTTCAGGGGGACGAGGGGCTCCCTGCGATTGAATCGCTGCCAGACGATGAAGCCGGTGAACAGCAAGGCTCCCGTGATGATGAGCGACCACACGGAGACAGGGCCGGCAATTGGCCCCCAGTTGTAGCTCTCTGCCTCCTGCAGCCCAAAGACCAGGCAGAACATGCCGGCGGCGCTGAGGATAACGCCGAGGAAATCAAAGCTGTGGCTCGTGGTGGAGAGCTTGGGCACCAACCGGTACGCAAGCAGCAGTCCGACGACGCCGACTGGCACGTTCACGAAGAAGATCCACTCCCAGCCGAGGGAGTCCACCAGCACGCCGCCGAGGATGGGGCCGACGAGCGTGGCTATCCCTGCCACTGATCCCCAGAGGCCCATGGCCGAGCCCCTGCGCTCGGGTGGGAAGATACGGGTGATGACGGACATGGTCTGCGGAGTCATCACCGCGGCTCCCAGCCCCTGCAGCACCCGGGCGACGATGAGCAACTCGATTGTGCCGGCGACCCCGCACAGTGCACTTGAGACAGTGAAGACGGCCAGCCCGATCAAGTACATCCTGCGGGGGCCAAAGCGGTCGCCCATTCGTCCCGTGATCAGGAGCGGAACGGCATACGCCAGAAGGTATGCGCTGGTGACCCAAACCGCACTGTCAATGTCGGCCTGAAATCCCTCCATGATGGCCGGCGTGGCCACGGACACGATCGTGGAATCCACCAGGATCATGAAGAACCCGATCACGAGCGACCACAGGGCCGGCCAGGCCCGGATTTCCGGCGCGGGGGATTGCATTACTCGAGCGTACAACTGTGCTCTGACGTTTGGTTCTTCAAGCTGAAGCTGCGGTATCTTGGATCGTGCGGGGCCTTAGCTCAGTTGGTAGAGCGTTTCGTTCGCAATGAAAAGGTCAGGGGTTCGATTCCCCTAGGCTCCACTTCCATGACACATCCGGCGGCGCTCCCGCTCCGAATTCCTTGGGTCCAACCCGTAGGAAGGAGGCAAGGTGTCACCCACGGAACCCTGGACCACGGAACGGCTGCTGACAACGGCCGCCAGGCTGGCCGAGAACGCCTGGAACGATCGGCTGCTCGCCATCGGGATCACTCACGCTGGCTTGGTCACGCTGCGCACAGTCGAAGCCTACGGGCCGTTGCTGCAGATCGAGCTGGCGGAGCAGCTCCACGTCACCGCCCAAACCGTTGGAAGGACACTCGCCCGCCTCGAGCAGCAGGGACTAATCATTCGCTCGATCCCGGACGGTGACCGGCGGGCATTCCTGGTCGATCTGACGGCGCGGGGTCGCATCAGGCTCGCCGAGGCGGAGAAGGGGGAAAGGAGCCTCATGGCTGAGCTGGAGCAGGCATCGCCGCAGTTGAGGAACTTGCTCATGAAACTCGTCGAAAGGCTGCTGCCGGTCAAAACGGCGACAGATTCATGACAAAGTGGAGGCGCCGCACAATGATCCGTGCGGCGCCTCCACTTTGGCTTGTCGACTACGGGGTGTTCTAGCTTCCCTGTACGTTCGACTTCGCGTCCTGCGCCCGGTCCTTCACATCGGAAGCCGCGCTGGCGCCTTCCTCCTTCACCGTGTTGGCAGAGTCGGTAGCAGTCTCCTTGACCGAATCCACGGCCTGCTGCGCGGGCTCCTTCATGTCCTGCGCAACCTGCTTCGCGGCGTCCTGGACCTCGGAAACCAGCGGCTGAGCCTTCTCCTTGACGACTGCAGCGGCTTCCTTCTCCTTCTGGCTTGCCGGGATGAGGGAAGAAGCCAGCAAGCCTGCGCCGAAGGCGATGAGGCCCGCGGCCAAAGGATTGCCCTGGGTCTTTGCCATTGCCCGCTGCGGCGCGTCCTGGACAGCACCCGATACCGAGCTGCCGGCGCTGGAAATGCTGTCCCCGGCGCTGTGAAGAGCGTCGCCGGCGCCGTGCGCCCGGTCCTTGGCAGAGGACTTGGCGTCGTGAGCCGAGCCCATCACCTTGTCCTTGACGTTGCCGACGGCGTTCTTCACCTTGTCGGTTTGCCGCTGGGCGATGTTCGACGGGCTTACCTTGTCGGCAACTGCGTCGACGTCGGCTCCGAGCTCGCGGCGGGTGCGTTCGATGTCCGCGCGGATTTCATCAGGTGTCTGGTTCATGGCGTGTGATCTCCTGGTTTCAACGTAGGCGGAATTTCCTTGGCTGTCTCAGCGGTCTGCGGCATGCCCTTGATCGACTTCATTTCTTTCTTTCCCCGAAGTGCAAGGATCGCGGCGATGATGCCCCAGATCACTGCAACAATCACGGAAGCCCAGCCCAGACCGAGCGCGTCGATCTCAGCGAGGCCCCACATGAGGGCCAGGGAAAGGAAAAGAAGGACAAAATGCCCGGCGACGGCGGCGCCGCCGAACATTCCAGCGCCCTTTCCGGCACGGGTACCCGACTCGCGCAGCTCAGCTTTTGCGAGCTCGAGCTCCTGGCGCATCAGGGTTGAGAGATCACGGGTGACCTCGCCCAGCAGCTGGCCAAGAGACGCGTTCGATCCGCTATCCGGTTCGGGGCCTGCGGATGCCTGCGCTACATGCGATCCGTGTGGATGTGCTTCGGTCATTAGCGGAAGTCCCTCCCGGTCTCAGTGTCCGGAACGCCAGGCTGCGCGAACGGAGTGGTCGGGTTGACCGTGGGGGTGGTGGTGGGCGGTGCGACCGGAGGAGTCTCAACGCCGGCACCGTATCCGGGGGCACCCGTCTGGTAAGCAGGAAGGTCAGTGCCGTATTCGTCCGGAACCGGCGGGTAGGTAGCCACGTGCTGGCCGCCGCCGGTTGTACCCATGCCGCCGCCGGTAGACGGCGAGCCGCTCGAATCGGATCCACCGGCGAGGCCACGGGTCAGTCGTCCCGCAAGCAAGCCGGCTCCGGCTGCGATTAGGAGGAATGCACCGGGACGGCGACGGGCGAAGCCGGTTACCTCATCGAGGAGGGAGCCGGGGTCGCGGCCTTCCAGCCAGGACGCGGCGCTTCCGGCTCGCTGGGCTACCTGCTGCACGAGCTGCTGCGCCGGGCCGCCCTCGGAGCTCTGCGCCATCGAGTTCAGTTCGTCGCTGATGGAGCGCAATCCGTTGGTGACCCGCTGCTGCTGGGTGCCGGCCTGGCTCTTGATGTCGGACCCGAGCTGCCCAACAAGATTCTTGGCCTGAGTGCCTGCTTCCTGCGCAACGTTCTTTGCCTCGGAACCAGCGGTCTGCGCGACGTTCTTGGCTGCGCCCAGCCCTTCCCGGCCTACATCCTTGGCCTCATCCTTCGCAGTGGAAGCAGTCGACTGTCCCTCGGAGGGGTAATTGCCCGCGCTCGGAGTTGACGAAACCAGTGGGTCTTCTGACCAGTTCTGTGTGCTCATAATGACTCCTTGTATCGATGTGGAAGACTCCTGGAAAGTAAGTCATCGCGTTTACACAATAAGCATGCTTACCATGTGACCACAAGACCATAACAGAAGCTGATGTTCTGCTGGAGCCCTGCCGGCCCCGCACATAGCAAGTGAGCTTAGTATTGGGAGAGAACTCACGGAAGGGCGCTCAGGAGGCTCCATGACTGCACCGAACGAATCGTCGCGCAGCGACGAGGTACAGATTGTCGCTTGCCCGGACGGGCCCCTTTTGGTCAGGGGAGAAGTTCCCATCGTCACCACTGATGGGCAGCCGGTGCCTCGCCGTCGGAAGACTGTTGCTCTGTGTCGGTGTGGGGCATCCACGATCAAGCCCTACTGCGACGGCACCCACAAACTGATCAACTTCAAGACGGAGCCCGTACTGCCCGACGGCGTCTGAATCTGCTCAGGACCTTCGTGCCGTGTCAGGCACCCAATAGGCACCAATGGGCAGACAAGATGAAACGAAAGTCGCCGGTATCGCTGTTTGAGCGATACCGGCGACTCTCTTATATGGGGTTCACCAGGACTTTGACGATTACTCGGCTATGTACAGCCCGCTCCAGCCCCGGCCGATCTGTTGGGACCCGCTGAATCCGCCGGATCCATTGCCCTTGTACAGGTGCAGGTTGCCCTTGGCGTCGCGTGCAAGCAGATCCGCATGTGATTCCGATCCCCAAGGACCTGGACCGGCAAAGGCGGTCATGCCGTTCCAGCCGGACCCGGCCTTCGATTTGGTGAGGAAGCCGCCTCTCCCGTTTCCTGCGTACAGGTACAGCGCCCCGTCGGAGTTGCGGGCGATCAGGTCCGGCGCTTCATCGCCGTTGAAGTCGCCGGTCGAGAACAGGGCGGTCATACTGCTCCAGCCCTGACCGATTTGGGCCTTGCTGCTCCATCCGCCCTTGCCGTTTCCGGGATAGAGGTAGAGTGCTCCGTCGGCCGTACGGGAGAGAACGTCGGGGTAGCCATCTCCGTTGAAGTCGCCCGGAGTCACGAGGGCCGTCATCACGCCCCAACCGCTTCCGATCTGGATGCCGGACTCAACCTTGCCCGTGCCCGTGCCCTTGTACAACCAGAGCTTTCCTGAGCGGTCGCGGGCCATGATGTCGGCGGAACCATCTCCGTCGAAGTCACCGGGCAGGAGGATCATGTCCATCACACCCCAGCCGGTACCGATCTGGGACTTCGATCCGAAGGACCCCGTGGCGGTGCTTGGGTACAGCCAAAGCCGGCCGTCTGCGTCACGGGCAACCAGGTCAGGATTGCCGTCGCCATTAAGGTCGGTACGTACCGCCGCAGCAGCGGGTTCCGGCTCGGGTGCAGGCGCCGGTGCCGGTGCTGGAGCAGGAGCAGGTGCAGGTGCGGGTGCGGGAGCCTGCGTGGTCGTCTTGCCGGGGATGGTGCCCGATGCGAGGAACATTGCGCCCCAACCCGAACCAACGGTGCGGCTGGCAGAGAAGCCGCCGGCACCGTTTCCGGTGTGGAGCCACAGGCTGCCCGAGCTGTCGCGGGACAGCACATCGGAGAATCCATCACTATTGAAGTCGCCGGCGTCCACCACCGCTGTCATCGCGTTCCAGCCGCTTTTGACCAGGCTGCGTGACCCGAAGGAGCCGGTACCCGTACCCGGGTAGAGGTAGAGGTTTCCGGAGTCATCGCGGCCAAGGAGATCGGACTTCCGGTCGCCGTTGAAGTCCCCAGGGCTGGTCATGGCCGTCATGACATTCCAGCCGGTGCCCGCCTGCGTGCGGGTCTTCCAGCCGCCCGCGCCGTTGCCGGGGTAGAGGAACAGCGACCCGTCCGCGGTGCGAGCCAGGACATCGACGCTGCCGTCGCCGTTGAAATCGCCGGGTGTGACGATCTCGGTCATGACATTCCATCCGCCGCCGATCTGCTCACCGGCACGTACGCCTCCAGCGCCATCGCCGGCGTAAAGCCACAAGCCGCCGGAGCTGTCCCGGGCAAGAATGTCGGAGAGGCCGTCGCCGTTGAAGTCACCCGGCAGGAGGATCGAGGTCATGCCGCCCCAACCCGACCCGATCTTCACCCGAGCCTGGAAGGCTCCGCTGGCGTTCGTCGGGTACAGCCAGAGCTGGCCGTAGGAGTCCCGCGCCACCACGTCCGGGTTGCCGTCCTTGTTCAGGTCCGAGCGGTCGGTGCCGATCGAGTTGGCATTGATGGTGATGGAGGCTGCGGAATCGGAGACCGAGTTGATGCGGACGGTGGTTCCGGCATGGGTAGTGAAGGTGCTGCCGGCCGGCCACGCCGTGTTGCTCGCGTAGTAGCCGGAGTAGGGCAAGGTGGACGGCATAAGGATGAGTGACGACGCCGGCGTAAGGCCGCCGCTCTGCACGATCTTCACGCCGCGGTTACCGTTCAGCGCAAGGTTCCTGTCGAAGCCGACAGGCACTCGCAGTTCCAGGTAGTAGCTCTCCCGGCTTCGGGGATCCGTGAACTTGATGGCACGGTAGGAGGCGGTGCCTGCCCAGGGCCGCAGGGTGTAGGTCTTGCTTCCCGAGGCAACCCCGACGTCGAGGATCTCGTCTCCCCGGCCGAAGCCGCCGTAGTCCCAGAAGCTTGAGCTGATTACGGGGGTATCGGTCCAACGCGAGATGCCCATGAGGTCGGAGGTGTCTCCGTAGTGGCGGATCGAGCAGCCGGTGCCGGTGAAGCTGGCCGTGTCGGACTGTCCGCCGGTGCACTGCAGTGAGTCTGCGTGCATGAGGCCGAGGACGTGCCCAAACTCGTGGGTGAGCACGTTGGTGGTGAAGTTGCTCACCTGGGGCATCAGGATGCGGCCGCTGGTGCCGTTGCTGCTCCATCCGTAGCCGAGGTACCCCTCCTTGAGGGGCGTAGGGATGAAGACCACCAGCGCGGTGTAGGGGCTGTAAGTCCACTTCAGCTCCGAGGTCACCCTGTTCATGATGACGTCGTAGGAGTCGGTGGATTTCGCCGCCGATTTGTGGTTGACCACCCGCGACGCAACCGACATGGAGAGCCGGTTGTTGGACATGCTCTTCCAATAGGTGCTTGAGACCTGAACAGCATCCTCAGCGGTAGCGAACGGAACCGTCGCGGTACTGTCGGCAAGATCCACCGTCACCAGCCGCACCTTGATGTCGCCGGCGCGCGAGAGAGTCCCGCCGGCGCCAAGCGGAGCCACCGAGGCCCCTTCAACGGAGTCACCGTGGGCGTGTTCGTCGGTAACAGTGCCTTCGTAAGTGTGGTCCGGGTAGGACGGGATGCCACCAGGGAAGAGCTCTGCCATTTCAGCAGCCTGGTCGTGCGTTTCCGTATGGTCGTGCGCTTCCGGGCTGGGCTGGGCCTCCTGGGTGGCGGCCGGCGTCGTTACCTCCTGGGTTGTGGGCGGCGTCGCGACGGTTTCTGCCGACGCCTGGGTCGGCCCTGTCGAGAGGCTGGCCGCAAGGAGCAGGACGCCGGTGAAGGCAGCAGTGGCACGCTGAAGTAAGAGCATGAAGATCCTTGATGGTGCGAGCAACGTAGGGCGCGCTGCAGATCCACCGGATCAAACAGTGCCGAGCCGCCGCCTGTAAGCGCCGACCCTCAATTGGCCCGCATCAAGTATAGATTTGGCATTCGCCGGAAAATCGCCGGAAAAATGCCTAGGATTTCCCAAGGATCCTCAGTTTTTCCTCAGCAGGAGCACAAGATCCAATTGCGCAGTTTCGCGGGTGAATTTCCAGGGAATTGTTTGATTGCGTCGTTTTGCAATTCCCACATGAAATTAGGAAGCGTTTCTGCTGAGGCGGATCACTCCCGGACCCGCGGCAGGTCGGCGTTCAAGGGGAACGACGACGGCGGGCCGGGGCATGACGGTTGGCCGGTTCATAGCCATCTGGGCTGCAGCAAGCAGGAAAACCGGGATGGAGAGCAGGACAAACGTCATCAGCGCGTACACCGCAAGGATCGCGTGAATGGGGGAATGGAAGAGGCTGGCGATGAACGCAGCGCTGCCCAGCCAGGTCCACAGCCAGAAAAGCACAACGGCGTAGATTGCCGTTCGGGCACGCCGATATTTCAACGGATAATGCACCCGCCGACGCTTCATTTTATTTTGACCCCCAGGTCTCACGGATCTCGCACCCGCGAGTCACTTCATGATGATAAGGCCCGGAAGGGTTTTTGTCGCCTGGCAGTCCGTCTTTCGAATAAGTCGGGCGGCCAGGCGACAAAGAAACTACAGAAAGCGGACGTGATCCGGTGTGAGGTCTGTTACGCGGGTAACTCCCAGCAATTGCATAGTCCTCGAAATCTCCTTCTCGAGAATGGCGATGGTCCGGTCCACTCCGGCGCGTCCACCGGCCATCAGGCCGTACAGGTAAGCGCGGCCGATCAGCGTGAAGTCGGCTCCGAGGGCGAGCGCAGCCACAATGTCGCCGCCGCTCATGATGCCGGTGTCCAGCATGATAGAGGTCTTGCCCTTCAACTCTGCGGCCACCTCGGGCAGCAACCGGAGCGGAATGGGTGCCCGGTCCAGTTGGCGGCCTCCGTGGTTGGACAGGACAATCCCGTCGGCGCCATGGTCCACAACCTTCCTGGCATCATCGAGGGTCTGAATCCCCTTCACCACCAGGTTCCCCTTCCAGACTTCCCGCAGCCAGTCCAGGTCTTCGAAGGTAAGGGTGGGGTCGAACATGGAGTTGATGAGGTCAGCAACGGTGCCGGAGTAGCGGTTGAGCGAGGCGAAGGCCAGGGGTTCGTGGGTCAGGAAGTTGAACCACCATGCCGGACGGTAGGACGCGTCGATGACGGTCTTCAGTGTCAACGCAGGAGGAATTGTCATGCCGTTGCGCACGTCGCGCAGACGAGCGCCTGCCACGGCAGTGTCCACAGTGACCATCAGGGTGTCGTTGCCGGCCTTTGCTGCGCGCTCGATCAGTTCCAGGGAACGTTCCCGGTCCGTCCAGAGGTAGAGCTGGAACCAGTTCCGTCCCGCCGGGGCAGCCTGTGCCACGTCCTCGATCGAAGCGGTGCCCATGGTGGAGAGTGTGTAGGGGATGCCTGCGGCTTCGGCCGCCTGCGAGCCCGCGTACTCGCCTTCAGACTGCATCATTCGGGTAAAACCGGTGGGCGCAATTCCGAACGGCAGGGCAGATTCCTTGCCTAGCACCGTGACGGAGGTGTCCACCTTCTCGACGTTCCTCAGGATTCCAGGACGAAATTCCAGATCCAGGAAGGCTTCGCGCGCCCGGCGGAGAGTAATTTCTGCTTCTGCTGCACCGTCTGTGTAATCGAACGGAGCGGTGGGGGTTCGCCGCTTGGCGATCGCGCGCAGGTCTCCGATGGTGTTGGCGCGGCGAAGCCGTGCGCTCTGGCTGAAGTCCGGCCTCTTGAACTGCATGAGCGGAGCGAGGTCTGCAACTTTGGGAACTCGGCGTTTGAGCGCTGCGGGGGAATAGGACATGGGAAACCTTCTGTAATCCGATGTGGTCCGACCACAGTACCGATATGTGGTCAGACCACGCAAGATACACTTTTCGACATGCGCACCCATCAACTAGTTCAGTCCTGGCTCGAGGAGCAACTGTCGGCCGGCCGGCTGGCGGTGGGGGACCGCCTGCCGGGTGAGCGTACCGTCGCTGAGCAGCTGGGCATCTCGCGCGCTTCCGCCCGGGAAGGCATACGGGTTCTCGAGGCAATGGGTGTTGTCCGCGCCGGCGTCGGGTCCGGCCCAGCCGCGGGTACCGTCATTACAGCCAATCCGGGCGCTGCCCTCGGTGCTGCGTTGCGATTGCATATGGCGTCCTCACACTTGCCGGTGGAGGACATTGTTCAGACGCGATTGCTGCTGGAGACCTGGGCCGCCGCACACGCGGATGCCTCCGCTCCCGCCATGGAGGACGCCGGGGCCCTCCTGGGCGCCATGGACACCTCAGCGCTCGATGAGAAGGAATTCCTGCGCCTCGACGCCCTGTTCCACGTGGCGCTCGCCGAGGCAGCCGGCAACATCCTCATCGGTGCCATGATGTCCTCGCTGCGCGAGTCAATTGAGGGCTACACGCTGCAACTGACCCGCAATCTCCCGGATTGGCCTGTTACGTCGGCACGCCTCCGCGCTGAGCACCGGAAGATCCATCAGGCGATAAAGAACGACGACGGCGCGCTCGCCGCGCGCCTGATCGCCCGCCACATCGAGGGCTTCTACGAGGAAGCAGGCATTTAGGGCATCTACGACATCTAAGGCGACTAGGACTCGACCCGGGGATCCTGGACAGCCTGAAGGGGGCTCTGGCTCCGGGCGATCCGCTGTGGCTCGGCCAGTTCCTCGATTGCCGCCCGAAGATGCGCCCGGAGCTCAGGGGAGAGCAGCGCCTCATCCGAGACAAGGGTGCGTTCAATGTCGCGCCCCTTCTCCAGGGTCTCCAGGCCCTTCTGCGTTATCCGCACGGTCTGGCTACGTCGGTCGTCATCCCCCCGGGTCCGCTCGATATGGCCCCGGGACTCGAGCCGGTTGAGAGTCTTGCCGATCGTCTGGGCCTGCACATGGACCAATTCGGCCAATTGCGCCTGACGCAGCGGGCCCTGAGTGGCCAGTACGGCCAAAGCCGTGAAACCCGCGTGAGTGACGTCCAACTCAGCCAGGCGTTGGTTCCATGACTGCTCTACCAGCCGCGCTGCCGTCGTGAGGAGTCGGCCAGTCGACCAGGTTGAAAGATCGGGCATGCGCTCTTCACCTTCCCTGCCGAACGTTTATCCAACTAACCATCAGCTTACTTATGATTAGTCGTGAATCAACCGTGCAACCAGCGAAAGGGGGCTGTCAAGCCTGACGCGAGAGGGAAAGATAAGCGCTGGAAACAGCCTCTGCCGCGTCTGCGGCGTACCGTCCGGCGTCGTTCATGGCCGCCTCAACAGAGGGCGCAATATCGGCGAGGCTGCGCGAACCGAGCACCCCGTGACCCTGTAACGCGGCCTCCGACAGGGTGATCCGGCCAGCCACGGCAAGTACCGGAAGGCCGAGTGCCAGTGCCCGATCCGCCAGGCCCAACGGCGCCTTGCCGAACTCGGACTGGCTATCGAGCGATCCCTCGCCGGTCACCACAAGGTCCGCAGCTGCCAGCTTGGCGTCCAGTCCCAGCAGGTCGGCAACAAGATCGAATCCGGGTTCCAAAGCGGCCGCGGTGCAGGCGATGAAAGCGGCAGGGAATCCGCCAGCCGCACCGGCACCCGGGCGCTGGACATCGACGCCGGTGGCCTCCATGAGGACCTGTGCCCAACGCACGAGCGCCGCATCCAGCTCTTCGCGAAGACCTTGATCGGCACCCTTCTGGGCGCCGAAGACATGCGCGGCGCCGTCGGGGCCGTGAAGCGGATTCTGAACGTCGACCGCAATACGCAGGCGAACATCCCTCAACCGGCGGTCCAAACCGGAAAGATCAAGCCGGGCCGCCCGCGCCAGCGCGAGCCCGCCGAGCGGCAACTCATCTCCGTTGCTGTCCAGGACCTTCGCCCCAAGTGCTCTTAACGCACCGGAGCCGCCGTCAGTCATGGCGGAGCCGCCCACGCCGAGCACGATTTCGGTGGCACCGGCGTCGAGCGCGGCGGCGAGGAGCTGGCCGCTGCCGAAGCAGTGCGCGGCAGCCGCCGTTGCCGGCGTCGGGGTGACGAACTCAAGGCCGCTGGCGCGGGCGGTTTCAATTACGGCGGTTGTGCCGGTCAGGGCCCACGAAGCGGTGACCGTGTCATCAATTGGTCCACGCACCGTTGTTTCCTGCTGCACGCCGCCCGTGGCAAGCACCGCCTCGAGGGTGCCCTCTCCGCCGTCGGCGATGGGTTGGGCGGTGATCTCCGCCTCGGGAAGTACGCGCAGAATACCTTCGGCCAGAGCGGCGGCCGCGCCGGCCCCGCTCAGGGTGCCCTTGAACTTGTCGGGTGCGATCAGAATTTTCATTTATCTGCTCCTGCTGATTCACGGATCAGGACTTCGCCCTGGATGGGGCCCTGTTCGCCCTGCTCCGGGTTGAGAGCCAGATTCGCTGCCAGTTCGCCCAGCTGTTCCAGCGGCAGGCGCACGGTTGTCAGGGCGGGTGAGAAATCGCGCAGGGTGGGGATGTCGTCGAAGCCGGTGACGAGGGCGTCAGCCGGAACATGGGCGCCGACGTCGCGCAGGCCGGCAATGGCGCCGATGGCCATGACATCGTTGACGGCCAGCAGGCAGATGCCGCGCTCGCCGTGGAGCTGCTTCCAGCATTCCTGCGCTGCCTCGTAGCCGCCCTCCCGGGTGAAGGCACTGCTGACGACGGCGGCTGCCTCCAGTCCGGCTGCCTTCAATGAATCCGTGAAGCCGGCAACCCGCTCCCGTGCGGTGTTGAGCTCCGGTGGTCCCGCCAGGATGGCGAACCGGGTGAGCCCGCGGGAGACCAGTTCGGAAACCAGCGCCGCCGCCCCCTCGGCATTGCCCACCCGGACCGTGGATCCGGACCCGGGCGATCCGCCGATCGTGACGACGTGTCCGCCGTTCTGCTCGTACCGGGCCAGTTCACGCTCAAGCTCCGGGTCCGCGTGCGCCCGCCGTGAACCGGCGAGGATGATCGCGTCCGTGCGATGCGAGGCGAAGGCGCTGACGGCGTCGCGCTCTGCTCCTTCGGAAGGATCGGTGCTGGCCAGCAGCACCTGGCGCTGGTATTGGCGTGCGGCGTGCTGCACACCTCGGGCGATCGATGAGAAGTAGGGATCTGAGATGTCGTGGACCACGAGGCCCACCAGCCCGGTGGAGGACCGCGCCAGAGCCTGGGCCTGCGCGTTGGGTACGTAGCCGAGCTCAGCAGCGGCGGCTCGGACACGTTCAGCGATCTCCTCCGCGGGTCGGCGCGACGATCCGTTGAGTACGCGCGAGGCGGTGGCCAGCGAGACGCCGGCATGGCGTGCGACGCCGGAGAGGGTTACTGCTGCCACCGGGCTCCTTTAGGTGCACCCCCGCTGAAGAGCAGATGGCAGTTCCTGATCGAATGCCGGAGCTACGCATCTGCAGGACGCGGGAGGGGTTGACGTGGTCTGTGTCACTACCCTATATTGGAAAGCGCTTTCCACCAACTTTCAAAACCCTTCGGGAGAGAACGTGACAGAGACCAAGACCATCCGCATCGCGATGAATGGCATCACCGGCCGGATGGGTTACCGGCAGCACCTGGTGCGCTCCATCCTGCCCATCCGCGAGCAGGGTGGCGTCACCCTCGCCGACGGAACCAGAGTGCAGGTCGAGCCCATCCTGGTGGGCCGCAACGAAGCGAAGATCCGCGACCTGGCCCAGCTGCACAAGGTTGAGCACTGGACCACCGACCTGGACGGGATCATCGCCGATCCCACGGTCGACGTCGTCTTCGACGCCTCCATGACCTCGCTGCGTGCCGCCACCCTCAAGAAGGCCATGGCCGCCGGCAAGCACATCTACACCGAGAAGCCCACCGCCGAGACCCTCGCCGAAGCCGTTGAGCTCGCCCGCATCGCCCGTGAAGCCGGCGTCACCGCCGGTGTCGTCCACGACAAGCTTTACCTGCCGGGCCTCGTCAAGCTGCGCCGCCTTGTGGACGAAGGCTTCTTTGGCCGCATCCTGTCCCTGCGCGGCGAGTTTGGCTACTGGGTGTTCGAAGGCGATCACCAGCCCGCACAGCGCCCGTCCTGGAACTACCGCAAGGAAGACGGCGGCGGCATGACCACCGACATGTTCTGCCACTGGAACTACGTCCTCGAGGGCATCATCGGCAAGGTCAAGAGCGTCAACGCCAACACCGTCACCCACATCCCCACCCGCTGGGATGAGCAGGGCAAGGAATACAAGGCAACGGCCGACGACGCCGCTTACGGCATCTTCGAGCTCGAGACCCCTGCCGGTGACCAGGTGCTTGCGCAGATCAACTCCTCGTGGGCAGTGCGCGTCTACCGCGACGAGCTGGTTGAGTTCCAGATCGACGGCACCCACGGTTCCGCTGTGGCCGGCCTGAACAAGTGCGTTGCCCAGCAGCGCGCACACACTCCCAAGCCCGTCTGGAACCCGGACCTGCCCGTCACCGAGTCGTTCCGCGACCAGTGGCAGGAAGTTCCCGCGAATGCAGAGCTGGACAACGGCTTCAAGCTGCAGTGGGAGGAGTTCCTGCGCGACGTTTCTGCCGGGCGCGAGCACCGCTTCGGTCTGCTCTCCGCAGCCCGCGGCGTGCAGCTGGCCGAGCTCGGCCTGCAGTCGTCCGCCGAGCGCCGCACCCTTGACATTCCGGAGATCACGCTATGACCTCGCTCTACCTGCCCACCGCCCAGGGCTCGCTGGAACGGTATGAGCTCGCGGCACCCAGCGCCTGGGCCAAGCCGACTGCG
Organism: Arthrobacter sp. JZ12; assembly: GCF_035189165.1. Lineage (NCBI taxonomy): Bacteria > Bacillati > Actinomycetota > Actinomycetes > Micrococcales > Micrococcaceae > Arthrobacter > Arthrobacter sp. JZ12. The sequence continues at coordinate 3,038,917 of NZ_CP045246.1, read as the reverse complement.
CCGCTCACGGCACGCCATGCGTACGCCGCAGCGCACGTCATCCCTGAAGTGACCGCCGACAACACCCCTGGCGCCCCCGCCGTCCTCGACTGGGACCGCACTCTCAACTACCGCCGGGAACTGTGGTCCTACGGTCTCGGCGTTGCCGACGCCATGGACACCGCCCAGCGGGGCATGGGCCTGGACTGGGCGGCCACGCAGGAACTGATCCGCCGCTCGGGAGCTGAAGCTGCCGCCATCGTTGGTTCCAACGCCCCGGCCACCAGCGGCAAGACCGTCCGCGACCTGCTCGCCTGCGGTGCCGGCACCGACCAGTTGGACCTGGCTACCCTGCCCACAGGCCGTGCCGGCCTGAACGCCGTCGTCGAGGCCTACCGCGAGCAGATCAAGGTGGTGTCCGACGCCGGCGCGAAGGTCATCCTGATGGCCTCCCGCGCGCTCGCGGCAGTGGCGGAAGGCCCGGCGGACTACAAGTACGTCTATGGCATCCTCCTGGCCGAGGTCGATGAACCGGTGATCCTGCACTGGCTCGGCACCATGTTCGACCCGGCGCTCGCGGGCTACTGGGGCAGCGACGACGTCGACACCGCCACCGGCATCTTCCTGGACCTCATCCGCAGCCAGCCCGGCAAGGTGGACGGCGTGAAAGTCTCCCTCCTCGACGCCGCGCATGAGACGTCACTGCGCGCGGCCCTGCCTGAGGGCGTCCGCCTCTACACCGGCGACGACTTCAATTACCCCGAACTCATCCACGGCGACGGAACGCACTACTCGGACGCCCTGCTGGGCATCTTCGCGGCGATCTACCCGGCCGCTTCGGCGGCGCTGCAGGCGTACGACGACGGCAACGGCGACCGCGGTCGGGCCATCCTGGACTCCACACGCGACCTGGGCAAGCACATCTTCAGCTCGCCCACGTTCTACTACAAGACCGGCGTCGCGTTCCTGTCCTGGGTGAACGGGCACCAGCCCGGCTTCCAGATGGTCGGCGGCCTGCACTCCGGGCGCTCGGTGATGCACCTTGCTGACACCTTCCGGCTGGCGGACAAGGCCGGCCTGCTGGTCGACCCGGAGGTAGCCGCGCACCGCTTCGAGTGGCTGCTCGCAAGCTACGGAGTCGGCGCATGAGCCGGCTCTCGCTGAACACCGCGACCACCAAGAACATCACGCTTGCCGAGGCGGTGGCGCTGTCCACGGACGCCGGGCTCTCGCACATCGGCGTTTGGCGTGACCGTGTTGCCGAAGCGGGCCTGGACAAGGCTGCCCGGCTCATCTCGGAGGCCGGCCTGAGCGTCTCCAGCCTCTGCCGGGGAGGCTTTCTCACCGCGGCAGACGAGGAGGGACAGGCTACCGCACTCGCCGACAACACCCAGGCGATCGTGGAGGCCGCGACGCTGGGCACGCGTGAACTGATCATGGTGGTCGGCGGTCTTCCCGCCGCCGGACCCCTGATCGGAGGTCCTGCCGTCGATCCTTCCGCACCGGGGGCCAAGGATGTTGCCGCCGCCCGGCAGCGTGTCGCCGACCGTATCGGCGAGCTGGTGCCCGTGGCGCAGGAACACGATGTCCGGCTCGTGCTCGAGCCGCTGCACCCGATGTACGCGGCCGATCGCGCCGTGCTGTCCACGCTCGGCCAGGCCCTCGATTTGGCGGCGCCGTTCCCCGCGAAGACGGTTGGCGTCGTCGTCGATACCTTCCACGTGTGGTGGGATCCCGCGCTCGAAGCGTCCATCCAGCGGGCAGGCGCGGAGGGGCGCATCGCCTCCTACCAGGTGTGCGACTGGAACCTCCCGATCGCGGCCGACGCGCTGCTCTCCCGCGGCTACATGGGGGACGGTTACATCGACTTCGAGACGATCACGCGCTGGGTCGCAGCCACGGGCTATGACGGCCCGGTAGAGGTGGAGATCTTCAACCAGGAGATCTGGAACTCGCCGGCGGCCGAGGTTCTTGCCACGGTGAAGGCCCGCTATGAGTCGCTCGTGGAGCCGTACCTGTAAGGCGTCCTCGTTCAGGGCGCCAAACGCGCCGGAAACGTGCAGCTTCGTGGGTTAATCCCCACGAAGCTGCACGTTTCCGGCGTTTTTGCCCTGACCGTCCGGGCTGCTTTACGAAACCGACGGGGTTTAGGCTATGGCGCATGAGTGGAAGCGACGTACTGACAGAAGCGTTCGGCCGCATTCCTGACGCGGTGGCCAACGCAGTGGACGGGCTCGACGCCGGCCGGCTCGCCTACCGCCCGGCCCTTCCTGACGGTTCCGGCGCGCGCGGCAACAGCATTGCCTGGCTGGTGTGGCACCTCGCCCGGGTGCAGGACAACCACGTGGCCGACGCCGCCGGTCGGGACGAACTCTGGCTCGCCGACGGCTGGGCGGACAGGTTCAACCTCGGCCTGCCACGTGAGGACACGGGCTACGGGCATGGTTCCGACGACGTCGATCGGGTACAGGTCGAGGCGGACCTTCTCGTGAACTACCACCGCGCTGTACATGAGCGGACATTGAACTTTGTACGGGACCTGAGCGAGACGGACCTAAACCGGATCATCGACACGTCCTGGGACCCGCCGGTGACACTGCGGGTGCGGCTGGTCAGCGTCATCGAGGACTGCATGCAGCACGCGGGCCAGGCGGCTTACCTGCGGGGACTCCTGGCCTGAGGTCTTCCTGGTTGGCCGGACCTCCGCGCCAAGCCTGGGAATCCGATGGCTTCGCGCGGATGGCGGGGCATTGAAGCGGCCGGTTCGGCGGCAAGGCAACGGATCCGCGGGTTAACCGCTGTTGGCACGCTTATGGCCGGAGCGCCATCCAGAACGTCCGTCCCTACAGCCCTGTGACGCGCAGGGTGATGTTGAGCCGTCCGTTGAGTCCGAGCGCCGAGTCGGCGGTCCCTGAGAAAGTCTTCATCACGCCGTGATACGCGAAGCGTGACGGACCGCCGAACACGAACAGGTCGCCGGATTCCAATCGTACGTCGGTCCACGGCCGGCCCCTGGACTCAGTGTTTCCGAACCGGAAGAGGCAACTGTCTCCGATGCTCAGTGACACAACCGGTGCGGAGGACTGTTCCTCCTTGTCCTGGTGCATGCCCATCTTCGCCGTCGAATCGTAGAAGTTGATGAGCGCCGCATCCGGCTCGTAGCTCTCGTCCCGCTCTCCGTAGGCGGTCTCAACGGCATCGCGCCCCAACCCGGCCAACCACGAAGGAAAGGGAGCGACCGGGGCGCCGCCGACGTCGTCCGCTGTCCGGCTGTAACGATAGGGCATCCAGTGCCAGCCGAGGCAGACAGTCTGCACGGACATCTGCGTCCCGTTCGGCATGCGAGTGTGCCGCATCGGCACCGGACCCTGCGCCCACTCGCGGCACGCCTGGACAACGTCGCGCTGGCGTTCGGGATCCAGCCACTCCGGGACATGCACCGCACCGGGCGCGACGACTACGGGTTCTCGGGGAAGCAGGGAGCTCATGGCTCCATTGTGGGGGTTCCCATTGTCAGTGCCGGCGGGCAGATATACGCTCGCCTCGTCCGGTCCCCTTGCACAAGGAGTTCCCATGCCCGCTCGCGAAGCCTTCCCTGACGGAGTGCCCTGCTGGATCGACCTCGCCAGTTCCGACATGGCGAAGGCGGTGACCTTCTATTCCACCCTGCTCGGTTGGGACGCCGAGGACATGGGGGAGGAGTACGGGCACTACACAAAGTTCTCCAAGGATGGCCGAGTGGTTGCGGGACTCATCGGCAACACGGAGGGCTCGGGATTTCCTGACGGCTGGACCACGTACTTCGCGGCCGGTGATGTGAATGCTCTCGCGGAGAAGGCGGCGCTCGCGGGCGCCGAACTGCTTGGGCCGCCGTTCACAGTGTCAGACCAGGGCAGTGTGGCGCACGCCGCGGATCCCTCGGGCGCAACGTTCGGGCTGTGGCAGGGCGACAAACTCCTCGGCTTCGAGGCGCACGCCGAAGAGGGTGCTGCGGTGTGGCACGAGCTTGCCACGCGGCAGTACCAGCAGTGCCTTGAGTTCTACCGGCGGATCTTCGAATGGGAGACCCGGGTGGAATCGGACTCGGATTCTTTCCGCTACACCACGGGGCTTGTCGACGGCGAGCAGGAGGCAGGCATCCTGGATGCCAGGACCTTCCTGCCGGAGGGGGTGCCGTCGGCGTGGACGGTGTACTTCGGCGTGAAGGACACCGACGCTGCTGCCGCCCGGGTCCGTGAGTTGGGCGGTACGGTGACGGATGACCCGATGGACTCAGCGTACGGCCGGGTATGCACCGTGACGGACCCCACCGGAGCAGCCTTCAGGCTGATCTCGGTCTAAGTTCTAAGTTCTCGGTTCGACGGCCCGGTCAAACGCGTTCAGGCACCGCTCGAGCGCCGGACGCGGGTCGAAGGCATAGGTTCCGTCACCGAAGAGTTCGAAGGTGAAGTAGCCGTCGTATCCGGCGCGCTCAAGCTCGGCTACGTAGGTTCCGAGAGGGAGGTCGCCGTCGCCCCAGGCGAGATGCCCGGTTGGGCATCCGTCGATTAGATGGACGTGGCGGATCAGCGTATCGAGGTTCCTGACGTAATCCTGCACTGTCTCACCGGCTGCAGCCATGGCAACAGTGTCCAGTACCGCTCCCAGATTGGAAGCGCCGACGTCGTCAATCATCCGGCGCAGGGCTTGTGAATCGTTCACCAGGTTCGATTCGACCCGCTGCAGCGGCTCGAGCACACAGTCCACGCCGAGTGTGGCTGCATACGAAGCAATCTCACCCAACGCATCCACGGACCGCCGCCAGGCGCGCTGCAGATCCTCATCCTCGAAGCCGCGGCCGGGGGTCAGAAAGAGCAGAGGCGCCTGCAGTTCGTTACACACCTGCGCTGCCCTGCGGAACAGAGCAATGCTGTCATTTCTCAGCCAGTCGACGGGGGAGGCGATATTCACCGGATACATCACCTGCTCGACGGTCACACAGTGGGCTTCGAGCTGCCGATCCGAAAGCTGACGGCGGACGGCCCGGATGGCAGCGTTATCCAGTTGCGGGATGTGGAACTGCGGGGCGATTCCCCATAGCTCCAGCTTCCGGCGACCGAGGGCGGCCATGTCGTCCAGGAACACGTCGAACGGTCGATGCTGGTAGGAGAAGTTCGAGCCCAAGACCCGCTCCGTTGGTATGGCTACGGAGTGCTCCGGCTGATTCGTTCCCAATTCACTTTCCAATGCCGTCTGCCAGCCCTTTCACGAAGTAGCGCTGGCCGAGGAAGAACAGCAGCACTACGGGGATTGCCGCGATAACCATGCCTGCGAAGACCACCGGATAGTCCGTCCCGTGCTTGCTCATGAGACTAGTGAGGCCCACCGGCAGGGTCTGCACGCCGGTCCCGCTGGTGAAAACCATCGCGAAAAGATACTCGTTCCAGGCGAACAGGACGTGCAGGATCACGGTCGAGACGAGGATCGGCTTGCACATCGGCAAAATAATGCGCCAGAACGTTGTCCACTGGGAGGCTCCGTCCACTTCGGCCGCTTCGTCGATTTCTCGCGGAAGATCGATCATGTAGGCCCGGATCAGGAACGTGGTGAAGGGGATGCGGAACGCTGTGTAGAGGATGAGCAACGCCCAGAAGGTGTTGTAGAGACCCAGGCTTTGGAACATCTTCACGAGCGGAACGAGTGCTACCGCCGGGGCCAACATCAGCCCGCCCAGAATCACTGTGACTACGGCTCTGTTGAAGGGAAGATTGACGCGTGTCAGCCCGTAGGCAGCCCAGGCGCTGATGAAGACGGTGGCTATCGTCGACGTGACCGTCACGAGGACGCTGGTCATCAGATAGTTGCTGACTCCCCGGTTCCAGGCGTCTGCATAGTTCTGCCATTCCCAGCTGATAGGAAGGGCGAACGGGTTCCCGAACAGCTCGGCATTCTGTTTGAAGCCGTTGAGGACCATCCATAGAAGCGGGTAGACCACCACGACAACGAGGCCGAGCAGGAAGGTCCACATGAAGACCCGGAGGATGCTCCCAAGGAAGGAGATGCGCGTTACCATTCCACTCTTCTCCTGTGCGTGATCCAGAGTTGTACGAGCGCGATGACGAGAGTGACGAGGAAGATCACCATGGCAATCGCTGCAGCGTAGCCGAAGTCGTTACGGACAAATCCGCTGCGGTAGAGCCATGTCCCGAGGACCTGGGTGGAGTTGTTGGGGCCGCCGCTGGTCATCACCATCACCTCGTTGAAGACCTGGAAAGCACCGGAGATGGTGACGATGGTCATGAGGCCGGTCATTTCCCTCACCAGCGGGACCGTTACCGTGAAAAAGCGGCGGATGGTGCCGATCCCGTCGATTGCGGCAGCCTCGTAGAGCTCGGACGGGATTCGTTGGATGGCCACGGCAAACAGCAGGGTGGAGTAGCCGAAGCCTTGCCACTGACTCATCGCGATGACCGACATCATTGCCGTGCTTTCCTGGCCGAGCCAGGGCTGGGCAAGAGCCCCGAACCCTACGTTCTTCAAGATGAAGTTCAGCAGGCCGAGGTTGGGCTCGTAGATGAAGTAGAAGAGGAGCCCTGCCACGGTTAGGGAGATGGCGGAGGGGACGAAGTACACGGCGCGAAGCGCGCGCCGCCAACGTTCCCTGCGTACGCTTTCGATGATTGCTGCCAGCACAAGCGCCGCACAAACCTGGAAAACGATGGAAACAGCGGCATAAAGAACGTTGTTGCCGAGGGCACTCCAGAAGATGGGGTCGTTGATTAGCTTGGCATAGTTATCGCCGCCGACGAACGTCTGACTGCCGCTGTAGATATCCCACTCGAGGAAGCTGAACCCGAAGTTCTGAACGAGGGGAAGGTAAACAAACACTCCGAGGGTGAGCAGCGCCGGCAGAACCCAGGTAAAGCCAAGCACTTTCCGAAAACCGGATTTGCGTGAAGGCGTCTGCTGAACGGGCGAGGGGTTTCCGGGCACCCGCGCCCGTCTGGTGCGGGTGCCCTCAACAGTCAGCATGGCCTACTTCGCCGCATTCGAAGCGTTGCGGACGCTTTCGAGGACCTGTTCAGGTGTCGAGCTTCCACTGATGATGGCTTCTCCGCCGGCGAGCCAGGCATCCGCAACTTCCGGAACAGTTACTGTATCCAGCCAAACGACAACCTGTGAGGCGTTGTTCACCTGATCAATCCCTGCATGGACTACTTCGCTGGAGGTCTCCGGCGTTACCGCACCCACTACGGCGCTGGGCTGGCCGTACGGCGGAGAGGAGAGCGTGGCCGCATTCTCAGGAGCGGTTACAAACTTCATGAAGTCGACCGCAAGGGCCGCCCGGGGCGACTTCGCGTTGATGAGATACCCCTCCGGTGAGCCCTCGATCGCCTCCGGATCTCCTTCGGCGCCCGCGGGTACAGGCAGCTTGAAAATGCCAAAATTCTCAGGGGTGAGGGCGTTGCCGTCGGCGGTCACCGTGTCGAATTCGAGGATCTCCTGGTAGTACATGGCCGCAGATCCTCCGGCTAGTGCCTCCTGCGCCGTGGTGTAGAGAACCCCGTTAGTGCCTTCTCCGCTATCCGTGCACTCATCGACGAGCGTCTTGAACTGCTCCAGCGCGGCCACGTACCCCTCATGGTTGAGTTCCGCCGTTTCCGGTGCGAAGTCCGCCTGCAGCACCTCAGCGGGGACGTTGTAGGCAAAGAGCTGCTGAAGATAATGCAGTCCCGGCCAGCCGTCCTTATTGCCAAAGGCGATTGGTTCATAACCGGCTTCCCGGAGGGGCTGGCAACTCTCGATCAATTCCTCGAAGGAGGTGGGAACCTCCACGCCGGCCTCCTCGAAGGCGGTCTTGTTGTACCCCATGAACTTGCCGTTGTTATAAAGGGGGATCCCGTAGTACTTGTCGTTGTACTTGAAGGCGTCCAGAGAGGCCTGTCCGAAGGTATCGCCCCATTCCGTTCCCGGTGCGATGACATTCGTGAGGTCAGCGGCAAGCCCTCCGCCGACGAAGTTCTCTGCCCAGTCACCGGTCCAGCTGAAGTAGATGTCGGGGAGGGCTCCGGATGCAGTGAGTGTCTTGGTCTTGTCCTTGATGCTCTGATCCGTCTCCTGAATCAGCTCAATCTCCACCTCGGGATGAAGTTCCTTGTACTCTGCGGCGAGGTCTTCGAAGTAGGGCTGCAGCGGTTCACCCGCGAACTTGGTCAGGATGCTCAAGCTTCCGGAGAACTCGGGCTCGGCCCCAACGTCCGCAACCGCGGTGCTCGACTGTCCCGCGCACCCGCTGAGGCCGAGCGCTGAAACCATCAGGAGCGCAGCTGCCGCCAGGGAATTTCTTCTCTGCATGGTGGTCCTTCGTGTGAAGTAGCGGACCGACAGAGCCACATCCGTGAGTCATCGAATCCGCCTTTGGATTGTGAGAGGTACTGCGTGATTTCGATGACTATACCCAGCTTCTGGTACCGGTACCAGACCTTTTTCAAACTTTCTTTGAGGGGACGCTTGGGTCATTCTGGCTGGCGGAGCCGGGCCGCAGTCGAGGCTGAGAAAGTGCTCTATTGCCGATGAAACCGCTACTTCGTCTGCTCAGCAACTCTGCGCCTCCACCCCTTGACGGCGTCTCAGGTGATGTGCCAGCATCGGTCCCACTGCTGATACCGGTACCAGCTTCCGATCGGCATTCCACCTCCTCCACCCCTTTCCGAAAGGAAGATGATGCTCGGTTTTGACGAGTCAGCATTCCGCAACCAAATCGCCAGCGCAGTGTCCCTGCGGCCTCAGATCGAGGAACTAGTCACTACGATCACCGCTGATGGACTGAGCAATCTTTTCCTGATCGGCGCCGGTGGAACGTATGCCGCGATGTGGCCTTATGAGCACCTGGCACGCCGCCTGTCGACGCTTCCCGTGAGGGCAGTGATAGCGGCGGAGCTCATCGAATCAGGCGACGCCTCGCTCGGTGAGAAGTCCGTCGCCGTCTTTGCCTCGGTCTCCGGGACCACGGACGACAGCCTTCGCGCAATCCAGTACTGCAAGGAACGCGGTGTTCATACAGTTGCGCTCACGGGATACCCCGACTCGCCCATTGCACAGGCAGCTGATTCCGTCCTGATCTCGCAGCCCAAGACGTGGCCCTTCGATATGCAGATGCTCCTGTTCATGACCAGGCTGCTTTCCGAGCGCGGAGAATTTGCCGGGTATGAGAAGTTCGCAGACGAGCTGGCGCAGCTTCCTCAGGTGCTGGTCGACGTCGCAACGCAGGCAGAGCCGGAGGCTGCCGCCTTCGCGGAATCTCACGCACAAACGGACTATCACTTCCTTGTGGGCGGCGGAAACCTGTGGGGCTTCACCTACCTGTACTCCATGTGCATTCTCGAGGAGATGCAGTGGTTGCGGACCACCCGCGTACACAGCGCCGAGTTCTTCCACGGTTCGCTCGAGCTGCTAGAGAAGGACACCAGCGTCATCATCTTCCAGGGGGAGGATGAGACGCGCGCCCTTACTGACCGCGTCGAGAAGTTCGCACGGCGCGTGTCCGACGACGTCACCGTCCTCGATACCCGCGACTACCCCCTTGAGGGCATCAGTGAGGAATTCCGGGGCCTGCTGGCGCCGGTGGTTCTGGACACGGTTACCGGCCGCATCAGCAAGCATCTTGAGCGTGTGCGCAACCACTCGCTCGATCTGAGGCGCTACTACCGGGTGGTCGAGTACTAGATTCCGACCCCGATCGGGCGCCTGTTTCGTGAAGCAGGCGCCCGGTCTTACGCGCATCGATCAGTCAGAGCAGCACAAACACTTAGGCCAAGCACAGAGGGCGGCTATGAAGCACATGCAGCACCAAACGGAGTCAGGCTCATGAAGGCTTTGGGTTTCGGGGACAACATCATTGACCGTTACCTGGATAGGGGAATGGTGTATCCCGGCGGGAATTGCGTCAACTTCGCGGTATTCGCCCGCAAGCTGGGTGTGGATGCGGCCTACCTGGGGGTCTTCGGATCGGACGAGCACGCTCGCTTCCTCCGTGATTCCATCCGGGCTGAGGGCGTGGACCTGTCGTGCTCGGTGACCAAGGATGGATCGAGCGGGATCTCGACCATTCGTATCGTCGACGGCGAAAGGGTGTTCGGCGGTTGGAACGGCGGCGGTGTGACGGTCAGTGATCCGTTGGAACTGGACGAAGCCCTGCTGGGATACGTCGCCGGCTTCGACCTGGTTCATTCGAGCGTCTATTCCAGGTCCGAGCGCGAGTTACCCAAGGTGCGGCGCAGCGGACCGCTTGTGAGTTTCGACTTTTCAAGCGAAGAGGAATTCCGCACGGCTGACTACCTGGCCGCGGTCTGTCCCTCGGTCGACCTGGCGCTGATCTCCTGCTCCGACCTTGCGGCCTATGATGCCGAGCACCTCCTGTCCGAGCTGGTGCGGCAGGGAGCAGGGCTTGCCCTTGGGACCTGCGGAGATTCCGGAGCCATCGTTTTTGACGGAGAAAGCTACCTCCATGCGCCGGCATCACCCCTTGAGCCATCACAGAGCCCCATAGACACCATGGGGTGCGGAGATGCCTTCCTCACCGCATTCGCAGTCACCCTGTTCGGTCTGGGATGGAGCAGGACCGCGCCTCCGCAGGAAGCTTCGCTCCGCGAGGCCCTGCGTGCCGGTGCCGACTTCGCCGCGCAGCAGTGCCTGGTGGAGGGCGCGTTCGGGCACGGGGCGGCCGATTCCGGCTTGTCGGTTAGCATGTGACATGCTGATCCGGGTGTGCCAATCCGTCAACAGAAAAATGATCTGAATGGCTGCAGAACGCGACCGCAGCGTAGCTCCTCCCACTATTTCCGAGGTTGCCGCTGAAGCAGGTGTGGGCCGGGCATCAGCTGCCCGCACCCTTGGAGGATACGGGTACGTTAGCCCGGAACTGCGGGAACGAGTACTTCAGGCTGCAGAAAAGCTGGGGTACAGGGCCAACGCGCTCGCCCGAAGCATGTCCACGGGTGTCAGCCACACCCTCGGCCTCATCGTTGCGGATATCGGCAACCCGTTCTTCGCGGGGGTTACGCGTGGCATCAGCGACTTTTCGCGCTCTCGCGGATTCGACACCATTGTGCTCAGCACTCACGAGGACCTTGAGGAAGAGAAAGTTGCAGTGGGCGTGCTCATGGACAAGCGCGTCGACGGAATGATCATTGCCTCGGCCGCCGTGGCTCGCGGAGAAGTCGCGCACATCCAGGACGCCGTTTCACGCGGGATCCCGGTTGTCCTGGTCGACAGGGCTGTGGAGCACCTGGCTCTCGACTCCGTGGTCATCGACAACCGTGAGGCAAGCAGGCGTGCCGTCAGCCACATGATCGAGCGCGGGCACCGGCGGATCGGGTTCATCTGGGGTCCGGCCGTCAAGAAGCCGATCACGACGCGGCGCGCCCTCACCGCGGCCGCTTCGCAGAGCCTGTGGACCGATGGAGAGCGGTTGAACGGGTACCTCGACGCGCTGGACGACGCCGGAATCCCGTTTGACGCCGACCTCGTGATGACCGAACCAAAAACGGAAGAAAACGCGACGGCCGCCGTCGCCCGGATGCTGGCCCTCGAGAATCGGATCACCGGAATCTTCTGCACCGAAACGGACGGCATGACTGGAGCCCTTCGCGCGGTAAGGTCCAGCGGGCTCCGCTATCCCGCGGACGTTTCCTTGATCGGCTTCGACGATAGTTCCTGGGCGGCGGTCATGGACCCGCCCCTGACCATGATCGAACAGCCAATGCTGGAGCTCGGTGCCCGCGCAGCCGAAACACTTCTGCACCAGATCGATGGCGCAACCCCGAGCGGCAAGATGCATACCCTGGAGACACGCTTCATCGAGAGGGCGTCGGTGGCGCAGTGGCGTCCCTGATGCGTGCCCTAGCCGGAAGTTTCCCGCAGATAGTGCAGTTGGGCGGCCACCGACTGCTCCGCCGCCCGGCGAACGGAAGGGTCGACGTCGGCATACACCCGGTCCGCGACCGCGCCGACACTGGCCTCACCCGCAGTGAGCCCAAGGGCGAGCAGCGCCGCCCTCACCTGGTCCAGCCGTTCCAGCCGATGCGAACGGTACGAGCGGGCGGCGTCGGCAATGCCCGGGAGGGCCGGCCCGTGCGCCGGGAGCACAGCGGCGTTTCCAAGACCTTCGAGCAGGTCGAGCGACCGCAGGTATTCGCCCAGGGTGCCGTCCGGGTAGCTGAGCACCGTGGTTCCCCGGCCCAGCACAGTGTCGCCGGTCAGCAGGGAGCCGGAGGGGCCGTCGTCGGGGAGGAAGAAGCACACCGAGTCGGCGGTATGGCCCGGCGTCGCCAGCACGTTGATCCGCACGCCCGCTGCCGAGATGGTCTCTCCGTCTAGGAGAGGCGGCCCGCCGTGGGACTGAGCCGGGTCCAGCGCCCGCACGGGCGCTCCCGTCAGCTGGTGAAAGCGCGCGCTCGCCTCCGTATGATCGCGATGGTGGTGGGTTATGAGCACCAGTTCAACCGGCCCGGAGGATTGGAGCGCTGCAAGGTGCACATCATCGAGCGGTCCGGGGTCCACAACCACCACGGAAGGTGCTTCCGGCGCCCCAATAAGGTACGAGTTGGTTCCGTCCAGGCTCATCGGTCCCGGGTTGGGGGCCAGCCGAAATCGGGTGAGTGGGCTGCTGACCTGCAGTGCGGCGTCGTGCCCGTCCACCCGCTAGCGGACCGTCTCGCGGACCTCGCCGAACGGGACCTCGGGGGAGACCTCGGCCTGAGTGTCGGGTCCGAGGTTGGTACTGATCAGAACACCGTGCTCGCCGCCGGCGACTGACTGCTTGAGGACGGGAAGTACAGCGTTGGCCGTGCTCTCGTCCAGGGTGTCCAGGTAGGCGCGGTAGGCCTTGGGAAGATCTGCGTAATCCGTCATGGTCCCCAACCTACGCTCGCGTGCGGCGCTCAACAACCGCTGTACCTCTTCGTCCGAGACCTGCGGGAAACTGCGGTAGGCGCTGCCCACTGCGGGCAGGTTCGGCGCGCTCCAGGGGCTGACCAGCTGATCCACTTCGGGTCCGACGGCGTCCATCGCCGAGGCGAGGAACACCGGTGCAGCGGCGATCACCCGCTCCGCCCCGCTCTTGCGCACTGCCGCGACGGCGGCGCGCATGGTTGCGCCGGTGGCTACGCCGTCGTCGACCACAACCACCGCCTGGCCTCTGACCGACAACGGTTCGAGTCCGGCCCGGTACAGGCGCTCGCGGCGTTCGAGCTCCGCCTGTTCCTGTGCGGCGACCCGAGTGAACGCTGCATCTGCACTTCGGATATCAGCGAGGACACGCACGTTCCGCACTGTCTCCAGGGTCCCACCGATTGATGCGATGGCACCCATCGCGAGCTCCGGATAACCCGGCACGCCAACCTTCCGGACCATGACCAGATCCAGGGGTGCAAGGCAGGAATCGGCAACCACGGCGGCTACCGGAACACCGCCCCGGGGAAGGGCGAGCACGAGGGGATGAACGCCGTGCAGCACCGGCTCGAGCACGTCCGCGAGATGCCGCCCGGCGTGCTCGCGGTCGGCGTAGCGGTCACTTTCACGCATGCGTGGCATCTGCTCCCCCGGTGGGCCGACAGGTCTTTTCTTCGAGCCCAGAGAATGATAGACCGTAAGTAATCTTATCATTTTCGCCCATCTGCAAGCCGAACATGAAAGAGGTACGCCATGGCTGAGCGCGGCAACACCACCCACGGTCCACATGTGGACGACCAGATGAAACACGAGACGCAGGGCTTGGTGCAGGGGGGCCATCACACCCGCGCCGAAGACTGGCGGGAAACCGAAACGATTGACGACGACGTCGACGTCCCCCTTGAGGAAGCGCCCGTTTACGAGCGCCAACCGAATCAAGGCAACACCGGCGATGACACCGACACCGACGACGCCACAACCGACGAGGAGGCGCAGTGACAAGCTCCCTGCACGCGCTTGGAGATCTCTACAGGAAGTCCGGCCCCTGGGTCACCGTGTACACCGATGCGAGCACCGGAACGGTCGACTCCCTGCACGCGGACGATGTGCGGCCTGACAACATCGCCACCGCTCTGGAGGAGGCTGGAGCGTCCAAGGAGGATCGGCGCGCTGTTGCCGACGCGCTGCGCACAACCGCGAAGGGTTTGCCTGATCCGGTGGCCCGCCTGATCGTCGTCGCCAACGGCACCGTGGAGCTCGACGAATTCCTCCCCGGCGAGCTTGCGCTGCCCGAGTTCACGGCGGTCAACGAGGTTCCGAACCTGTGCCCTCTGCTCTGGCACCGGCCGGATGACTTTGCCTATGTAGTGGCCGAAGTGGGAAGGGACGGCGGCGAGATCCACCTCCGACGCGCCAACGGCCTGTCCGACGACGACATGATGCACGTGGAAGGCGAGACCGAGAACATCAAGAAGGTTCCGAGCGGCGGCTGGTCTCAGGGCCGCTACCAGCACCGGACGGAGAACATTTGGAAGGCCAACGCAGGCGATATCGCCGGCGAGATCGACCGCGTTGTCCGCAGCAACAAGGCGCGGTTGCTCATCGTGGCCGGCGACATTCGGGCGCGGAATCTCGTGGCTGAGCAACTCAGTGAACAGTCGAAGGAGATTCTGAGCGTCGTCGAGAGCCATAGCCGGACGGAGGGCGCCGACAAGGAAGCCTATGCGCAGGAGATCGAGAAACGGGTGGCAGAGTGCATCGCACGGCGGCAGGAGCAGTTGCTGGAGCGGTTGAACAACCAGAAGGGCCGCAGCAATCCGGAGGCTGCCGAGGGCATCGGCCTGGTGGTTCCGGCGCTGCAGCAGGCGCAGGTTGACACGCTCCTGCTGGAGACAGCGGGCCTGAACGGGCAGCGTCTGCTGGCATTGGGATCGGAGCCGTGGACCGCCTTCGTCGACGGGGAAACCGCCGGGGCGCCGGTACTGGGGGAGGTGCCAGCGCCGTCGTCGTTGTTGCGGGCAGCCGTGCTGACCGATGCAGAGGTGGCGCTGTTCCCCTCGGGCGCGCTCGACGGCGGCCCCGTGGCGGCGCTGCTGCGCTGGCCCGTTGGCCCCACCGTTCCCACAGCCGGCTGATGGGGGACCGGCTGGTAGCGGACGCAATAGTCGAGCGGTTGACTTCGTGGGGGGTCAACCGGGTCTTCGGATACAGCGGTGACGGGATCAACCCGGTGCTCGGCGCGCTTCGGCGCGCCGGGGCGCCGGAGTTCATCCAGGCGCGCCACGAGGAGAACGCGGCCTTCATGGCAGTGGGCCACGCCAAGTACACCGGGGGCGTGGGCGTTGTGCTGTCCACGCAGGGACCCGGCGCCGTCCACCTGCTCAACGGGCTATACGACGCACGGATGGACAGCGTCCCCGTGGTGGCCCTGGTCGGCCAACAGAGCCAGACGGTCCTGGGATCGGCGTACCAGCAGGAGATCGACCTGCAGAGCTTGTTCAAGGACGTGGCGGCTGAGTTCCGGCAGCAGGTGAACAGCCCCGAGCAGGCTCCCATGGTGCTGGACCGCGCCTTCAAGGCGGCCCTCGCCACCCGGTCGCCCGCCGTCGTAATCCTTCCGCACGATGTGCAGCAGGAGCCGGCAACCGAGCCCGGGCACGAACACGGCGTCGTTCCTTCCGCGCCCCTTTGGAGCCCGGGAACCGTAATGCCCCGGGAACAGGACCTGCACGACGCCGCTGCGGTCCTTAACGCCGGATCAAAGCTGGCGCTGCTGGTCGGGCAGGGTGCGCGGAACGCGCAGGAAGAGGTGGCTGCGCTCGCGGAGAAGCTGGGCGCTGCCGTCGTCACCAGCCTCCTGGGCAAACCGTACGTCGACGAGACGCAGCCCTGGGCGGCTGGGACCATGGGTCACCTGGGCACTACCGCCAGCGGTTGGGCGATGGGTTCCTGCGACACGCTGCTGATCGTGGGCTCGAATGATCCGTGGACGGAGTTCTATCCGCCGCCGGGCCAGGCGCGCGCCATCCAGATAGACAGCGACGCCAAGGCGATCGGCAACCGCTACCCGGTGGAGGTTGCGCTCACCGGTGACGCAGCGGAATCCCTCCGGGCGTTGCTGCCCCTGGTCGACGAACGCATCGGCTGGCGCTCCGACGTAGAACGCCACGTGGATTCGTGGCGCCGGCTCAGCGAGGCCCGGGCGATGGTGGCGGCGGAGCCGGTAAATCCGGAGCGCGCCGTCCGGGAGCTGAATGGTCGCCTGCCGTCCGACGCGCAGGTGGCGCTCGACGTCGGCAGTTGCGTCTACTGGTACGCCCGCCAGCTGCACCTGCCGGCCGGCGTGCCCGCCCACCTCTCCAGCACGCTGGCCAGCATGGGCGGCGGAGTGCCCTATGGACTCGCGGCGAAGCTGGCCTCGCCCGAGCGGCCGGTTGTGGTGCTCAGCGGTGACGGCGGGTTCCAGATGACCGGGATGGCCGAGCTGATTACGGTCAGCAGGCTGTGGCGGTCCTGGGCCAACCCGGTTTTCGCAATCTGCATCCTCAACAACCGCGATCTCGCCGAGGTGACCTGGGAACAGCGCGAGACCGAAGCCGAGCCCCGATTCGCTGATAGCCAGGCCCTTCCCGATGTGGATTACGCCGGCTACGCGAAGCTGCTGGGCCTGGACGGTCTGCGGGTGGAGACGCCCGACGACGTTGGACCGGCATGGGAGCGGGCGCTCGCCGCCGACCGGCCATTTGTGCTGGACATCGTCACCGACCCGGACGTTCCCCTCCTGCCGCCGTTCCCTGCGGGTAAGTCGCTCGCGGAGTCCATGGAGGAGGGCCTCGCTTCGGAGGGGAACGCGCACGCGCTGGAACTTCTCCGTGAGTACCTCAGGCTCGAGGAGGAACTCAGCTAATTCCACCCGGTTGAGCGCCTGGACGGTTGCGCCGGTGGTTCCGGAAGGTGAGCAGCAGACGGTGCGCGGTAATCACGAGGGCGAGCCACGCCAGCCCGAGTGTCCACGCCACCGCCACGTCTGTTAGCCAGTGGTGCCCCAAATAGACGCGGGTGAGGCCCATGACGAAGGCGAAGACCACGGCGACCGTGATGGTGAGCGCTCGGGTTCGCTTGCGCCGCTGACGAAGCATCAGAAGGTACGCGACGATCCCTGAGAGAACCACCGCGTTGAGCGTGTGACCGCTGGGGAATGACGGCGACAGCTCGAAGGGAGGAATGGCGAAGTCGGTGTCAGGCCGGAGTCGGCCGATGGCGTCCTTGCCGAGGACGGTCATCAGCAGTGATCCCGCTGCGCCCACGCCCATCAGGATGAGCGGTGTGAAGGACCGCCGCACAAGGGTGAGCGCGAGCGTTACTGTCCCTGCGAGCACGGGCATGCCGACCGGACCGCCGAGATGCGTGAACGCTGTCGCCGCCCCGTTGAGCCAGGGTGACCGGACGTCGATTGCTGCATCCAGCGCGGGCTGGTCGAGCGAGGCAATGCCGTCCCGGTCCGCTACCGCTTCGTAGACCTCGGCCGAAGCGACAGTAAGCGCGACGGCGCCGCCGATGCCCACCACAAGCAGAGCCAGCAGTGCCCAGCGGTGACCGATCCACTTTGCCAGTTGCCGGACGCAGGCGACCAGGAAGCTGCCGACCGGCGTCTGCCACCGGGTGAGGTCGCGTGTTCCGACGTGGGAGTCCTCATCCTCCGGATCCTGGAATGCCATCCCTCGACGATAGCAACGTGGGGAAAGGTACGCAGGACAGCGGGCGCTCGCCGGCGGGGAATCAGTAGGCTGGGCGACATGACTTCGAGTGCTGGAGACCTGCTCCGCGGCCTGGCGGTCTTTCCCGACGGGATGCGTCCATTCGACCCGGGGTCGGCCCCTGAATCTCCCCACGACCTGTTCCTGCGGTGGCTGGCGGCCGCGATCGACGACGGCGTTCCCGCTCCACACGCAGTGGTGCTTTCCACCGCCGACGGCGACGGCTGCCCGGATGCCCGGGTAGTCGTCCTGCGGGACCTGGACGAGGGCGGCTTCTCCTTCGCCACGAGCAGCGACAGCCCCAAGGGCCGCCAGTTGAACGCCACCCCTCACGCGGCGTTGACCTTCTTCTGGCAGGCCGCCGGTCGGCAGATTCGGGTAAGCGGCCCCGTTACGCCCGCCTCGGCGGAAGAGAACGACGCCGACTTCCGCCGCCGCCATCCCGCGGCACGCGCGCTCGTGCTTGCAGGGGAGCAGAGCGAACCCATCCTTGCAGGCGAGTCGGTGAGTGCCGCCGTCGAACGGGAACTGGATGGAATCGAGGGCAGGGGTTCAGCGACGTGGACTGTCTACAGGGTCGCGCCCGAACGGATCGAGTTCTGGCAGGCTGATGCCGACCGGCGCCATACCCGCCTGCGTTATGTGCGAAGCGGCGAGGGCTGGCGCAGGGAGCTCCTCTGGCCTTAGTCCAAATCAAAGGGGGTCAGTGGCCGAAGGAGTCGGAGTCTGCGATGTCGCTTTCGCCGGTATCCATCGCGCTGAGCGAGCCAACTTCCTCATCGGTGAGTTCAAACCCGAACAGGTTGATGTTCTGCTTGATGCGCATGGGATTGGATGACTTGGGGATCGCGACGAGTCCCAGCTGAAGATGCCAGCGAAGCACGATCTGTGCCGGAGTCATCCCGTACTTGTCGGCAAGCTGATCGATCACCGGGTCCTGCAGGAGTGCGCCGCCCTGGCCGATGGGGCTCCAGGACTCAGTGACAATGCCGTTTCGGGCGTGGAACTCACGCAATTCGGGACGGGTATGCCTCGGGTCCAGCTGAATCTGGTTGACGTCGGGAACGAGGCCTTCATCCAGAAGCCGCTGCAGGTGGTGAGCTTTGAAGTTGGAGACGCCGATGGCGCGCAGCAGCCCTTCCTCACGTAGCGCCGCAAGGCCCTTGACGGCGTCCACGTAGCTGTCCTGTGCCGGGTTTGGCCAGTGGACCAGCAGCAGATCGATGTAGTCGACGCCCAGCTTGGCCGCACTCAGTTCGAAGGCTTGCCGAACGCCGTCGGCACTGTGCCATTTCTTGTTGAACTTGGTGGTGATGAACAGCTGTTCGCGACTGATGCCCGAGCGGCGGATTCCTTCACCCACGCCGGCCTCGTTGCCGTAATTCTCGGCGGTATCGATCAGCCGGTACCCGGCGGCGATGGCCTGCTCGACGGCGGTCGCAGCCTCATCATCCGTCAACGGCCAGGTGCCCAGTCCGAGTACCGGAATGGATGCGCCGCTGAGCAGTTCGATGGTGGGTGCCACTGCATGGGTCATGGTTTTCCTCCTGGTGGAATCCTGATTTGAGCCTTGCGTTCTCCCCAGCTTTGTAGTCCGAACGGTGACGCGTCAATCCGCCCCCAGCAGCCGGAGCCGAACCTGTGGTGCATTCCCGTTGTGGCGAGCAGACTAGGGACGTGAGCCGACTTTCGAAGCCGTGGGTGTTGCACGTGGACCTCGACCAGTTCATCGCGGCTGTCGAGGTGCTGCGTAGGCCGGAGTTGGCAGGCAAGCCACTGATCGTCGGCGGACGTGGTGATCCCTCCGAGCGGGCCGTCGTCTCAACCGCTTCCTATGAGGCGCGGGCTTTCGGCGTCGGATCCGGTATGCCGTTGCGCGTCGCCGCCCGCAAGGTGCCGGACGCCGTCATCCTGCCGGTTGATAACGAGACGTACATCGCTGCTTCCGAAAAGGTGATGGCGACGCTGCGCGAACAGGACGGCGCAACGGTTCAGGTGCTGGGTTGGGATGAAGCCTTTGTCGGCGTCAACACCGCGGACCCGGAGGCGTATGCGAGGCAGCTGCAGGCAGCGGTGCTTGAGCGCACCGAATTGCGCTGCAGCGTGGGAATCGGCGACACCCTGGTGCGGGCCAAGGTTGCCACCGGCTTCGGCAAACCCGCCGGTGTTTTCCGGCTCACAGTGGACAACTGGCTGGAAGTCATGGGACACCGGCCCACCATCGAGCTCTGGGGAGTGGGACCAAAGGTTTCCCGAAGACTGGCAGGGCTGGGGATCACTACCGTGGCACAGCTTGCGGCAGCGGATCCGGCGGGGTTGGTGGGAGAGTTCGGCCCGAAGATGGGCCCGTGGTACCAGCAGTTGGGACGCGGGGATGGTGAACGCGTCGTGGATGACGCACCCTATGTCGCCCGCGGCCACAGCCGGGAGACCACCTACCAGCAGAACCTGACCGAGCCCGCCCAGATCGAGGAAGCGCTCCGGGAGCTGGTCGCCCGGGTCCTGGACGATGTGGCTGAAGAAGGACGCCCGGTGGTCGGACTAACACTGAAGGTCCGCTACGCTCCCTTCCTCACCAGAACCTATGCCCGCAAGATCCCGGAGACCTCAAGCCGGGAGTCCGTTCTTGAGCAGGCTCTGAGCCTTCTCGGCAAGGTTGAGTCGGGGAGGCCCGTCCGATTATTGGGCTTCCGCGCGGAAATGGCCCTGCCGGAAGACTCCCGACAAGGCCATACACCCACCCGCAGCGGTTGGTGAGTACTAGGAGACGCTGGCCGCTTCCGTCCGCCTGGATACGCCGCGGACCGCTTCATCGAATTCAGCCTCGATCTGTGCGTTCGGCTTCCAGGTGAGCCGGCTTACGACGACGGCGACCACCAGGTTGGCGGCGAATGCCGGCACAATTTCGTACAGCTGATCCGCAAGCGGCGAATTGCCCCAGGCGAAGACGACGACGGCGCCAACCACCATTCCGGCGAGCGCTCCCTGGGTGGTCAGCTTCCGCCAGAACAGCGAGAGCAGGATGGTCGGACCGAACGACGCTCCGAACCCTGCCCAGGCGAAGGCAACGAGGGTGAGGATGGAGTCGTTGCGGCTGGAAGCCAGCATGATGGCGACGACCGCGACGATCAGCACTCCGAGTCGGCCCAGGAGCACTCCTTGCTTCGGAGTTAGGGTCTTGCGCGAAACCATGTTGTACAGGTCCTCCACGAGCGCCGATGAGCAGACCACGAGCTGTGAGGAGATGGTGCTCATGATTGCAGCGAGGACAGCGGCCAGCACCACTCCGGCCACGAAGGGGTGGAAGAAGACCTGGGACAGTTCAAGGAAGACTGCTTCCGGGTCGCCCAGGGCGAGCTGCGGGTTCTGCTCGAAATACGCGATACCGACCAGCGCGGTGAGGACGGCGCCGAGAACGGTGAGGATCATCCAGCCGATTCCGATTCGGCGGCCGGTTGCCGCATCCCTCGAAGAACGCATGGCCATGAACCGGACGATAATGTGCGGCTGTCCGAAGTAGCCCAGACCCCATGCCGCTGCCGAGATGATGGCCAGGACCGAGCCGCCGGCAACGAAGTTGAGCATGGCGGGATCGACCGCGCGGATGGAGTCGACCATGCCACCGAATCCGCCGACCTGGAAGAGCCCGATCACAGGCACGACGATGAGCGCAACCAGCATGAGGAGTCCCTGCGCGACATCGGTATAGGTTGCGCCCATGAAGCCGCCGAACAGTGTGTAGGCGATGGTCACTCCCGCAACCAGAATCATGCCGAGCACGTAACTGGAGTTGAAGGAAGACTCGAAGAACACTCCGCCGGCCACCATGCCGGAAGAGACGTAGAAGGTGAAGAACAGGAGGATGATGACTCCGGAGACCACACGGAGGACGCGCGAGCGGTCTTTGAGTCGGTTCTCGAGGAAGCTGGGAACCGTAATGGAGTTGTTCGAAACCTCGGTGTAGCTGCGTAGCCGAGGTGCCACGATCTTCCAGTTGACCCACGCGCCTATCGTTAGTCCAATGGCTATCCAGATCTCGACCAGCCCCGACAGGTAAATGGCTCCGGGAAGTCCGAGCAGCAGCCACCCGGACATATCCGACGCACCGGCGCTGAGCGCGGCGACGCCGGGCTTGAGTCCGCGGCCGGCGAGCATGTAGTCATCAAGGTCGGACGTTCTCCGGTATGCGTACCAGCCGATTCCCAGCATGGCGAGCATGTACAGAGCCATGGCGAAGTATTGCCAGGTCTGGTCAGTCATGGGTTCCTCTCATAGTTTTTCTTGGAACTGCCTGAGTGCAGCGGCCCACTATTCCAAGGCGCCATGGGTTTGGCCAATAAGGTGATCCAAGTCACAAAGGTGCGCTAAGTTACCCTGCGGTAACATGGGGCGATGCATCTGATCCTACGAACCCTGTGGATTCTGCTGACCTCCCGACGCCGTTCGCCCGTGAGTATCTGGGACTTATCCTCGCTTCGACTCCGGGTCCAGCTGACGGATATCGACATCGCGCTGCACGTGAATAACGGCATGTATCTGTCGTTGATGGATCTGGGCCGCTTCGACCTCATGATCCGCAGCGGCGTGTGGGCGCAGATGAGGCGGCGGGGTTGGAGTCCGGTGGTGAACGCGGAGACAATCACCTTCCGTAAGTCGCTGCAGTTGGGTCAGCGGTACACCGTGGAAACGCGCATTGTCGGCTTTGATGAGCGCGCAATCTATTTTGAGCAGCGCATGGTGCACGACGGCGAGATCTACGCGCGTGCCCACATCGCCACCCGCTTACTAGGGTCGGGCGGACCTGTGTCCAACGAGGAGATCTTTGAGGCGCTTGGGCAGCCTCCGGCGGACATGGTGCTGCCGGAATGGGTGCATGATTGGCGCGGTTCTACAGCACTACCGAGTACTCGGAAGCCGGCCCCGCACGCCTGGTTGCCGTAAGCGCTACATTCCGTTCATGATTGCGCTAGCGACCACGAAGATCAGCACGGCCGCGATGACCACCACAATCCCGGTGATCATGAGGTTGCTGACCTTCCTTTGACCCTTCGGCGAGAGTGAGTGGTCGTCGTTGTGTTTGTGATCCGGGCTCTGACTCATGACTTTCCCTACTCTCGAAGCGGTTCCTCCCCATCCTAGGAAGTCCAGGCGTCAATGGGAAGTGTACTTACTATTTCTCAACGGTAGTTCCGGTGCAGGTTCTCCCTTCGGGAAGAGGTTGTCGGTGGGTCGGCAATCCACGGCCCGGTCCCCTCGGACTGATCGAGGATGCCCTCTTCCAGCCAGGTGTGCTGACCGTCCAGGACGGTTCGCGCAAGCCGCGTGTCGTCGTCGTCGGTGTTCTTCCACAGGTCCGTGAAGAGCTGCTCCACCCGGAGGCGGGACTGCCGACAGAAGGCGTCCGCAAGATCTATCGCCTCTTTCCTGCCCCCGCCCGCAAGGTGGGAGGCATGGGCGCAGGTTGCGGCCATCGCAAAGAGCTCAGCCCCGATATCCACAATCCGGGCCAGGAATACTTGTCGGTGCTCCAGCTGGGCCTGCCAGCGCGCCATCCCGAGGAAAGTGTGTCGGGCAAGCCGCCGCGATGCGCGCTCGGCGTAGCGGACCTGGCGTGCCAACCGCCCGAACTCGCCGTAGGAGCGGGGGTCCAGCCCCGGACCGGCAACCAGCTTGGGCAACCATGCCGCATAGAAGCTGCTCGCGCCAACGGCTGCCTGGGCTTTGGCACGCAGGTCGGCGTCGGGCGAGGCGAGATCACCGGCGGCAGCGAGGTGGGCATCGACCGCTTCACGAGCGATGAGCAGATGCATGATTTCCGAGGAGCCCTCGAAGATCCGGTTGATGCGCAGGTCCCGGAGCTGTTGCTCGGCGGGGACTGCCCTTTCCCCTCTAGCCTTCAGGGATGATGCTGTCTCGTAGCCGCGGCCGCCGCGAACCTGCACCAGCTCATCCGCCACGCGGCACGCCATCTCGCTGCACCACAGCTTGGCGAGCGCTGCCTCGATACGGACATCCTTCTGGCCGGAATCGGCAAGCGCGGCTGACACTTCGAAAACGGCTTCCATCGCGAAGCCCGTCGCTGCCATGAAGGCCAGCTTCTTCGCGACGGCTTCGTGTTTGCCGATGGGGCGGCCCCACTGCACGCGTGCATTCGACCACTCCCGCGCAATCTTGAGCGACCACTTGCCGGCTCCGGCGCAGTTTGCCGGGATGGAGAGACGGCCGGTATTGAGGGTGGTCAGGGCAATCTTCAGGCCCTGCCCCTCCTTCCCAAGGCGCTGCGCCTGCGGGATGCGTACGTTCTCGAAGCTGGTGACCCCGTTCTCGATTCCGCGCAGGCCCATGAACGAGTTGCGGTTCTCCACCGTGACGCCCGGGCTGTCCGCTTCTACCACGAAGGCGGTGATGCCGCCCGGGGCTCCGTCGTGCGGCGGCACCTTCGCCATGACGACGACGAGCTCGGCAATCACTCCGTTGGTGGTCCAGAGCTTGCTGCCGTTCAGGACGTAGCATTCGTCGCTGTTGTCCCAAACCGCAGTGGAACTCAGACGGGCGGGATCCGATCCGACGTCGGGCTCGGTGAGCAGGAATGCCGAGACCGCGCCTGCCGCGCAACGGGGGAGGTATTCGCGTTTCTGTTCGTCGGTCCCGAACATGCGAACAGGTTCCGGGACTCCAATGGACTGATGGGCCGAGACCAGGGCGCCGAGGCTGGGATGGACGGTGGCGATCAGCATGAGCGCCCGCCCGTAGTAGGCCAGGGACAGTCCCAGGCCGCCGTACTCGCGCGGGATCTTGAGTCCGAAGACGCCCAGTTCCGCGAGCTGGCGGAGGTAGGCGTCCGGCACCAGCGCGTCCCGCTCGATCACCTGGCCATCCATGCCGGCCAGCGCGGTCGTGAGCTTCGCGAGGAACTGCTCGCCGTCGTCGTATCGGGCTTTCCCGGGGGCGGGGTGGGGGTGGATCAGCGAGATGTCGAACCGGCCGAGGAAGAGGCCCTTGGCGAAGCTGGGGCGGTTCCACTCGGTCTCCCGGGCCGCCTCGGCAACCTGCCGCGAGGTGCGCTCGTTGACCTGTTCCTGAACTGTTTCGGCGCTCATGGCAGCCCCCTAGAACTGTGGGTTCCGCCAGCCGGAACCCGGCCCTAGGTTAATGCTACTCCCCAGTAGGAAAACGAATCCTAGTCTGCTGAAAGACGTTATGAGAACGAGCTTTATGGTTTCCCAAGAAATGCCCAAGGAGTGACCCTCACTCTTGGGGAATCGAGGCCGGTAGTAAGCCAGGTTTCGATTTCACAAAGGGAGCTCTGAAATGTCCAACCATCAAACCCCGGTGGCCCAACCAAAGGGCCGCCGCGCACTTCGTCTCACATCATCTGTCCTTTCCACCGCAATGCTCATCACCGCACTTGCGCCCCTTGCGGCGGCTCCGGCTCAGGCCGCCACTGCCGAGATGGGCCCCATCAGCACTCTGCACGGCTACCCGGAGTGGTTCGGCGACGGCACCGTCAGACTTGCGCTGTGCTACGAGGCAGGCAAGGGTTGCCTGTCCGAGCCGCCCAACCCGGAACTGGCGGCCTCCTACCCCGACAACTTCCCCGATGAGTCCTTCTGGTTCCAGGCGTCAGCCACGTTGGGCTCCGGTTCCTATGAAGCGGCACTCGAGGCAGCTCATGCCAACGAGGCCGTCATTCCAGGTGACCAGATTGGCTTTGGCCGGTTGCGGTTCCGCTTCGAGGGGCTTACTCCCGGCGGTAGCTACACGATCACGCACCCATACGGCGTGCATACCTTCACCGCCGACACAGTAGGTGTCATCAACCAGACCATTGATAACGGCTGCCTGGAGACGCCCTGCGATTGGAACAGGGTCGGCGCGGCCTTCCTTGGAAACTACGCCGTCGGCACGACGGCAACCTTCCTGCGGCAGACCACCGCCCCAGCTGGAACCATCGGCGATATCAACACTGCCCGCACTGTGACGGGAGCCCCGTCCGGAAACAACAGCGTTTCCATCGTGGGTCCTGGGGTGAACCAGACCACCAACCTTTTCAACGTGCAGGGCCTGATCTCCACTCATGTTGACGGTGCTCCGTCTACGCCGAACCTGGATGATCTGAGTGATTCCGGCCGTTCCAACGCCGACAACATCACGAACGACACCACACCTACGCTGTCAGGTACCGCGACTGCGGGGGCCAATGTTGAACTCGTGGTCGATGGAGTGGCAACCGGCGTTTCCACAGTTGCCTCCGCCACCGGGACGTACTCACTGACACCGGCAACGGCGCTCACCAACGGGAACCACAGCGTCCAGGCAAGGATCGTCACGGACGCCACAACCGGTGCGGTCGCTGCCTCCGGAACCCTGCAGGTCACCATCGACACAGCTGTCCCCGCAGCTCCGACCTTCCAGAGCACGCCGTCGAACCCGACTGCGAGCAATACCCCGTCGTTCACCTTCAGCGCCGAAGCATCGGCTGCCTTCGAGTGCCAGTTGCTGCCGAGCAACTCACTCTGGCGCGCATGCACCTCGCCGCACGCCTATGACGCCCAGGTGAACGGGACCTACACCTTCAACGTCCGTGCGACGGACATCGCCGGCAACGTGAGCGCGAACGGTTCGTACACCTGGCAGATCGGCACGACGGCTCCGCCGCCGACCAACACCGCCCGGCAGAAGGACATGAACGGCGACGGTCGTCCCGACCTCGTGGCTCGGGATGGCGCAGGAACCCTGTGGATGTACCCGTCGACGTCAACGGGCGGTTTCGGCACCCGAATCCAGATGGGTACCGGCTGGGGCGGCATGAACACCATCCTGCAGCCCGGTGACCTGAACAACGACGGACGTTCCGACGTCCTGGCCCGCGACACCTCCGGTCGCCTCTGGCTCTACACGGGTACCGGAACCGGCAGGATCAACGCAGGCGTTCAAATCGGTGCCGGCACCAACTGGGGCGCTTTCAACTCCTTCGTCACTCCGGGCGACTTCAACGGTGACCGTCGTGCAGACCTTCTGGTCCGCGATGCTGCCGGCGCATTGTTCCTTTACCCAGGAAACGGTGCGAGCGGCTTCGGTACACGCACCCAACCCGGCAGCGGCTGGGGAGGATTCACCTCGCTGGTAAGCACCGGTGACTTCAGTGGTGACGGTCGCTCCGATGTTCTGGCCCGGAACTCCTCCGGAACCCTGTTCCTCTACCGCGGCTCCGGAAGTGGCACCTTCGCCGGTTCAGCACAGGTTGGAACCGGCTGGAACGGATTCCACCTGGTCGGCCCTGGTGCCTGGGGCAGCGCTGACACCCGCGCTGACGTAGTCGCTCGCGACAGTGCCGGCGCCCTCTGGCTCTACCGAGGCAGCGGCACCGGAACCTTCTCGGGAACGCGCGCCCAGATCGGCAGCGGCTGGGGAGCATTCACCATTGCACAGTAGGACGCGATTGAAAGACCCAACCAAGTAGCAGAAGGTCCCCTTCCGTCAGCGGGAGGGGACCTTTCGCGTGTCGAAAGGTGAATCACACGTTCCAGCAAGCAAGCTCCCAAGGATTGTCCAAGGAATGCGGAGCACCCTGTTGGGACCGAGACCGGAAGCGAACGGGCCTCCGGTTCGTCAATAAGGGAGCTCTAAAATGTCCAACCATCCTTATGCGGTGGACCCACCAAAGGGCCGCCGCACGCTTCGCCTCACCTCCTCTGTTGCTACCAGCGCACTCCTCGTTACGGCACTCGCACCTCTTGCGGCCGTACCGGCGCAAGCCGCCACCGCTGAGATGGGCCCCATCAGCACCCTGCACGGCTACCCGGAGTGGTTCGGCGACGGCAGCATCCGGCTTGCGCTGTGCTATGAGGCAGGCAAGGGTTGCCTGTCCGAACCGCCCAACCCGGAACTGCCAGCTGCGTACCCCGACAATTTCCCCGATGAATCCTTCTGGTTCGCCGCCTCTGCAGACATCGGTACCCTCGGATCCTACGAAGCAGCGCTGGAGGCAGCCCATGCCAATGAGGCTGTCATTCCAGGCGATCAGATCGGCTTCGGCCGGTTGCGCTTCCGTTTCGAAGGTCTACAGGCAGGCGGCAGTTACACCTTCACGCATCCCTACGGCGTTCACACGTTCACCGCCGACGACGAAGGTGTCATCAACGAAACCATCGATAACGGTTGCCTGGAGACGCCCTGCGACTGGACCGGGGTGGGCGCAGCCTTCCTCGGTGACTATGCAGTCGGCACCACGGCAACCTTCCTACGGCAAACCACGGCCCCAGCCGGCACCATCGGCGATATCAACACCGCGCGTGCTGTAACAGGCGCCCCGTCCGGTAACAACAGCGTGTCCATCGTTGGGCCCGGAGTGAATCAGTCCACCACCCTCTTCACGGTGCAGGGCCTGATCGCCGACGTCGTTGATGGTGCACCATCGACTCCGAACCTGGACGACTTGAGCGACTCCGGCCGCTCGAACGCCGACCACATCACCAACGACACCACTCCCACGTTCTCCGGTACAGCGACCGCCGGCGCCAATGTTGAACTGGTAGTTGATGGAGCAGCGACCGGTGTCTCGGCTGTAGCCTCCGCTACCGGAGCATACTCGTTGACTCCTGCAACGGCCCTCACCGACGGCGGACACCGGATTCAGGCACGAATTGTCACGGATGCGACTACAGGGGCAGCCGCTACCTCCGGAACCCTGCAGATCACTGTAGACACTGCGGCCCCCGCAGCTCCGTCGTTCCAGAGCACTCCGTCGAATCCGTCGGCAAGCGCGGTACCGTCGTTCACCTTCAGCGGCGAGGCTTCGGCTTCGTTCGAGTGCCAGCTGCTGCCGACCAATTCGCTCTGGCGTGCATGCACCTCCCCGCACTCCTATGACGCGCAGGTCAATGGCAACTACACCTTCAACGTCCGGGCAACGGATACTGCCGGCAACGTAAGCGCCAACGGAACCTACGCCTGGCGGATCGGCACCGGTACCACCACACCTCCTCCTGCCGGCGGAACGGCCGACCAGAAGGATATGACCGGTGACGGCAACCCCGACCTCGTGGCGCGTGATTCCGGTGGCCGGCTCTGGATGTACCCGTCAACTTCGGCCGGTGGCTTCGGCACCCGCGTCCAGATCGGTACCGGGTGGGGAACCATGAACGCTATCCTGCAGCCGGGCGACTTCGACGGTGACGGACGTTCCGACGTCGTTGCCCGTGACACCTCCGGACGGCTCTGGCTCTACAGCGGTACCGGTACAGGCAGGATCAATGCCGGCCGCCAGATCGGTACCGGCTGGGGCGGCATGACAGCGCTCGTGACTCCAGGTGACTTCAACGGCGACAGCAGGGCAGACCTGCTCGCTCGCGCATCCACCGGCGCTCTGTACCTCTACCCGGGCAACGGCACAGGAGGCTTCGGCACCCGCACCCAGCCGGGCAGCGGCTGGGGAGGTTTCACCTCGCTGGTCAGCACCGGCGACTTCAGCGGTGACGGGCGTTCGGACGTCATCGCCCGAAACTCCTCCGGAGCCTTGTTCCTCTACAGGGGCTCCGGCACCGGCACCTTCGGAACCTCAAACCAAATTGGAACCGGCTGGAATGGCTTCCACATCGTTGGGCCGGGAGCCTGGGGTACCGCAGATTCCCGCAGTGACATTGTCGCCCGCGACGGCGCTGGAACTCTCTGGCTCTACCGCGGCAGCGGCACCGGCACCTTCTCCGGAACCCGTAGTCAGATCGGCACCGGCTGGAGCACCTTCACCATCGCGCAGTAACACGCTCCTTGGCACAAGGAGTCCGCTCCACTCCAACTGAATAGCTGATGGTCCCTTCTCACTACGGTGGGAGGGGACCATCAGCTTGCAAGCACAAATCCCACTCACCCAATAGATTAGGAAGATGGCTGAGCTTACTCCCCTTGCCCAACTTGCCGCTCAACATCACGTCGGAACCACCTTCAAGGGCTGGGACGGCAGTACCCAGACGGTCAGCGATGACACCCTGGTTGCCGTCCTCACCGCCCTCGGTGTGCCCTGCCGGAATGACGACGACGTCGCCTCCTCCCTCCGAGCTGCGGAACTGGCGCCGTGGCAGCGCACGCTGCCTTCCGCCGTCGTAATCCGCGAGGGCGACGTCACCGAAGTGCCGGTCAACGCACCCGAAGGTGCTGACGTGTCGGTTCAGGTAGTTCTGGAGGACGGTACCCGGCAGCAGTTGCAGGCCGAGATGACCCACGCCCGCGAGGTCGGCGACGACACGGTGGCGCGGTGGGCCGTGAACATCCCGACAGACCTGCCCCTCGGCTGGCACATCCTCTCAGCGACGGTCGGCTCGCAGGAAAGCACCTGCGCGCTGGTCATGACGCCACGGAAACTGTCGACGGCGGACCGGCTCACCCGGACCTGGGGCCTGATGGCGCAGCTGTATTCGGTGCGATCGGCGTCCTCGTGGGGCGTGGGTGATCTGCAGGACCTGGCGCAGCTTGCCGAGGTGGCCGCGGACAAGGGCGCCGGCTTTGTGCTCATCAATCCGCTGCATGCGGCACAGCCCAAACCGCCGGTCGAGGCCTCGCCCTACCTGCCAAGCACGCGCAGGTTCTTCAATCCGCTCTACCTGCGAGTCGAGAACATCGACGAGTACGCCGGGCTGTCCGACGCCGATGCCCAGCTGCTCCGCAAGCTCGCGGAAGGTTTCCAGGAGGCCAACCGGAGTGCCGAGCGGATCGACCGTGACACGAGCTATGCGGCGAAACTGCAGGCTCTCGAGCTGATCTACTCAGTCCAGCGCACACCCCAACGCGAGGAGGCATTCCAGCGGTTCCGGCAGGAGTCGGGACCTGGACTGGGACGCTTCGCGCTCTGGTCCGCGCTCGCCGAAACGCTGCCCGAGGGCTCGCCGCAGTGGGAAGATCCTCAATACCTGGAGGGTCAGCAGACCGAGCTTGCCGGGCGGATTACCTTCCACGAGTGGCTGCAGTGGCTGTGCGACGAGCAGCTTGAAGCCGCGCAGCGCGCCGCCGGCCAGGCCGGGATGAACATCGGAATCATGCACGATCTCGCGGTTGGTGTGCACCCGGCCGGCGCCGACGCCTGGACCCTGAGCGATGTCCTTGCCTCCGGCATCAGTGTCGGCGCGCCCCCGGACATGTTCAACCAGCAGGGTCAGGACTGGGCCCAGCCGCCGTGGCACCCGGAACGGCTCGCCGAGGCCGGATTTGCGCCCTACCGTGACATGCTGCGGACCATCCTCCGGCATGCGGGCGGCATCCGCATCGACCACATCCTGGGACTGTTCCGGTTGTGGTGGATCCCGAAGGATTCGATGCCGGGCGACGGCGCCTATGTGTACTACGACCACGAGGCGCTCATCGGGATCCTCGCGCTCGAGGCAGAGCGGGCGGGCGCCGTCGTCGTCGGTGAGGACCTGGGCGTCTTCGAGCCGGGCGTCCAGGAGTACCTGGCCGAGCGCGGCGTGCTGGGCACGTCCATCCTGTGGTTTGAGTACGACGACGAAACTCCCCGCCCGGCTGAGCAGTACCGCCGGGCGTGCCTCACCACGGTGACAACCCATGACCTCCCGCCCAGCGCCGGTTACCTGACGGGCCGGCACGTAGACCTGCGTGAGGAGTTGGGGCTCCTCAGCAGGCCGGTCGAGGAAGAGCGTGAGGCCGACCGGGAAGCGCAGGACGGCGTCCTGTCCCTGGTGCGGTCCTCAACCGGCCTAAAGCCACAGTCGGTGCAGGAGACGGTCGAGGCGATGCACGCCTTCATCGCTCAGACCCCGTCCGTCCTGCTGGGAGTTGCGCTGACCGACGCCGTCGGCGAGGAACGCACCCAGAACCAGCCCGGCACTACGGCCGAGCAGTATCTCAACTGGCAGGTCCCGCTGGCCGGACCCGACGGCGTCGTACTCGTGGAGGACCTGCCAGGGCTGGCACGGTTCGACTCACTGGTGCGGGCGATCCAGGGGTAGCTCATCGCAAAAGCGCCGGTTCTGCCCTACCTGGCACACGGCAAAAGCGCCGGTTCTGCGCAGGATCGTGGGGTCATCCCTACGATCCTGCACTTTCCCGGCGCTTCTGGGGAGGGAGCGGCGCTTTTGGAGCGTCTGCGCGGCGCAGCTGCTACCAGCGGGAGTGGACGGCTTCCCGGAAGTACCGGTCGTAGATGTCCTGGACAGCAGGCGTAAGGTCTCCGCCTAGCGCTGCCATGCCGGCAGCTTCGGCGTTGGCGCGGGCCTGTTCCGGTGAGCGAGCGCCGGGGATGACGGTGCTGACACCGTCCTGCGCCAGGATCCAGGCGAGGGCCGCCTGGGCGGTGCTCACGCCGTCGGGCACGTGGTTGCCGAACTCCTCGACGGCTGCCAGTCCGGTCTCGAAGTCGACGCCGGAGAAGGTCTCCCCGACGTCGAAGGAGGAGCCGTCGCGGTTGTAGTTGCGGTGGTCGTTCTCGGGGAACGCCGTTTCCTTGCTGTACTTGCCGGAGAGCAGGCCTGAGGCGAGCGGAACGCGCACAATGATGCCGACGTCGGACTGCTTGGCCGCCGGCAGAACCTCGTCGAGAGGCTTGAGCCGGAAGGCATTGAGGATGATCTGCACCGTGGCGGTGTCGCCGCGGCTGATGGCTTCGAGGGCTTCTTCGGTCCGCTCGACGCTCACACCGTAGTTGCGGATGGCACCTTCGGAGACGAGGGTGTCCAGGGCGTCATAGACCTCGGCGTTCGAGTACACGGGCGTGGGCGGGCAGTGCAGCTGCACCAGGTCCAGGGTGTCCTGGCGGAGGTTGCGGCGGGAACGGTCGATCCACTGCCGGAAGTTGGGCAGGACGTAGTTCTCGGGGACCTGGTCGACGCGTCGGCCCATCTTCGTGGCCACGGTGATGTCGAGTCCCGGGTTGTCCTGCAGGAAATCACCGATTGTCTGTTCACTGCGTCCGTCGCCATAGACGTCCGCGGTGTCGAAGAAGTTCACTCCGGCGTCAACTGCTGCTTCCAGGACGGCCGTGGCCTGCGAGGGATCAACGGACCCCCAGTCCGCGCCGAGCTGCCAGGTCCCGAGGCCGATGACTGAAACGTTGCGGGCGGTCTTGCCGAGAATGCGATTTTCCATCCTCCGACTATAGGGCCCTGCCCGTGCCCGTGCGGCCCTGCCTACATCAGCGAGAGGGCGAAGGCGAGCACAAACCCGGCTGCCGTGCTCAGCGCGACCGCGGGCCCGCCGTGCTCGTACGCCTCGGGCATGAGGGTGTCGGCGAGCGACGCGATCACCGCGCCTGCCGCAAAGGCCAGCGGGAGGGAAATGGTCTGGGGGTCGGCACCGGACAGTGGGCCGGCACCGATTACGACGGCGGCGACCAACAGTACCGCGCAGATGGTCCAAAGACCGAGGATGCGGCCCTTCTTCATGCCCTGGCTGCGCATGGACGAGGATCCGACCAGCGCTTCCGGGAGGTTCGATACGAAAATGGCGGCCAGCAGCGCCAACCCGCCGCTGCCCTCACCGAGCGCCACCCCAAGGGCGACGTTCTCCGGAACACCGTCAAGGGTTACGGCAGCGAGCAGGGCCAGACCGGCAGCCCCACGCTTGGAAGCGCTGGAGGCCCGCTGGTCTGACGCAGCTGCATCGGTGTCGAGTTTCGCGCTGCCCTCGTACTCATCGGCCGGGACGTCCTGGTCCTTGGGCTGCGCCCACTTGTCGAGCAACGCGCTCAGGACGGTGAAGACAACCGCGCCGACCAGAAGACCGATGATCGCGATAGGCAGGCCGCCGTGCTCGTACGCATCAAGGAACAGTTCGAACGCCAGTGCCGTGATGAGGGAGCCGGCGGCGAAGGACAGCAGGATTGCGAGCACGCGCTTCGGCAACGAGAAGCGGATCCCGATCAGGGACCCGATAATCAGCGGCGTGGAGGCGATCAGCCCGAACACGAGGGAGGTGCCCATGGCGAAAGTATAGGAGTGTCAGGCGGTCCGTGGGTGCACAAAACCCGCGGATCCGTTGTGTCGACGCCGATGCCGGAGCGTCGACGCCGCTACCTTTGCGGGCAGGCAACGGATCCGCGGGTCTGGGGCGAAGGAGTGCCTAGACGGTTGCGGGCACCTTGGCCGTCGGTACCGCGTCCTTGGCGGGGAACGACGGCGCGTTCACGCCGGCCATCTCCTCCATGACACGCACAACCTGGCAGCTGTAGCCGAACTCGTTGTCGTACCAGACGTAGAGCACAAGGTTCGTGTCGTTGCAGATGGTTGCGAGGCCGTCAACGGTGCCTGCGCGGCGGGATCCCACGAAGTCGGTGGAGACGACGTCGGGTGAGTCGATGTAGTCGATCTGCTTGCGCAGTGTTGAGTGGAGCGACATGCTGCGCAGGTAGTCGTTGACCTCTTCCTTGGTGGTCTCCTTCGCCAGGGTGAGGTTGAGGATGGCGATCGAGACGTCCGGGGTAGGCACACGGATGGAGCTGCCGGTGAGCTTGCCGGCTAGCTCCGGCAGGGCCTTGGCCACGGCCTTGGCGGCACCGGTCTCGGTGATCACCATGTTGAGGGCAGCGGAGCGTCCGCGGCGGTCGCCCTTGTGGAAGTTGTCGATCAGGTTCTGGTCGTTGGTGAAGGAGTGGACCGTCTCCACGTGGCCGTGCACCACACCGAACTCTTCGTTGATGGCCTTGAGCACCGGCGTGATCGCGTTAGTGGTGCAGGAGGCGGCGGTGACGATGGCGTCATCCGGGCTGATGTCCGTGTGGTTGATGCCGTGGACGATGTTCTTCAGGCCGCCCTTGCCCGGGGCGGTCAGAAGGACGCGGGCAACGCCCTTGCTCTTCAGGTGCTGGCCCAGTCCCTCTTCGTCGCGCCAACGCCCGGTGTTGTCCACAACAAGGGCGTCATTGATGCCGTAGGCCGTGTAGTCGATGGATGCCGGGTCATCCGAGTAGATGACCTGGATCCGCACGCCGTTGGCGGTGATGGTGTTGGTTTCCTCGTCCACCTGGATGCTGCCCTCGAAGGAGCCGTGGACGGAGTCGCGGCGAAGCAGGCTGCCGCGCTTCATGAGGTCGTTCGCGGCACCCTTGCGGACCACGATCGCGCGCAGGCACAGGCCGTGCCCGCCGCCTGCCTTCTCGATGAGCAGGCGGGCAACCAGGCGGCCGATGCGACCGAAACCGTAGAGAACGACGTCGGTGCTGCGGCGCTCGTCGGCGCCCCGCTTACCGACGACGTCGGCCAGTTCTGCCCGGAGGAAGTTCTCGAGGGAGGTCTCTCCGGCCTCAGCCTTGTACTTCTGGGCGAGGCGGGCGACGTCGATGGAGGCGGCTCCAAGATCGAGTTCGGCGAGGACACCGAGCAGGGGAGCGGTCTCCTCGAGGAGCAGCTCCTCCTTGCTCATGCGGCGCGCGAAGCGGTGCGCCTTGAGGATGCCCATGGTGGACTTGTTGATGAGGCTGCGCCCATGGATGCTGGTGACCACGTTGTTTTCGCGGTAGAGGCGTCCGATGAGGGGAATCATCCCCTCGGCGAGGGCCTCGCGGCTTATCCATGCGTCGCGGGTGACTGAAGGGTTGTGATCCACGCTGATCGGTCCTTTCTCTCGCCGGTTGCCCGGCGTTGCTCCGGCGGGCTCGATGGACGCGTGCGCGTTCGGCCAACCGGCATTGGTTTTTCAGGTTTCCGCGAGATGCGGCCGACATCGAGAGCCCCGATGATGGCTGCGGCGATGCATTCAGGATAGCTGTCGGACCCTTTGGAGCGGCCCTGATGCCGGGATCTGTGACCAATGACATAACACGTGAGCGGTCACAAAAAGGGGCGGTTACACAGGGGAAGCTGGGGTGCACCCCTTGTCAGGGGGCCCCTTCTCAGGCGGCCGACTCGGCAGTGGTACCGGGGCGCAGAGTGGCGATCGCCACCGCCGCCGCGGCGAGCAGTACCGCTGCCGCGACCAGGAGGGCCGTTCCGTATCCGGCGGTGAGGGCCGCGCCGTCGTTCATTCCCGCGTTGCCGGGCAGGGCCGAGGTGGTTGCGGCGACCGTAGCCAGCAGTGCGAGCCCGAGCGCCACGCCGATCTGCTGGGCCGAGTTCAGCAGGGCCGAGGCGATGCCGGCCTTATCCGCGTCGACCCGGTACACCGCGGCCTGGGTGAGGGCGATAACCGCCAGCCCGAATCCGAGCGCCAGGATCAGCATCGCGGGCGCAAGGTGCAGCCAGTAGCTCGAATCGACTGCGATGGCGGAGAGCCAGAATGCTGCCACAGCGCTCAGGAGCGCCCCCACGGAGGCAATCGCCCGAGCCGGTACCCGTAGGAGTAGCTTGGGTGCCCCGCCCGCACCCAACACCAGTCCGACGGCGAACGGCAGCCACGCAATACCCGTCTGGATGGGGCTGTACTGCTGCACCTGCTGGAGGTACAGAGTAATGACGTAGAGCGTGCCCATTGGGCCGATTGCCAGCAGCAGCACGGTTACGTACGCACCGGAGCGATTGCGGTCCCCGAATAGATCGAGCGGCATCAGGGGATGCCGGCTACGTGCCTGTGTGCTGATGAAAGTCGCGAGCAGAACCGCGGAACCGGCCAGGAGGATGAACAGGGTGGGATCTGCGAAGCCCGCCTCACCGAAACGCGTGATCGCGTACACGAGTAGCACCATTCCGCCGGTGCCCAGTGCAGCGCCGATGATCCCGAGCCGTCCCGGGTGGCGGTCGGCGGCGACGAGAGTGCGGGTCCCGAGGATCACCAGCAGCCCGATGGGGATGTTGATGAAGAACACCCAGCGCCAGCCAAGGGTGTCGGTCAGGAACCCACCCAGCAGTAGCCCCACCACGACACCGAGTGCGGACATCGTGCCATACAGGGAAAGGGCCGTGTCCCGCGTCTTGCGGTCGGGGAAGGTTGTTGTGATCAGGGCGAGTGCATTCGGCGCAACCAATGCAGCGCCTATTCCCTGTACGGCCCGGGCGCCGATGAGCATAACGGCGTTCTGGCTCAGTCCGCCGAGTAGCGAGGCGGCGATGAAGATCGTTAGTCCAAGCTGCAGGGTTCTTC
The DNA here is from genome assembly GCF_035189165.1 of Arthrobacter sp. JZ12. NCBI lineage: Bacteria > Bacillati > Actinomycetota > Actinomycetes > Micrococcales > Micrococcaceae > Arthrobacter > Arthrobacter sp. JZ12. Next base: position 3,002,234 of record NZ_CP045246.1, on the reverse strand, counting down.
GTCGGCCCCATAGGTCACCCGTCCGGCCGCCCAGCAACAGGAGCGCGCCGAAGGAGAGGATGTACGCGTTCACGATCCAGGGCAGATGGACCGAATCGACGCCGAGTTCGCGCTGGATGCTGGGTAGGGCGATATTCACAATCGAGTCGTCGAGCACCAGCATCAGCTGTGCAGTGGCGATCACGAGTAGGGGGACCAGTGCTCCCCGTGTTTTGACTGCAGTGGTCATATTGCGTTTCGCTCCGAATGCATCGGTCTGTATACCCCCAAGGGGTATCTGGGTCGGAAACAAAATACCCTGCGGGGGTATAGGCGTCAAGCTGCCACCTCCTGCGCAGGAAGGGTGGCCCCCGGCCCCTGCACGAGAGTCGCTCAAACTGGAGCAGCGAGCGAAGCAACCGGTCGACGGCGTGCTCCAGCGGTTTCCGGGATATGTTTCAGCAGCCCCTGTCTGGGGTACCTCCCTCGGACACGTGTTGCGGTGGACGCATGCATCGGATCGGGAACGACAATATTCGCAGGCGAGACGAAGGAGATGACCATGAGTGTGAAAGCACAGGTAGTCAGGAAGACGGTGGAGGTGAAGGGAACGCCGTTGTCTTACCTTGAAGCAGGCCGCCCGGACGCACCACCGCTGCTCCTTCTGCACGGCACGTTCTGGAGCCGCGTATGGCAGCCTGTCCTGCCTTCATTGGCAAGGGAATTTCGCTGCCTGGCGTTGGATTTCCCCGGCTTTGGGTGCAGCGAAGGGGAGCTCGACGTCGAGTCGGCCAACATCCCGTCATTGGCAAGGGTGGTCGAGGACGCGGCGGATGCGCTCGGCCTGAATGATTTCGCTGTAGCGGCACACGATATAGGTGGGGGAGTAGCCCAGCACTTGGCGGCTTATTCCGGCCGGGTGACAAGGTTGGTGCTGGTCAACGCTGTGATGTTTGATTCCTGGCCCGTGCCGGCGGTTGCGCGGTTCCGTGATCCGATTCTCCGTGCGGACACGAGTCCCGAGGATCTGCTGGCGGCGCGAACCGAGTCGATGCAGCTCATGACGGAACGGCACCTCGGTGCGGACGAAGTGGACGACTACGTCTCTCCTTGGCGGAGCCCGGCCCGCGCCCGCTCATGGATGGCAATGGCAGGCGCCGCAGATCCGCGTTACACCCTTGACCTGCTGCCGGCCCTGGCGGCCGCATCCGTGCCGACGAGGTTGGTCTGGGGCAGGGATGATGACTTCCAGAAAGTGAGCTTCGCCCGCCGCTACGCCGCCGAGATACCCTCAAGCGACCTGGTTGAAGTAGCGGGCAAGCACATCCCAATGGAGGATTCCCCGGAGGAAATCGCAGCGGCCATGCTCGACCATCTGCTTGGTGGCTAGGGCGCTGTAGCATTGCCTCGCCCGTGGGCCCTGGGCGCAAGGGGTTGGCGGTAAGGTGCGCGGCCTCCCCTACTTTCGGCGCGGTCCTGCCCCTTTCGCCTGTGCTGTGTGGGTGAGTGTCATGAGCAGGACTCCGCCCACAAGGTTCCCGGCGCCAACCAGCAGTATGTGCAGGGCCAGTTCGGGATAGGTCACCTGGGCGCCAAGCCATAGCCCCGCGAGCAGATGTAGTGCGGTCACAACGACATGGTCGAAGGCACCCAGCGCGAGGAAGACACCTGCAAGATACGCCAGAGCGATCCGGCTTGCCGAAGAGGTCACGGCGTGAAGCAGGTACGACAGCAAAGTCAGCAATGTTCCGGCTGCAACTGCGCGCATGAACGTCGCGGGCCCACTCTTCCCGTTGATTTCTTCGGCCATGCTGGAGAGAACCTGGTGTGCGCCGGAAGGCAGAGCGCCCTCAACCACGAAAACGGCGGCCATCACGGCTCCGCCTAGTAGGTTGAGAAGCAGGATGAGGCCCCACAGCCGGGCCAGGCGTACCCAGGCCGCTGATTGTCGACGGTCGATCGCCGCTGCCACTGGGCCAAAGAAGTTCTCAGTGAACAGTTCCGAGCGGCCGATGATGAGGAATACCAGCCCGATCCCGAAGGCCAGGGCTCCGACAAGCTTGCCGGGTCCTACACCCATTGCAGGTTCCACAAGGTGCTGGGCGGTCGCCAGCGCAACAATCCCGAAAACGATCGTCACACCGGCAATGAAACCGGTCGATATCTGTTCGAGCGGCGGCATGAACAGCCTGCGCTCGCCCTCTTGTTTGGCGCGATTGTAGATTTCGGTAGGTGTGGCCTCTGCCATGGGCTTG